>DATLGA010000072.1:0-29590 GCA_035540715.1 Candidatus Limnocylindrales bacterium | reverse complement strand
AGGCGCTCCTCGGCGGTCAGCTCGGTCTCGCCCTTCGGCGTGATCTTGCCGACGAGGATGTCGCCGGGCTTGACCTCCGCCCCCTCGTAGATGATCCCGTCCTCGTCGAGGTTGCGGAGGCTCTCCTCGCCGACGTTCGGGATGTCGCGGGTGATCTCCTCGGGGCCGAGCTTCGTGTCCCGCGCCTCGATCTCGTGCTTCTCGATGTGGATGCTCGTGAACAGGTCGTCCTTGACGAGACGCTCGCTGATGACGATCGCGTCCTCGTAGTTGCCACCCTCCCAGGGGAGGAAGGCGACGAGGATGTTCTGCCCCAGGGCCATCTCGCCGGCCTCGGTGCTCGACCCGTCCGCCAGGACCTGCCCCTCGGTCACGCGGTCGCCGACGTCGACGACCGGGCGCTGGTTGATGCAGGTGCCCTGGTTGGAGCGCAGGAACTTCTTGAGCCGATACGTGTCGCGCTCGTCGCCCTCGTCACGCTCGACCTGGATCCAGTCGGCGGTCACGCTCACGACCGTGCCACCCGACTTCGCCACGAGCACGCCCTGGGAGTCGAGCGCGGCCCGGAACTCGACGCCCGTGCCGACGACGGGCGACTCCGGCTGGAGCAGCGGCACCGACTGGCGCATCATGTTCGAGCCCATCAGCGCGCGGTTCGCGTCGTCGTGCTCGAGGAACGGGATCATCGCGGTGGCGACGCTCACGATCTGCTTCGGGCTGACGTCCATGTAGTCGATCACGTCGACCGACTCCTCGAGGAACTTGTCCTTGTATCGGACGAGCACGCGCTCCTCGGCGAAGCGGAAGTTCTCGTCGAGCACGGCGTTCGCCTGCGCGATGTGGAACTTCTCCTCCTCGGTCGCATCGAGATAGACGATCTCGTCGGTGACGATCGGGCGGATCCGGACCTGGGCGACCTTGTTCTCCTTGATCTGGCCCCAGATCTTCTCGTCGATCTCGGCCCCCGCCTTCGCGACCGGCTTGCCGCCGTCGGTCAGCACGAGGTCCTCGGCCAGCACCTGGCCGATCGCATCGTCCTTGCGGTCGCGGGCGCCGACGAATCGGCGCACCTTGCGGTACGGCGTCTCGATGAAGCCGTGGCGGTTGATCTGCCCGTACGTCGCCAGCGAGCCGATGAGGCCGATGTTCGGTCCCTCCGGCGTCTCGATCGGACACATCCGGCCGTAATGCGACGGGTGCACGTCACGGACGTCGAAGCCGGCACGCTCGCGCGACAGGCCGCCCGGGCCGAGGGCCGAGAGGCGGCGCTTGTTGGTGAGCTCGGCCAGCGGGTTCGTCTGATCCATGAACTGGCTCAACTGGCTTCCGCCGAAGAACTCCTTCATCGCCGCCACGACGGGGCGGATGTTGATGAGGGTGTTCGGCGTCGCCTGGTCGGCGTCGGTGATCGTCATCCGCTCCTTGACGACACGCTCCATGCGGAGCAGGCCGATCCGGAACTGGTTCTGGATCAGCTCGCCATTGGCGCGGATCCGACGGTTGCCGAGGTGATCGATGTCGTCGGGGTCGCCGCGGCCGTTGTTGAGCTCGATGAGCTTGCCGATGATGGCCACGATGTCGTTGCGGCTGATGACCCGGCTCTCGCGCGGGTTCTCGGCCTCCTCCGCCGGCAGCTCGATCTTCAGCTTCGCCGCGATCTCGGCGAGGGCCTTGTTCAGCTTGTAGCGGCCGACGCGGCCGAGGTCGTAGCGACGGAAGTTGAAGAAGAGGCTCGTGACGAGCGCCCGCGCGTTCTCGACGGTCGGCGGGTCCCCTGGGCGCAGCTTCTTGTAAACCTCGATGAGGGCCTCTTCCTGGTTGTCGGCGGGGTCCTTCTCGAGCGTCAGAGCGACGTACGGATGCTCCGGGTTGTCATCGGCCGGCGCGAAGATCTTCTCGATCTCGCTCGTCTCGAGGCCGACGGCGCGCAGCAGCGTGGTAACCGGGATCTTGCGCTTGCGGTCCACCTTGACCGAGAGCAGGTCCTTGTTGCTCGTCTCGAACTCGAGCCAGGCGCCACGGTTCGGGATGACCTTGGCGGCATGCAGCATCCGACCCGTCGCCGGATCCTCGGCGGCGGTGTAGTACACGCCCGGCGAGCGGACGAGCTGGCTCACCACGACGCGCTCGGCGCCGTTGATGATGAAGGTGCCCTGATCCGTCATCCACGGGAAGTCGCCCATGAAGACGGTCTGGTGCTTGACCTCGTCAGTCTCCTTGATGACGAGATCGACCTCCACCTTCAGCGGACGCGCGAAGGTCAGGTCACGCGTGCGGCACTCCTCCTCGGTGAACTTCGGATCCTCGAAGTAGAACTCGCGGAAGTGCAGCTCCAGGTTCTTGCCGGTGAAGTCGGTGATCGGAGTGATCTCGTCCAGCAGCTCTCGCAGGCCGTTGGTGACGAACCACTCGAAGGACTCGGTCTGGGTTTGAATCAGGTTCGGTAGGGGGAGAACCTCGGGAATGTGCGAGAAATTCTCTCGGGTCGGGGCCAGCTCGAAGCGGCCGGTCGACTCGGCCAAAGCCATTCAGGACTCCTCGAAGAGGACATGGTGGGGCGCGGACACGCGAACGAGGAGTATATCAAAGCATTTCGCTTCGTCAACTGAAGCGCTCGTCAAATCAGGGCTATAGGTCCTCCGATGCGACGCTCGAGTCATCCATCGGTGACCAACACGACGCCGGTCATGTCGTTGGGATGGAGCGAGCAGTCGTAGCGGTGCTCGCCGGGGCCGGTGAACGTGTAGCTCACGCTCTCGCCGGGCGGCAGGTCGAGGATCTGGCCGCCGTCGTCGAGCAGGCGCACGTTGTGGGTGAAGTTGTCGTTGTTCGTCCAGGTCACGGTGGTGCCGTCGGGCACGGTGATCACCTCCGGCTCGAACCGATACGACGGGGGCAGGTCGACCTGGTCGGTGGCCACCGGCTCCGTCGCCGTCTCGGCTGAGCAGGCCCCCAGGAGCAGGCCGGCGGTCACCAGCACTGGTGCCGCGGCGGCCGCGATCCGGCGCATCACGCACGTCCCGCGCTGCCCTGGAGGCGCGCCGCGACGCCACGGGTGGCGCCGACGAAGATCAGGGTGAACGCGGCCAGGTTCAGGACCTCGCTGATCGTGTGAGCGAAGAGGAACACCGTCCAGTCGAGGTGGTAGGTCATGTAGCTGATCTCCGCCGCCGCAAACAGGCTGAATCCCCAGCCGAGCAGGGACGCATCGGCCTCGAAGGACCTCCAGGCGAAGTAGGCGCCGGCCGCGAACAGGGCCAGGTGGATGAGGAGGAAGACGGGCGCGGGAATCAGGTTGACGAAGTCACCGATGGGCATCGTGGGGACCCTCCTTGCTGGTGCCGGAACGCCGGCCGCTGCTGCGCCGAACTCCGAAGGCAATGAGCCCGGTCAAGACGAGAACCATGCCGGCGATCCCGAGCAGGTGGGCGCCGTGGGCCATGACGCCGTCAGGGTGGTGATGACCGCCCGACAGCAGGTGGACCGTCACGTCGGCCGCTCCGGCGACGACCATGACTCCGACCCCGATGACGCTCACGCGGGGCGCTCGATGCCATGTCGCTCGTGCCTTGTGTATCGCTAGCATGTACTAGTGATACACCCGCCACTTGACGCTGTCAAATGTAGCGCTAGTCTAGACGTGTGATAGAGGCAGATCGGTGAGCATCCGCACCCCCACCGACGTCACGGCCGTCGGCCTGCTCCAGGAACCCGCGCGGCGTTCGCTCTATGACTGGGTCGCGGCGCAGCCAGAGCCAGTCGGGCGGGAACAGGCGGCGCGCGCCGTCGGCGTGACCCGTGCCCTCGCAACCTTTCACCTCGACAAGCTGGTCGATGCCGGTCTGCTGGAGGCCGCGTATCGCCGTCTCAGTGGCCGCGTCGGCCCGGGAGCGGGGCGACCGGCCCGGGTGTACTGGCGCGCGGATCGGGAGTTCAGCGTCACGGTGCCCGACCGGCGGTACACGCGCGCCGCGCAGGTGTTCGCCACCGCGCTCGAACGCATCGGCGGCGGGAGCGTGCCGCCCGAGCTGGCGTCGACAGCTCGTGAGACGGGGGCGGAACTCGCGAAGGGAGCGGGCCGTGGAGCCCCTCAGACGCGGCTGCGACGAGCGCTCGCCAGCGGCGGGTACGAGCCGGTGTCCGGCGATGACGGCGTCCTCCGGCTCCGGAACTGCCCGTTCGACACGCTGGCACGAGAGCACCGTCAGCTGGTCTGCGGCACGAACCTGGCGCTGGCGCAGGGACTGACCGATGCCGTCGGCGTGGCGGATCTCGAGCCGCTCCTCGATCCCCGGCCCGGGTTCTGCTGCGTTGCCTTCCGCCCGTCCGGAGGGAGTGCTCAAGCGTCGTAGCCAATACGAATCGCGACCGAGCCGCCGATTCGCCACTGAACCCTCAGTCGCAGAAGAGGTCGACATCCATGGAAACGCGATTCAAATTCCTCGGTCATCCCGTCCATCCGATGCTCATCGTCTTTCCGCTCGGGCTGCTCAGCACGGCGGTGGTCTTCGATGCGCTGTACCTGATCACCGACAACCGAGACTTCGCCGTATTCAGTTTCTGGGCCATCGCGGCCGGGGTGGTCGGTGGACTGGCGGCGGCACTGTTCGGGCTCATCGACTGGCTGGCGATCCCCTCCGGCACGCGTGCCAAGCAGGTCGGCCTGATCCATGGCGGCGGCAACGTCGTCATCGTCGCGCTCTTCGCAGTGAGCTGGCTGATGCGCCTCGACGGCGTCGCCTTCGGGCCGAACCTGCTCCCGTTCGTCCTGGGGCTGGCCGGCGCGCTCCTGGCCCTGGTCACCGCCTGGCTCGGCGGCGAGCTCGTCTACCGCCTCCGCGTGGCGGTCGACGATGATGCTCACCTCGATGCGTCGAACTCCCTTTCACGCAGCGGCGTCGCCGAGGTCATCGACGCCCCGAGGCACCAGCCATGACCCGTCCCCTGAGCCAACAGGTCGTCGTCGTCACCGGCGCCTCGTCCGGGATCGGGCGTGAGACCGCTCTCCAGCTTGCGCGTCGTGGCGCGCGCATCACGGCTGTCGCGCGCGGTCAGCATGCGTTGAAGACCCTCGTCGCCGAGGTGACCCGGATGGGCGGCGAGATCCACACCGTGGCGGGTGACGTCGCCGACCCGGCGACCGCGGATCGCGCGGCCGCCGAGGCTGTCGAGCGCTTCGGGCGGATCGACACCTGGGTCAACAACGCCGCCATCAGCATCTACGCCACTATCGAGGACCTGACCGTCGACGAGTTCCGCCGCGTGACCGAGGTCAACTACCTCGGACAGGTTCATGGCGTGAAGGCGGCTCTGCCGCATCTGCGCGCGGCCGGTGGCGGGACGATCATCAACGTCGGCTCCGCGCTGAGCGAGCGGGCCGTGCCGCTCCAGGCCGCCTATTGCGCCGCGAAGCACGCGATCAAGGGGTTCACCGAGGCGCTCCGGGTCGAGATGGAGCGCGAGGACTCGGGGATCAACGTGGTGCTCATCGAGCCCTCGAGCATGAACACGCCCCTGTTCGACCACGCGCGATCGAAGGCCGGCCGCCGCCCCGTGCCCATTCCGCCCATCTACGAGCCGCGGGTGACGGCCAAGGCGATCCTCCACGCCGCCGAGCACCCGGTCGCGATCATCGCCACGGGCGGTGCGAGCAAGCTGTTCACCGCCGTCGAGCGCCTCAACCCGCGCCTCCTCGATTGGTGGCAGCTCCGCAATGACTCCGGGGTGAGCGACCAGCTCGGAGACGAGCCCGACGACGGCTCCGACAACCTCGAGCAGCCGATCGAGACTGCCGGCAGCGTCACCGGCCGGTTCGGCCGGGAGTCGAAGGCGAGCAGCGTGTACACCGACCTGTTCGAGCTGCATCCGAACCGCAAGGCGGCCGTCGGGCTTGCTGCTCTGGCAGGGGTGCTGCTCGCCGTTCGGCGGCTTGGACGCTAACCACCACCACGATGCCGCACCGCGTCCTGCTTCGCGGCCGGCCCGGACAGCTCTACCTGTACAGCGGCCGAACGGTGCTGATCACCGATCTCGATGGTCAGGTCATCGGTTCCGGGTCCGAGGGCCTTCACGTCGACAACACGCGGGTTCTCTCGGAGGATCGCGTCACCGTCGACGGCCGGCCGCTCGATGCCGTCTCCGTCAGTCCTGTCGGTCCCGATGCTCTGCTGGGGTACTACGAAATCGGCGAGGGCGGTGGCTTACCCTGGCGCACGGTCTTCGTGGAGCAGGCGCGGTTCGTGGGGGACGGTCTCGCCACGCGGCTGCGAATCACGAACTACGCCATCCGCGAGGCCGTCCGGGTGCCGATCGCCTGGCACCTGGCTGCGGACTTCGTCGACACCGACGACACCGAGCGTGGCGAGCGACGTGTCGAGGTGCCGACCCGGACAGCATGGGACGCGGACGGCGGATGTCTCTCGTTCAGAGCGGATGACGAACGCGTCCCGGCGCGCATCGAGCTGCGTCTGACCGGCGCACGGGCTGACTGGGACGACGGCGCCTTGCGCTGCAGCGTGGAGGTCCCTGCGCGGGAGAGCGTTGAATTGACGCTGACCGCGACGCCGATCATCGAAGACCGGCCCCGCCGGGCACCGCAGCCGGCCTTCTCAACACCCGGAGGCGGCCTCGCATCGCTGCGGCAGACACTCCTGGATGAGGCACCGGTCCTCCGCAGCTCGAACGCCACCGTGGAGCGGGCCTGGGAGACGGCCGTCCAGGATCTGGCAAGCCTGCCACTCGGCCTTGACGATGGACCCGCCGCTCCGATCGCCGGGCTGCCGCTGTACCAGCAGTTCTTCGGCCGCGACACGCTGACCATCGGCTGGCAGGCGCTCCCAGCGATGAAGGCGCCGCTGCGCGACGCCCTGCGTGCCAACGCGGCCTGGCAGGGGCAGGCGATCGACGACTGGCGCGACGAGGAGCCCGGGAAGATGATCCACCAGGCTCGCTGGGGGCCGGTCTCGCGTGCGGGGATCGACCCGTTCACCCGCTACTACGGCGACTGGGCGACCGTGCCCGACTTCCTGATCATGATGGGGCAATACCTGGCCTGGACCGCGGACTTCGATACGATCCGCGACCTGCTGCCGGCGGCCAGGGCGGCACTCGACTGGCTCGACCGCTACGCCGACCTCGACCGGGACGGGTTCATCGAGTACCGCACTCACTCGACTGCGGGCGTGAAGAACCAGGGCTGGCTCGACTCCGACGACGCAATCGTCGACGAGGCCGGCGAGATCGTCCCGAACCCGATCGCCACCGCGGAACTCCAGGGGTACGCCTACGCGGGGTTCCAGCAGGCGGCTCTCGTCTTCGCCGCCTGCGGTGACGTTGGCTATGCGGCAGAGCTGCTCCGCCGCGCGCACCGGCTGCGCCGCCGCTTCGACAGCGCCTTCTGGCTCGACGATCTCGGCTTCTACGCCAAGGGCCTCGGTCCGCATGGGCGGCCGATCCGGTCGATGGCATCGAATGCCGGGCACCTGCTGGCCGCCGGTCTCGTGCCGCCGGCACGCGGTCGGGCCGTGGCGCAGCGGCTCATGCGCTCGGACATGTTCAGCGGCTGGGGCATCCGCACCCTGTCCAGTGAGCACCCGGCCTTCAACCCGTTCAGCTATCACCGCGGCACCGTCTGGCCGGTGGAGCAGGCGACCATCGGCTTCGGGTTCGCCCGCTACGGCGCATGGGACCACCTCGACCGCCTCGCGCGGGGCTTCTTCGACACCGCGGAGCTGTTCGCCGAGGCACGCCTCCCGGAGGTCGTGGGCGGGATTCAGCGCGATGACGAGCACCCGCATCCGGGCGTCTACCCCGACAGCTGTGAGCCCCAGGGCTGGTCGGCCAGCGCGGTGGTCCAGATGATCCAGGCGCTGCTCGGCATGGTTCCCGTCTCGCCGGCACGACTGCTGGTCATCGACCCCCACCTGCCCGCCTGGCTGCCGGACCTTCGGCTCGACGGGATGCGGGTCGGGTCGGCGATCGTCGACCTGTCGTTCGAGCGCACCCCGCGCGGCCGCACGCGGTTCGCAGTTCGCCGGCGCAGCGGCTGGCTCACCGTCCTGCGCCAGCCACCGCCGCAGGCGCCGAACGCCACCCCGTGGGGCCGGCTTGGTGCGGCCGCCAGCACTCTGGTTGGACGCTGGCGCTGAGGGCAGCCCGCAGGAGTGAGCCGGGCTATCGGGCGTACCCCAACACTGCGCTGGCGTGCTCGCCATCAACCATGTGTGTTCGAGGTCGCTCGACCACGAGGCCGATCCGGGTCGGGTAGTCCTCATCGGTCGCCTCGAACACCCGCACCACCCGGAAGCCCGCGTTCAGGAAGGCGTTGAAGAATTCGGCGAGGGGCACGTGCTTCGCGCCCGCTCGCCGGCGGATGCCGTCGCTGAAGCCTCCGGTGGTCCAGGCAGTGTCCCGATAGCCGGGGTGGAGCTCAGGCGGCTCGCCGGGAGGGTTGCGCGCGAACGGGCCGACGAAGCAGGGATGGATCCCGACGTAGGCCAGACGGCCGCCGGGCCTGAGAACCCGGTGCGCCTCACGGCACACGGCGGCGAAGTCGTCGACGTCGGTGTGCAGGAGGGCGCAGGCCACAGCGTCGAACGACGAGTCCGCGAATGGCAACGCGGTGGCATCGGCCTGGACGAGGTCGACGCCCTCAGGAGCCCGAGTGCCGGCTCGACGAAGCTGATCCGAAGACAGGTCGACGCCGACCACGGTCCAGCCCGCATCGGTCAGGCGATGCAGGTTTGCGCCGGTGCCGCAACCGAGGTCGAGGCACCGTCCCGGTCCCGGCCCGACCAACGACAACAAATCCTGGCCGGCTGCCTCGACATACGGCGCGAGATTGGCGTCGTACCAGTCGGCATAGCCGTCGTACCGCGGTCGTGGCACGTCTCAACCCGCTATTCCGCCGCTCCCGGGTCCGAAGGAGATCGCCATGCGCGCCGATCCGAACTGCCCGGGCGAGAGGAGGAGGTGCGAGACCTGACCGGCGCGTTCGTTGCGCGGAGTCTCGCCCGCGACCGTAACATTCATCGCGCCAGTCCTCCTCGTCGCATCAGCGCGCGCGCTCGAGCTGCGCGACCCACTCCTCCAGGCGTGGCAGGTGCTCCGCGTAATGCTCCGGCCCCGCCTTGCGGACCCAGAACGCCGCCTCGGGCGTGACCTCGGGCAGCTGGGCCCATGCCCGCATGAGCTCGCCGTGCGCGGCGGCGGCCTGAAGATGGACCGTGTCGAGCGGCACGTCCCGCATCGCTTCGAGGAAGCGAGCGTTCTCGGCGTCGATGTCGAGCTCTCCCTCCCGATACGTCCCGGCGGCGATGCGGCGCAGCATGTGCGCGCCCTGCGCCATCCAGGTACCGACGTGGGCGACGGCATCCTTGGCCGTCCAGCCCTCCTCGAAGTACCCCGGCTCGGAGGCGATCTCCGGCGTGATCCGATCGATGACCGCGTGCAGGCGGTTCCAGGCCTCGGCCTCACCCGGAAGGTCGCGATCCTGCGTGCCCGCTCGCTCGTCCTCGGATGGGACCATCGCGCTGCCTCCTGAACTGCGGTGGGAGGATCGGCTGGTGCCGGCTGCCAGGACCGCCCACGGTCCGATTCTAGTCCCCGCCGGGCGGCCGGCGGCTCGTCAGCCGCGGTCGATGACGCAGAAGCGGTTGCCCTCGGGGTCCTCCATGATCACGTAGTCGGCATCCGGCGGGCGGCGGTCCCACTCCACGCGACTGGCGCCAAGGCCAGTGAGCCGCTCCACCTCCGCCGCCTGGTCCTCGGCGTAGAGATCGAGGTGGATGCGCGGCGGCAGCGGGCGCTCGGAATGGTGCTCGTCGAGCGAAAGGTTGGGGCCGGGCCCGTTCCGTGGACGGAGGACGATGAAGTCCACGTCACGCGACGCTTCCACCGGAACGTAGTCGAGCGCTGCCGTCCAGAACGCCTCGAGCCGCGCACGGTCATGGCAGCGAAGAACGATGGATCCGATCCGGAGCATGCCGCAATTGTAGGAAGCGGGCGCGCGGCGATGGGAGAATCCGCTCGATGCTTCACGACCGGAGCCGCAGTCCGGTGACCGGCGCCGGGCAGGTCCTCGAGGTATTCCGCGTCGCGCTGATGCTGGGCCTGACCTCCTTCGGCGGGCCGATCGCTCACCTCGGCTACTTCCACCGCGAGTACGTGGCACGCCGGCGCTGGCTCTCGGAGGCCACCTACCTCGACCTCGTCGCGCTGTGCCAGTTCCTTCCCGGTCCGGCGAGCAGCCAGGTCGGCATCGGCATCGGGCTGCTTCGCGCAGGCTGGGGCGGAGCGCTGGCCGCGTGGGTGGGGTTCACCCTGCCCTCTGCCGTTGCGCTCACCGCGTTCGCGATGCTCACCACCGAGGTCGACCTGGCCGCAGCCGGCTGGATCCAGGGGCTGAAGCTCGCCGCGGTCGCGATCGTGGCCGTGGCGGTCGTGTCGATGTGGCGCTCGCTCGCGCCCGACTGGCCCCGCCGGGTGCTGGCGGTGGCCGCGGCGGCCGCGATGCTGCTCCTCCAGACCGCCGCGCTCCAGATCGCGGTCATCGCGACCGGCGGCCTGCTCGGCTGGTGGCTCCTCGATCGCGTTCCGGCGCCGGATCGACAGGAGGCGCCGTCGCCGGTCGGGCGGCGGGCCGGGGCGGTGGCGCTGGCGCTCTTCGTGGCGCTGCTGATCTGCCTTCCCCTGGCCGTGGCGGCCACCGGGAGCCAGGCGATCGCGATCGTCGAGAGCTTCTACCGGGCCGGCGCGCTCGTCTTCGGCGGCGGCCACGTCGTCCTGCCGCTGCTCAGCGAGTCGGTCGTGACGCCGGGCTGGGTGTCGGAGGAGGCCTTCCTCGCCGGCTATGGCGCGGCGCAGGCGGTGCCCGGGCCGCTGTTCACCTTCGCCGCCTACCTCGGCGTCTCGCTCCAGCCGGAGCCGAACGGCATCGCCGGTGCGGCCGTCGCGCTGGCCGCCATCTTCCTGCCGTCGTTCCTGCTCGTCATCGGCGCGTTTCCGTTCTGGGACCGGCTCCGTCGCTCGGCGGCCTTCCGAGGGGCGCTCGCGGGGACGAACGCCGCGGTGATCGGGCTGCTCATCGCCGCCCTCTACGACCCGGTCTGGACGAGCGCGGTGACCGGACCGGTCGATGTCCTGCTCGTCGCCCTCGCCTTCGCGGCGCTGGTGGTGGTCAATGCACCGCCGTGGCTCGTCGTGGCCGGGCTCGCGGTGGCCGCGCAGCTCCTCCAGCTGTTCGGCGTCGGCCGCGTCGGCTGATCAGGCCGCCGGTCGAACGAGGGGCCGCGCGAAGGCGGCCCACGCCGTCCCGGCAACCGCGACGAGACCCACCATCGTCCACGCGGCCACGGCCGGATCGAACGCATCGGCCAGAAAGCCGGCCGCCAGGGTCGAGACCGTGATCGTCAGCGTCACGAGCGTGTAGTCGAAGCTGAACAGGCGACCACGGAGCGCGTCCGGCGTGGCGCGCTGCAGCCCCAGGGTCGACAGGGTCCACTGCGCTCCCCCGCCGCAGTGCGCGGCGAAGACGAGCAGGGCCGCGACCCAGATCGCCGGCGCAAGCGGAAAGACCGTGTAGCAGGCGACGAGCAGCACCAGCGACGCGCCGATCCCGATCAGGAGCCCGCGGTCCTCCGTGCCGAAGATCGCCCGCGCGGCAAAGGGCCCGGCCAACGCGCCGAGGCCGCGCGCCGCGAAGAGCGCGCCGATGCCGGCGTCGCCAGCCCCGAACACCTCGGCGCCGAAGACCGCGAGCAGCGCGACGATGCCGGTCCCGAAGCCGAAGGTCGTCTTCGAGAGCAGGAACGCGGCGACGAGCCGGCGGCTCCGCGCGAAGGCGATCGCAACGCGGAACGCCTCGCCGATCGGCGGGTGCGCGCCGGCGGCACCGAGCTCCCGCGGCTGCTGGAGCGGCCGCCGGATGCCGGCAATGAGCCACGCCGCGAGGACGAACGCCAGCGCGTTGATGACGAAGACCGCTTCACGCCCGAGCGTGGCGGCCACGAGGCCGCCGACCGCGGCCCCCACGGCGAGCATGGTCCCCCACGCCGAGCCGATCAGGACGTTCGCCTCGGGAAGACGCCGGCGGTCGACCAGGTTAGGAAGTGAGGCGCTCGACGTCGGCTCGAAGACGGCCGCGCCGGCGGCGAGCATCGCGATCACCGTGAAGGCCAGCCACAGCGTGGCGACGTCCCCCACGAGCAGGAACGCGAGCGGCAAGGGGGCACGAGCGCAGTTGGCACCGATGAGCAGGAGCCGTCGATCGACCCGGTCGGCGAGGATGCCCGCCATCGGCGCGATCGCGGCGAATCCGCCGGTCTGGAGCACGAGGACGAGCGACGCGGCAGCGGCCGATCCGGTCAGCTCGAGCACGAGCCCGAGCAACGCGACCGTCGCGAACCACTCCCCGGCGAAGGTGATCAGCTGCGCCCCGTAGAGGCGGGCGAAGGCCGGATTCTCCCGCAGGAGGATCAGGTACGGGGCCAGGCGCATCGGTGCGCATGATGCCATGCGGCGCGGCTAGGCTTGGCGCGGTGACCACGACCGACGACCAGCCGACGCCCGCGCCCGGCGACGCGGACTCCGACAACGGGCTGGATCTCCGCGCCCGGCTGCTCACCCGCCGAACCCTCCTGTCGGTCCTGCTCGCGGCGGTGCTGCTGTTCCTCCTCTTCCGTGTGCTGCTCGAGCTGGACCCGGGCGCCATGCTCGACCTCTTCCTCCGAGCCGATCCGCTCCTCCTGGCCGGCGCCTTCCTGGCGCACTACCTGACCTTCCCGCTCCGCGGCTGGCGCTGGCGCTACCTCCTCGCCCGGGCCGGCATGCCGATCCGGCTCCGCGATGCCACGGAGATCTTCTGTCTCTCGTGGTTCGTCAACCTCCTTGCGCCTGCGCGTCTCGGCGATGTCTACCGCGCCTACCTCCTGCGCAGCTCCGTGCGCGCCCCGCTGCCGCACACCTTCGGGACACTGCTCATCGAGCGCGCGGCCGACATCCTCGGCGTGTTCGTCATCGCCGTGGCGGCAGGATTCTGGAGCTTCGGGGGGCGGGTGAGCGGCGCGGCGCAGACGCTGCTGCTGGTCGGCATCGGCCTTGCGCTCGGGGTCGTGCTCATCACCGTCGGGCTGGTCAGGGCTCGCCGCTGGCTGATCGAGCACCTGCCGCGCCGCGCGGCCCGGATCTGGGAGGGCGTCCATGACGGAGCCGCCTCGTCGCTGACGCCCAGGGCCATCGGCACGATCGGAGCCGTGACGGCGGGGATCTGGCTGCTCGAGGGGCTTCGGCTCTACCTCGTCGTCGCCTCGCTCGCCCTGCCGGAGATCGGCATCGGCTTCAGCACCGCCGTCTTCGTCGCCCTCATCGGGGCGATGTTCAGCATCCTGCCGCTGACCCCCGCGGGGATCGGCTTCGTCGAGGCGGGGGCGATCTACGCCCTGACGCTGTACGGCGTCTCGACCGACGCCGCGGCGACGGCCGCGCTCATGGACCGATCCATCACGCTCGTGTCGGTCCTCGTCCTCGGGGCGATCCTCTACGTGCTGAGCCGCAAGGCGCGTCGGGGCCCCGCCGCCTAGGCCCGGGCATGCGACGAGCCGGCCCCCGAAGGGACCGGCTCGTGTCGCGAGGAGGCGGAGCTTACTTCACCTCGACGGTGGCGCCCGCCTCGGCCAGCTTCTCCTTGGCCGCCTCGGCCTCCTCCTTGGTCACGCCCTCGCGGACGGCCTTCGGAGCGGCGTCGACGAGGTCCTTGGCCTCCTTGAGGCCCAGGCCGGTCAGCTCGCGGACGGCCTTGATCACGAGGATCTTGTTCGCGCCCACGTCGGTGAGGACGGCGTCGAACGCGTCCTGCTCCTCGGCGGCGGCAGCGGCACCGGCGCCATCACCGGCCTCGGTTGCGCCGGCCGCGACGGCCACCGGGGCCGCGGCAGTGACGCCGTAGCGCTCCTCGAAGGCCTTCACGAGCTCGCTCAGCTCGAGGACGGTCATGTTGTCGATCGCCTCGAGGATCTGATCCTTGTCCAGGGTCTTGGTCGCCATCGGTATCGGTTCTCCTGTTCGTTCGTCGGAGCTGAGCCCTCAGGCCGCGCTCTCGGTTGCTCGCTTCTTGTCGGCCACGGCGCTCAGCACGCCAACGAGGTTGCGCAGGTTTGCGGCGAGGACGGCGGCCATGCCGGTCATCGGCGCGGCCATCCCGCCGGCAACCTTGCCGAGCAGGACCTCGCGGGAGGGCAGCGTGGCAAGGCGCGTGAGCTGCGCCGCGTCGATCGCCTGGCCGCCGAGCATGCCGCCACGCACGGTGACGGTCCGCGAATAGGGCCGGAGTGCCTCGGCCAGCGCCTTCGCCATCGCCGCCTCGTCGCCGTCGACCGTCGCCAGGGCGGTCGGGCCGTCGAGGAGCGGCTTCAGCTCCCCGCGGTCCGCCTCGTCGGCGGCGATCTTCAGCAGGCGGTTCTTGGCGACGGTCAGCCGCACGCCACTGTCGCGCAGCGTCCTCCGGACCGTCTGCATCTCCGAGACCTTCAGGCCGCGGTAGTCGGCGACGGCCATGGCCGTGCTGGTGCGGAGCAGCTCCGCCAGCTCGGCGACGGCCTCGCGCTTCACATCGGTGGGCATCGGTCCTCTCTGGTCTCCTCCTCGGCAAAACGAAACGGCGGCCCGTGCAGTGCGCGACACGAGACCGCCGTGGAGGCAAAGTCGTTCATTCGTGCCTGCGCGTGCCGCGGCGTCTGACTGGTTCAGCGCCGACGATTGGTCCAGGAATCGCACCTGGAACGCATCGCGGTCTTCGGCGTGTTCGGTTGTGCGGCGCTCATCCTAGCCGATGCGACATCGGCTGTCGAAAGGGCGGCTCGCCGGCCGCCGATACGTCTACGCGCTCGCCGCCGCCAATGCGGAGGGAATGTCGACTCGCACGCCGGGGCCCATGGTCGGCGCCAGCGTCAGGGTGCGCATGTACGTCCCCTTCGCGCCGGAAGGCTTGGCGCGGTTGATCGCATCGACCAGCGTGGCGACGTTCGCCGCCAGCTGCTCGGGCGTGAAGCTGGCACGGCCCACCGGGGCATGGACGATCCCCGCGCGGTCGACCTTGAACTCGATCCGGCCGGACTTGATCTCGCCCACCGCCCGCTCGATGTCGAACGTCACCGTCCCCGACTTCGGATTGGGCATGAGGCCGCGGGGCCCGAGCTTCTTCCCGAGACGACCGACGGTGCCCATCATGTCCGGCGTGGCGATCGCCACGTCGAACTCGAACCAGCCGGCGTCGATCCGCTTGACCAGGTCCTCGCCGCCGACCTCGTCGGCGCCGGCGCGCATCGCCTCCTGCGCCTTCTCGCCCTGGGCGAAGACGATGACCCGGCTCGTCTTGCCGGTGCCGTGCGGCAGCACCACGGTGCCGCGCACGAGCTGGTCGGCGTGTCGCGGGTCGACGCCGAGGCGCAGGTGCGCCTCGATCGTGCCGTCGAACTTCGAGATCGACAGCCTGGGCAGCAGCTCCGTCGCCTCGGCGATCTCGTAGCGGCGCTGCGGCTCCACGAGCTTCGCGGCCTCGGTGTACTTGCGTCCGTGCTTCGCCATCAGGAGGCCACCTCGATGCCCATCGAGCGCGCGGTGCCCTCGATGATCTTCATCGCCTGCTCGACGGTGTTGGCGTTGAGGTCCTGCATCTTCATCTCGGCGATCTCGCGGACCTGGTCGCGCGTCACGCGCCCGACCTTCTCCTTGTTCGGCACCGAGGAGCCGGACTCGACGCCCGCCGCTCGCTTGAGGAGGGCGGCCGCCAGCGGCGCCTTCGTCACGAACGTGAAGGATCGGTCCTCGTAGACGGTGATCTCGGCCGGCACGACGTACCCGCGCAGATCGGCGGTCCGCTCGTTGAAGGCCTTGATGAACTCCATGATGTTGATGCCGTGCTGGCCGAGCGCGGGCCCGACCGGCGGCGCGGCCGTCGCGGCGCCGGCGGGCGCCTGCACCTTCAGCATCGCGCGAATCTTCTTTGCCATCGATTCTCCTTCGGAGGTTCAGACGGGACCGATGCGGGTCCCTCCCTCTTCCTGGTGCCCTTGTCGGGCTTTCCATCGGTTCAGGCGCAGGCGTATATACCGTATATACGCCGCGGCGCCACGACTATAGCTTCTCGATCTGCAGGAAGTCCAGCTCGACGGGCGTCTCGCGGCCGAAGATGCTGACGAGCACCTTGACCTTGTTTCGCTCGGGGTTGACCTCGTCGACGGTGCCGATGAACTCGGCGAACGGGCCGTCCTTGACGCGCACGCTCTGGCCCTTCTGGTACTGGACCTTGAACTTCGGCGTCTCGACCCCCATCTGCTTGAGGATCTTCTTGACCTCGGACTCGTCGAGCGGCAGCGGCCGGTTGCCCGAGCCGACGAAGCTCGTCACGCCGGGGGTGTTGCGCACGACGTACCAGCTCTCGTCGCTCATCGCCATCTCGACCAGCACGTAGCCCGGGAAGACCTTGCGGTTCACGGTCTGGCGCTGGCCGTTGCGGATCTCGATCTCCTCCTCCATCGGCACGAGCACCTGGAAGATCTGATCCTCGACGCCCATCGACTCGATGCGATGCTCGAGGTTCGCCTTCACCTTGTTCTCGTACCCGGAGTAGGTGTGGATGACGTACCACTGCTTCGTGGCGGCATCCCCCATCTCGCCGGCGCGTGGCGCCTCGCGCGACAGGCGCGCGGCCTCGCGGGCCTCGTTCAGCGTGTCCTGCGTCGTCTCGTCGGCCATCAGAGCACCTGGTCCATGAGTCCGTTGAAGATCCGATCGAGCACGAAGATGTACACGCCCACGGCGAACGAGACCGCGATGACGAGCAGCGTCAGGCGGATGACGGTCTCGCGGGCGGGCCAGGCGACCTTCTTGAGCTCGGCCCAGCTCTCGATCACGTATCGGCGGAGTCCGGTCACGATCGGTGCGTTCTTCCTGCTACGGCGTGGTGGTGGATGGCTGCGGCGCGTGGGAGGTGGCAGGGGCGACAGGACTCGAACCTGCAACCGCTGGTTTTGGAGACCAGTGCTCTACCAATTGAGCTACACCCCTCCGAACGCAGCCTCCTACTTCGTTTCCCGGTGCAGCTGGTGCTGACGGCAGCGGGGGCAGAACTTGTTCAGCTCCAGCCGCCCGGGATCATTCTTCTTGTTCTTCCGCGTGCTGTACGTGCGCTCCTTGCAGACGGTGCACGCCAGGGCGATCACGGGACGATTTTCGGCCTTTGCCACGTGTTCAGGTTTCCCTCAGGCTCCCCTGCTCCGGCCACGTTGAAACAGGATTCGGGCCACGGGGGAAAGCCTGCCGATCTTACTCCAGGGCACGCTCCGGCGTCAACGAGTGCCGTGCACCGCGCGCTGACGCCGGAGCCGACGAATCGGGCTGGGCGGCACATGAACCGCTGCTCCCACGCAGAATGACCGATCAATCGGGCCGGTGGGTGCGCGGATGGCGCTCCACGAGACGTCACGTGCTGGCGTACCCGATCGATCGGTTGAAACGCCTCGCCAGAGCGGCTCGCGGGCCAGCGAGCCCGAAAGATCGGCGCCCCTCAACCCGCCGGCTGGCCTCCGCGGTCCCGCCTCCGCAGCACGATCCGCGTGAACGGCAGCCGCACGTCGCTGAACACCTCGATGCTCACCAGGAAGCCGAGGAAGATGAGCAGCAGGCCGACGAGGAGGCCGATGGCGTGGGCGCTCGTCTCGCCGAAGCGCCCGAGGCCGCTGGTCACGGACACGACCATGCCGCCGGCTGCGATGAGCAGCGTCGCCGGGACCCGGCTGTTCAACCGGCCGCGAAGCAGCGCGACGACCGCCTCCGGCAGCGACGCGACGAGGTTCACCGCGATCGCCACCGGCGCGACGAGGATGGATCCGATGCGCGCCACCAGTGGCTGATCGGCCCGGACCGAGTACCCGATCACGCGCCGCTTCGGCATGAACACGTAGGCGGAGTAGATTGCGCCGAGGACGAGCGCGAACGCGCCGGAGATGTTGAAGAACGGGGTCAGGAGGCGCAGGTAGCCGGGGAACAGCTCGCCGGTCGGCGCGCCGGTCGCCGGGTCGATGGCGTAGCCCGGAGCCGGCAGGCTGACCGCGGCCATCATGAGGCCCGAGGCGAGCGTGCCGGCCACGATGACACCTGCAGCAACGTGGGCCCATGCCTCGCTGCGGCGCCAGCTCAGCACCGTGATCGCGACCGCCGCGACGGCGGCGACGGCGACGTAGACCGCCGGTGCGATGCCGGCGTTCGCGTACTCGTAGCGCTGCTGGGTCAGGTAGGTGAACAGGCCGGCGAGCAGGAGCGAGGCGGCGAACGCGAACCCGAACCGGGTGCGCGCCAGCAGGTAGATCGTGCCGAGCCCGAGCCAGGCGGCCACCCACACGGCGCCGGTCAGGTACCAGGCCCGATACAGGAGCTCGTTCCAGCCGGTCGCCGCGCCGAGCAGCTCGGTCCCGGCGGCGATGCCGTACCACACCAGGCCGAGGGCCCAGACGAGCTGGTACGGCTGGCGGCGGCGCAGCCACTGGTCGGCCACGAGCACGGCGAAGCCGATGGCCAGCGCGGTCGTCAGCGCGTGGATGAGGATCGTCGAGGTCACCCGGGGCGGATCTCCGAATCGAGCCGATGAGGTGGAGCCCACGTCGGGACTCGAACCCGAGACCTCTTCCTTACCAAGGAAGTGCTCTGCCGACTGAGCTACGTGGGCCTGCGTTGCAGTGTCTCAGGATCGGCGGATCCTCGACAACCATCGGCCTTCCTGCGGAAATCTCGGACCGCTGCCGAGGTTCATGAGGCCTGGGATCGGCTCTTCGGATGGGAAGCGTGGTGGGCAGGGAGGGAATCGAACCCCCACAGTCGAAAGACGGCTGATCTACAGTCAGCGGAGCTCACCACCTGCTCAACCTACCCACGAAATCCGGCCGGCGCGTGGTGCATCGCCGACCGCTGCCGGAGTATATCGAAACGGTTCCCGGCCCTCAACCGCGCGCCGCGGAGTCGACGAGCGTGGAGCCGAGGGTGGGAGTCGAACCCACAACCTACTGTTTACAAAACAGTTGCTCTGCCATTGAGCTACCTCGGCCCGGGTCTCTCAGTCTAGCCGGAACGGCGCTGCCGGACGACCTCGAACAAGAGGAGCGCGCCGGCCGTCGCCGCGTTCAGGCTGGCCACACGGCCGGACATGGGGAAGCCGACGAGCAGGTCGCAGCGTCGCTTCGTGGCGCCGGACAGACCGCTCCCCTCGCTGCCGACCACGATCGCCATCGGCCCCGACAGATCGCTCTCCCAGGCCGATGCCTGTGCATCCTGGTCTGCGGCCACGAGCCGCAGGCCGGCCAGCTTCAGCTCGTGGATCGCCTCGCCGATCGTGGGCAGGCGCGCCAGGAGCAGGTGCTCGCTCGCCCCGGCGCTGGCCTTCACGGCGGCGGCACTGAGCGGCGCGGCGCCGCGCTCCGGGAAGACGACCCCGTCGACGCCGGCCGCCTCGGCGGACCGGAGCAGCGTGCCGAAGTTCGTCGGGTCCTGCAGGTGCTCGAGGACGAGGACGAACGGGTCGTGCCCGGCCGCGCGGGCGCGCGCCAGGATCTCGGACACCTCGGACCAGCGGCGCTCCCCCACCTCGAGCGCCACGCCCTGGTGGCCGTCGAAGCCCACGATGCGGCTCAGCCGATCGGCCGGGACCCGGTCGGTCGGCAGCCCGATCCGCCGGGCGGCGTCGGTGATGGCGCGCAGCTCCGGCGACGGCCTGGCGCTGGCCGATACGAGCAGCCGACGAGCGTCCCGGCCGGCGGCCAGCGCCTCCGCCACCGGACGCCGGCCACCGATCCAATCGCTCATGCCGCCGAGCGCTCGATCCCGGCCACCGCCCAGGCGGCCATGCCTCCTCCGGCGGTGAAGCCCAGTCCGTCGGAGGTCGTGCCCTTGATCGCCACCGCATCGGCGCCGATGCCGAGCAGGGACGCGACGCGCTCCGCGATCTCGGCTCGCCGTGGCGCGATCGCCGGCCGGTCGATCGCCACTGCCACGTCGGCGCTCGTCGGGCGCCAACCGTGATCGGCCAGGCGCTGCACCGCTCGGCGGACCAGCTCGGCGGAGTCCGCGCCCTCCCATGCGGCGTCCGCCGGAAAGAGCGTGCCGACGTCGCCGAGCTGCGCCGCGCCGAGCAGCGCGTCGATGAGCGCGTGGAGCACGGCGTCGCCGTCCGAGTGGCCCTCCGGTCCACGCGACTCGTCGGCAAAGCGGACCCCCCCGACGATCATCGGCCGCCCGTCGACAAGCCGGTGCGCATCGAAGCCGATCCCGCAGCGGACGCCGGACGGCAGCTCCGCCGCACTGCCGGGCGGGACGAGCGGGGTCGCGCGTGCGGCCAGCAGCGCGCGCATCGCGACGAGGTCGGCGGGCTCGGTGAGCTTGCGGTTGAGCGGGTCCCCGGCGATCACGCGCACCGGCACGCCGGCGGCGGCGAGCGCGCCCGCGTCGTCGGTGATCGGCCGGCCCCACGCGTGCGCCTCCTCGATCGCGGCCCGCAACGCGCCGAGGCGCGCGGCCTGCGGCGTCTGCGCGGCGGCCACCTCGGCTCGCTCGACCGGCCCGACGACCCGCTCGGCCCGCACCCGCTTCAGCGAGTCTGCCACCGGGACGACCGGGACGACGGCCGACTCCCCCGTGCCCACCGCCTCGACGATCGCGGTGACGAGCTCGACGGTCAGCCCCGGCCGAGCGGCGTCGTGCACGAGGACCACCGTGTCGTCGTCGTGACCCGCCCGCGTGAGGGCCCAGATGCCGGCGATCACCGAATCGGCCCGCGCGGCGCCGCCCCCGACCGTCAGCACCCGCTCGCGCGCCTCGGCCGGGACGGCCCGGTCGAAGCGGTCGATCGCATCGGGCGGCACCGTCACCGCGATGCGGCCCACGGCCGGGACAGCCAGCAACGTGTCGAGGCTCCAGCGCCACGTCGGACGGCCCCAGAGATCGGCCCAGAGCTTATCGGTGCCCATCCGGCTGCTGCGGCCGGCGGCGACGAGGATGGCGGTGACCGGTCGAGCCATCGGCTTCGCGGCGATCAGCCGTCGTCGCCGCGAGGCTGGGCGAAGATCATCCGGCCCGCGACGGTCTGCAGGACGCGCGTGACCGCGATCGCGATCTCCTCGTTGAGGAAGCGGAGGCCGCCCTCGACCACGATCATCGTCCCGTCGTCCAGGTAGCCGACCCCCTGGCCGGCCTCCTTGCCCTCCTGGATGATCCGGACGCGCATCTCTTCGCCCGGATGGACGACCGCCTTCACCGCGTTGGCCAGCTCGTTGACGTTGAGGACGCGGATCCCCTGCAGATCGGCGACGCGGTTCAGGTTGTAGTCGTTCGTCAGGATCGCGGCGCCGGTGTCGCGCGCGTATGCCATCAGCTTCGCGTCCACCTCGGCGACCTCCGGGTACGTCGCCTCGACGACCTCCACCGGGGAGATCGGGTCCTTCTGGAGTGCCGAGAGCATCTCGAGGCCGCGCCGGCCGCGATTCCGGCGCATCGCTTCGGGCGAGTCGGCGATGCGCTGCAGCTCGTCGAGGACGAAGCGCGGGACGACCAGCGTGCCGAGGATGAACCCCGTGCGGGCGATGTCCACGATTCGCCCGTCGATGACGGCGCTCGTGTCGATGACGACCCGGTTCGACGCGGCCCCGCGGCGCCCGCCTGGCAGCAGGCCGCCGAACGCGGGGAGCAGCACGTCCCGTTTGTACATGGTGGCGGCGAGCATGACGCCCGCGAGGACGATGGCCGCAAGGGGCGGGCCGACCGATCCGACCACCCCGCCGACGCCGGACAGCGGAATGCCGATCAGGACGCCCATCACGAGTCCCACCAGGATCGCGCCGACGCCGAGCGAGAACTCGCCCGCGCCCGCCTCGCTGATGACCTCGACCGCGCGGCGAGCGGGGTAAATGGTGATGTACGGGATCGCGAGATAGCCGAACAGCAGCGTCGCCACCACGAAGGCGGTGAGGAACGCGGGGCGATTCGCGGTCTCGATGAGGCCTCCCGACCGCTCGAGCAGGGCGAGGCCGAGTGCGAAGCCGATCAGGGTGCCCAGGAGGGCACCCGTGAGCTGGATGATCCGTGTCATTGAACCGATGAGTACGGGATGAGACGCCGGATCGCCGCGAGATGAAGGCCGATGACGGACGGCACTCCGACGGGCGGCCACCTTAGCATGGGGGTGGTCGCGCGTCCACGACGGCGAGCTCAGCCCTCGAGCACCACCTGGAGCGCTTCCCGGATGTCACCGACCGCCACGAGTCCCGCGCCGCGTGAGCCGCCGGCCCCGCGCGCGGCCCCGGTGACGAGCCGCTCGAACCCGAGGCGCGACGCCTCGAGCAGCCGGCGTTCGGCGCGCGCCGCCTCTCGCAGCCGCCCGGATAACGCGACCTCTCCTGCGAGAACCGTCGCCGGGCGAATCGGCCGCTCGCGAAGGCTCGAAGCGAGCGCCGCGGCGACCGCCAGGTCGGCCGCCGGCTCGTCGATCCGCAGGCCGCCAGCCACGTTCACGTACACGTCGTGACCGGTCAGGTTGAGACCTGCATGTCGCGCCAGCACGGCGATGAGCATGAGGACACGGTTGAGCTCGATGCCGGTCGTCGCGCGGCGCGGCGACCCGTACGACGCCGGCGCGGAGAGCGCCTGGATCTCGACCGCGAGCGGACGCGTCCCCTCGAGCGCGATCGTGACTGCCGTGCCGGCTGTCGGCGTCTCGTCCGACTCGAGGAAGAAGCGGCTGGCGTCGGCGACCTCGACGAGGCCGTCGCCTCGCATCTCGAGCACGCCGACCTCGTCGGTCGATCCGAATCGGTTCTTTGCGGCACGCAGGAGCCGCGTCGCGCCGAGCCGCTCACCCTCCAGGTAGATCACCGCGTCGACGAGGTGCTCGAGGGTTCGCGGGCCGGCGACCGTGCCCTCCTTGGTGACGTGTCCCACGAGCGCGACGCACGTCCGGCCGGCCTTGGCGACCTCGGCCAGGCGCGAGGCGACCTCGCGAACCTGCCCCACGCTCCCCGCGGGGCCCGATAGCTCGCCGCTCGTCAGGGTCTGGACGCTGTCGACCACGGCCATCGCCGGCGACAGGTTCTCGATGGCGGCCAGCGCCGTCTCGAGATCGGTCGTGGCGGCCAGCTGGAGGCCGTCCACGACGGAGCCGATGCGCTCGGCACGTCCTCGCACCTGGGCGGCGGATTCTTCGCCGGTCACGTACAGGATCGGGCCACCGTTGCCGGCCAGGCGTGCCGCGAGCTGGAGCAGCAGCGTCGACTTGCCGATCCCGGGGTCGCCGCCGAAGAGGATGATCGAGCCCGGCACGAAGCCACCGCCCAGGACCCGATCGACCTCTCCGACGCCCGAGGTCAGCCGTGAGGCTTCCGCGCTCGACACCTCGCCGATCGGCGTGACGGCCGCGACACCGGCCATGGCCCGTGCGGCGGACGGAGAGCGCGCGGCCGACCGCGGCGCCGCCACCGTTTCGACGAGCGAGTTCCACGCGCCGCACGAGGAGCACTGGCCCGCCCACTTCGGTGAGCCGGCTCCGCACTGCTGGCAGAGGTACGTCGTCCGGACGGCTGGCACGCTCTCCTCAGGCCCGCTCAGGGGCGTCGCTGCATCGGCCGAGCCGATCGTGCCACGCCGTCAGGTATCGGGGGCTTACCGCTGGCTTACCGGCCGGCCTTCGCCGGCTGTCGCTTGGCCGGCGCCGCCTTGTCGATGACGAGGGTGTCGTCCGGGCCGACGTCCACGACGACGGTGTCCCCGGCCGAGAAGCTGGCCTGGAGCATCCGCTCGGCGAGGGCGTCCTCGATCTGGTTTTGGATCTCGCGACGCAGCGGCCGGGCGCCATAGGCCTGGTCGTAGCCCTTGGCGATGATCGCGTCCTTGGCGGCGTCCGTGACGACGAGCTCCATCTCCTGGCCGGCCAGCTGCTCCTTGACCCGGGCCAGGAGCAGGTCCACGATCTCGCGGATCTCCTCGCGGGTGAGCTGGCGGAAGACCACCGTCGCGTCGATCCGGTTGAGGAACTCGGGCCGGAACGTGTTCTTCAGCTCGCTGAGGACCTTGTCCTTCATGCGCTCGTAGTCGGCCATGGCCTGGGCCTCTTCGGTGCCGCCGACGCGGAAGCCGATGGAGGAGTCACGCTGGAGCTGCTGCGCACCGACGTTGCTCGTCATGATGATCACGGTGTTGCGGAAGTCGACCCGGCGGCCCTTCGCATCGGTCAGGTGGCCGTCCTCCAGGATCTGGAGCAGGATGTTGAAGACCTCCGGATGCGCCTTCTCGATCTCGTCGAGCAGGACGACCGAGTAGCTCTTGCGTCGCACGGCCTCGGTGAGCTGACCACCCTCGTCGTACCCGACGTAGCCGGGCGGGGCGCCGACCAGCCGGGACACGTTGTGGCGCTCCATGAACTCGCTCATGTCGATCTTCACGAGCGCGTCCTCGGAGCCGAACATGAACTCGGCGAGTGCCTTGGCGAGCTCGGTCTTGCCGACGCCCGTCGGGCCCATGAAGATGAACGACCCGATCGGCCGCTTCGGATCCTTCAGGCCCGCTCGCGCGCGGCGGACGGCGCGGCTGATGGTGACGATGGCCTCCTGCTGGCCGATGACCCGGCCGTGGAGGGCCTCCTCCATGTGCAGCAGGCGCTCCGACTCCTCGGCGCTGATGCGGATGACCGGGATGCCGGTCCACATGCTCACGACCTGGGCGATGTCCTCGTCGGTGACGACCGGCGTCTCCTTGTCCTGCTCGTCGCGCCAGGCCTGGCGCATCTCGTCGATGCGCTCCTTGCCCTGGGCCTCCTCGTCCCGCAGGCGGGCGGCGGCCTCGTAGTCCTGGCCCTCGATCGCCTCGTCCTTGCGACGGGTGATCTCGTCGAGCGCGAGCTGCGCCTCCTTGATCTCGGCCGGAGCCGATGCGGAGCGCAACCGGACGCGCGAGCCGGCCTCGTCGATGAGGTCGATCGCCTTGTCGGGCAGGGCGCGATCGGCGACGTATCGGACCGACAGGTCGACGGCGGCACGGACCGCCTCGTCGCTGATCTTGACCTTGTGGTGCTCCTCGTAGCGCTCGCGGATGCCGAACAGGATGTCCACCGCCTCGTCGACGGTCGGCTCCTCGACCATGACCGGCTGGAAACGCCGCTCGAGCGCCGCGTCCTTCTCGATGTACTTGCGGAACTCATCGAGCGTCGTGGCGCCGATGCACTGGAGCTCCCCGCGGGCGAGCGGCGGCTTCAGGATGTTCGCCGCGTCGATCGCGCCCTCCGCGGCGCCGGCGCCGACCAGCGTATGCAGCTCGTCGATGAACAGCACGCTGTCCGAGCTCGAGCGCAGCTCCTCGATGATCTTCTTGAGGCGCTCCTCGAACTCGCCGCGGTACTTCGTGCCGGCGACGAGCGACCCGATGTCGAGCGTGAGCACGCGCTTGTCGGCCAGCGTCTCGGGAACGTCGCCCGCGACGATGCGGTGCGCAAGCCCCTCGGCGATCGCCGTCTTCCCCACGCCCGGCTCGCCGATGAGCGCCGGATTGTTCTTCGTGCGGCGGCTCAGGATCTGGATGACGCGCTCGATCTCCTTCTCGCGGCCGATGACCGGGTCGAGCTTGCCGGCGCGCGCCGCATCGGTGAGGTTGATCCCGAGCTGATCCAGCGTCGGCGTCTTCGACGGTCGCTTCGTCTCCTGCGCCGGGGCCGCGCTGCTCGACTGGCTCAGCACGTGGATGACCTGGTGGCGGACCTTGTCCAGGTTCACGCCGAGGCTCTCGAGCACGCCGGCAGCAATGCCCTCGCCCTCGCGCACGAGACCGAGAAGGAGGTGCTCGGTGCCGATGTAGTTGTGGCCCAGCCGGCGGGCCTCGTCGATGGCCAGCTCGATGACGCGCTTGGCGCGCGGCGTCAGCCCGACCTCGCCGACGACGGGACGGTCGCCACGGCCGATGATGAACTCGACCGCCGTGCGGACCTTCGACAGCTCGACGTTCATGTTCTCGAGCACGCGCGCGGCTACGCCCTCGCCCTCGCGGACGAGGCCGAGCAGCAGGTGCTCGGTGCCGATGTAGTTGTGGTTGAAGCGCTGGGCCTCATCCTGGGCGAGGGTGAGAACCTTTCGCGCTCGATCGGTGAACTTGTCGAATCGGTCCATTGGTCGCGGCTTTCGTGCTTGCCCAAAGTGTACGGCACCGATGCGGCAAAGTGCTGCGCGCCCCGACCGGACCGGCCCGTCGTGAACAGGTAGGACGCCGCGAAGGCTGCGGCCGTTTCCGCGGGGTTCTGCGGGTGCGGCGAAGCGGGCCGAGCGGCCCGCTTCGTGCGCTGGTCCGATCGCCGGGGGACCCCGGCGACGCCGGTCAGGCCGTCGGCTTGTCCTCCGCCTGTGGCTCCTCGGCCTGTGGCTCCTCGGCCTGCGGCTCCTCGGCCTGTGGCTCCTCGGCCTGTGGCTCTGAAGCGACCGGCTCGTCGCCGGGCTGCTCGGCCTGAGCGGCTGGGGGCTCCGGCGCCGGCGGCGCGTTGCGGAACTGGTCGAGCAGCCCGGACTCGGCGAAGGCCGCGGCCATCGTGTTGTCGATGCCGCCCTCGGGCTCCGCGGTCGCGTCCTCCGGGCGATAGTCGAACCGATCCCGGCGCTGGCCACGATCACGACGCGGCCGATCCTCGCGCGGCGGCGGCGCGGGCCGGTCCTCGGCCTGCTTCAGGCTGAGGCCGAGCCGATGCCGCTCGGAGTCGAGGCTGATGATCCGGAGCTTGACCTGCTGGCCCTCCTGCACGACGTCACCCGGATGGGCAACCCGCTGATGGGACAGCTCGCTGATGTGGATGAGCCCCTCGAGGCCCTCCTCGACGCGGACGAAGGCACCGAAGTTCACGAGCTTCGTGACGGTTCCCTCGATCACGTCGCCGATCTTGTACTTCGCCACCGACTCCTGCCACGGGTCGGGCTGGAGGCGGCGGATCGAGAGGCTGATCCGACCACGCTCGTGGTTGATGTCGATCACCTCGGCTTCGACCTCGTCGCCGATGTTGTGAGCGGTCTCGGGGTTGTTGACCTTGTTCCAGGAGAGCTCGCTCTTGTGGACGAGGCCGTCGATGCCGCCGAGGTCGACGAAGACGCCGAAGGGGGCGATGCTGCGCACGACGCCCTTGACGCGCTGGCCGGTCTCGAGGCTGCTGAACAGCTCGTCGCGCTTCTCGCGGCGCTCCTCGTAAAGGGCGACCTTCTCCGACAGGATGAGCCGGTTCGCCTTGCGGTTGACCTCGAGAATCTTCAGGCGCAGCGTGCGGCCCACGAACGGCTGCAGCTTCTCGGCGATCTCCTGGGCCGCATCCCGAGGCTGCTCGTCGCGCGGGCGGCGCGGGAAGTCGACGATCTGGCTGATCGGCACGAAGCCACGGACGCCGAGATCCACGATGAGGCCGCCCTTGTTGTGGTCGATCACGCGAGCCTCGACGATCTCGCCTGCGTCGAAGCGCTCCTGCATCGCGCGCCACTTGCGCTCGAGCCCGGCGCGGCGCAGTGACAGGACCGCGTGGCCTTCCGGCGACTCCGGCTGCAGGACGTAGACGAGGACCTCGTTGCCGACCTGGATCTCCGGCCGGGTCTCTTCTCCGTCGCGCCCGCGGCGGTGCATGAGCTCGCGGTTGCTGACCACGCCCTCGCTCTTGCCGCCGAAGTCGACCAGGATCTCGTCGGGGTCGATGCGGACGACGGTGCCCTCGACGACGTCGCCGTGCTTGAGGCTCTTGACCTCGTTGTCGGGGTGGTCGAGCAGCTCGGCCATCGTCATCGGTTCGGACGCCTGGGCCGGTGAGCTGGCCCGCTCCGGCTCGGGAGCGGCCTCGGCCTGCGCCTCGGCATCGGCCGCGCCCGGCGCGTCGCTGTCACCCGTGCTGGCGTCGACCTCGGTGTCCGCGACGGCGGCGTCGGTCGCCTCGACGGCGGATGGAGCGTCGACAGCCTCCCCGCCCTCGGGGGCCGCCGCGGGCTCGACCGGCTCGCGAGTGTCCGCGGGCCGAGCCACGACCTCAGCAACCTCGTCCGGCGCCGGTTCGCCATCGCCCACGAGGGCGGGCTCGGCCGGCTGGGTGGCTCCGTTCTGGGTCCCGGTTGGCGCGGTGGAGGGTCCCTCCTCCGTGGCCGTCGCGTCGGTGGTGGACGCGGCTCCAGTCGGTTCCGCCTCGGCCGCCTCCGGCTGCGGCTCCTCGGCGACGCCCACCTGGGACTCCTGCTCGGGATCCTCGGTGGCGCTCGGGGTCGCCTGCTTGGTGTCGTCGGTCAAGTGTCGATACGCTCCTGTCGGTAAGTGTCCGTGGCAACAAACAACGCCCTCCGCGCGGAGGGCGTCCATCATCGGTCGCGGCTCTGGGGTGCTGCCTGTCTCGTAAACGGACGATCGGTGCTCCTTGCTGCTACCACGGACGACGGCGCGCTCACACGCGACTATGGGGTTGTCTGCCACACGGCCCGAGTAGCATACCATAGGGTCAAATGAGGACCGACTCGGGTGCCTGAGCTGCCGGACCTCACGGTCGTGGCCGAGGAGCTGGGCCGGCGAGTCGCCGGGCGACGGGTGCTCGAGGCCAGCACGCCGACGCCGATCCTCGTTCGCGCGACCCCCGACGCGGTCGCCGCGTTGGCCGGTGCGACCGTCGGCACGCCGAGCCGGCGCGGGAAGTTCCTCCTTCTCCCCTTCGAGCGGGACGGATCGATCGAGCGGATCCTCGCCGTCAACCCGATGCTCGCGGGACGCTTCTGGCTCACGCGACCGGCCGACCGTGTCCGGGCCCGAACCGGCCTGCGCCTTCGACTGGAAGGTGGCGAGGAGCTTCGGTATGTGGACCGCGAGATGCTCGGCAAGCTGTACCTCGTCGCGCCGGGCGAGCTCGATGCCATTCCCGGTTGGCCGGAGATGGGTCCGGACGCCGATGACCCCGATCTCACGCTCGAGGAGTTCCGGCGCCGTATCCGACGCCATCCAGGCGAGCTCAAGCCGCTCCTGCGGAACAGCCGGTTCGTGGCCGGCATCGGAAACGCCTACAGCGACGAGATCCTGTGGGAGGCGCGCCTGGCGCCATTCCGCAAACGAAGCACGCTCGATGACGACGAGATCGCCCGACTCTACGAGGCGATGCGATCGGTCTTGGCCGGCGCGACCGAGCGGCTCCGCGACCTCGTTCCGCCCGAGATCCAGACGCAGCACCGCGAGTGCCTCAAGGTCCACCTCCGTGGGGGATCCGCCTGTCCGAGGTGCGGCCGCGAGCTCCGCCAGATCGGCGGGCGCGAGGCGACGACGTTCTGCCGTACCTGCCAACCGCCCCTGTAGATTGGGGCCTACGGAATCAGGAGCACGTCGCCGATCAGGATCTCGTTCGGATCCTCGATCCCGTTCGCGGCCTGCAGGGCCTGCACGCTGGTGCCGAAGCGCTGCGCGATCTCGGCCAGCGTATCTCCCTCCTGGTCGACGTAGGTCTGGGCTGGCGCAGGCGTGGCGGTCGGCGGTGGCGGCGTCGGTTGAGGCGTCGGGAGCGGAGTGGGCTCGGGAGTCGGGGTGGGTG
>DATLGA010000071.1:22500-34424 GCA_035540715.1 Candidatus Limnocylindrales bacterium | reverse complement strand
TGGGAAATGGTGCCGCATACGGGATTCGAACCCGTGATCTCCGCCTTGAGAGGGCGGTGTCCTAGGCCTCTAGACGAATGCGGCACGTCGTCGCCTTCGCGCCCTTCATCCTAGCGCGAATGGCTGTCGCTCGGTCAAGCCACCACCGGCCGGTGCCTCCACGCCGATGGGCGGCAGACGAGGATCACCCTCGAGCTCGCCGATCAGCCCTGAGCGGCGCCGTCCGAGCCGCGCTGGCGCAACCGGACGACGACGAAGGCGACGAACAGGATCCCGAGCCCGATGAGGACGATCGTCTCGTATCGGCTCAACCATGGCCGAATGACGTCCCACTGCTCGCCCAGCGCCACGCCGGCGCCGATGAGCATCGTGTTCCAGGCGGCGCTTCCCAGGGCGGTATAGACGATAAAGCGCCCGATGGGCATCCGCTCGATGCCGGCAGGCAGCGAGATGACGCTGCGGATGAGCGGAATCACCCGGCCCAGCAACACCGCCTTGCCTCCGTGACGGGCGAACCAGTCGTGGGCTCGGTCGGCGTCGCGTCCGTCGAGGAGGGGTGCCCGGTCGATCCATCGGCGGATGCGCTCCTCTCCGACGACCGCCCCCAGCCCGTACAGAACGAGCGCGCCGATCAGCGACCCGGCAGTGGCAGCCACGACGGCCAGCACGAAGCCCATCCGCTCCTGCGCGACGAGAAAGCCGGCGAGCGGGAGGACGATCTCCGAGGGGATCGGCGGGAACAGGTTCTCGGCGGCCACCATCAGTGCCAGGCCGATGTAGCCCAGCTCATCGACGACATCGGCGACCCACTCGGCCAACCCGATCAGCACGTCGTCACGGGTTGCCCGCCCCACATCGGCGTCTCATGCGGCCGCTCGACAGTGCACGGACTCTGCCATCGGCGAGTCGAGCGCTCTCGGCAGCGCGCGGGCCGCGGCGGCTCGGGTCCGCGGCGCGAAGCCGGCGCCGGCACCGAACCTGTGGCTCGACGAACATGGCGCCTCGCTCAGAAGCAGCTGAGACCCGCACCTAAGGGTTCCTCGGCACGAATCCAGGCATGAAGAAGCCCGATCCGAACTCCAGATCGGGCCTGTGGGATGAGTGCTGGTACCGCATACCGGATTCGAACCGGTGATCTCCGCCTTGAGAGGGCGGTGTCCTGGGCCTCTAGACGAATGCGGCGCGGGTCCACGCGGACGGCGCTGAGTGTACCAAGGCCCTCCGAGCCGACGCAAACGCCACGGTTTTGTCATCTGCTCCCTCCGCGCTCATTAGCGGAGCGAACCGACTCCGAGTGAGCGGAAGCGAGCGTGGCGCGGCAGCAAGGCGGGCGCTGCGGCCGGCTGATTGCGCGCCCACGCTGCAGATGACCGAACGGTGCCACGCGCCTGGTCACCTGCTCGCCCCCCGTGCAGATGACCACAGCGCGCGTCAAAGGACGGCAACGCACGGCCTCAGCGGCGCGAGCCCACCGGCTGGAGCGCAGCGGCGGCGGCCGTCATCGCATGGCGGCGCTCCTCGAGCCAGCCGTGCAGCGATGCGGCGACTTCCGGCCAGGTGTGCTCCCCCATCACCAACCCGAAGTGCGAGGCCGACGGGAACTCCTCGTAGCTGGCGCCGATGAGATCGGCGGTGCGTCGGGCCTCCGACGGATGGATCACGTCGTCGAGTCCGGCGCCGATGACCAGGCTCGGCACCTCCCGCAGCGAACCGGGGTCGATCGAGATGCCGATCATGCGCTCGCGCCGCGCCCGCCCCGACTCGCGGGCGCCGGACAGCAGCTCGGTCATCTTCTCGAGGTCCGCGTCGTCCATGTCGGGCATCCGCTCGCGCAGCTGCTCCGGCGTGCCGGTCCAGCCCCACCACGCCGCATCGTAGACGGCCGGCACCGCGCGCAGCTCGTGCTCCTCGGGACGGCGCGGCAGCGCCGCGGCCGGCGGGGATGGCGCCAGCAGGATGAGCCCGAGCACCGGATGCCGCTCCGCGTGCATCAGGGCGGCGAGCGCGCCGATCCCCCATCCCAGCACGACGGCGGGACGGTTGATGTGGCGCAGCGCGACGCCGACGTCGTCGGCGTAGTCGCGCATCGAGACCTCGTCGAGCTCCGCCAGGTCCGAGGTGAAGTGGCCACGCAGGTTCACCGCATGGGCCTCCCAGCCGCGCTCGGCCAGGTACGCCGCCATCTCCGTCCACAGCCAGGAGCCGGTCAACGCCCCGTGCACCATGAGCAGCGGCGGCTTCCGGCTGCGCCGTTCGGGCTGATGGGTCTCGACGTGGATGCCCTCGGGCTCGATGAAGACCTCGTCGCGCTTGATCGCCTGCACCATCGGTGGCTCGTCAGTCCTCCAGGGGGTTGAAGACCATGCCGGTCAGCAGCTTCGGATAGAAGTACGTCGACTTCTGTGGCATCACGTCGCCGGCGCTCGCGACCTCCGCGAGCTGCTCGAGCGGCGTGGGCCGGACGAGGATGGCGGCGGCGGCTTCGCCGCGCGCCACGCGCTCGCGAGCGTCGGCCTCGCTCCTAGTGTAGGCCAGCCGTTCGCCGGCGGCGACCTCATCGGGGCCGATGCCGAGCCGATCGCCGAGGACGGCGGCGTGGAGCGCCGCCAGGTCGAGCCGCCGGACCGCCGCGCTCATCGGTTCGTGACGCAGCCGCTCCGCGATCGCTGCCCGATCTCCGACCAGCAGCGCGGCACCATCGGGCAGGACCAGGCCGAAGGCCGGCTCCTCGGCGTACCGGCGTTCGGCGAGGGCCGCGTCGAGGGCCTCGGCCTCCATCGGCGTGGCGGCGAAGCGTGGATCGGCTCCGGCAAGGAGCTCGCGCAGTCCATCGGCCCCGTCGCCGAGCACGAGCCGATGGGTCGGGCGGATCTCCATCTCGGTGAGCTCGGCGTTCACGACCATCACCATGATCCAGTCGGCCGCCAGCGACCCCGGCGCGGCGGATGCCAGCGCCGGGTCCGACCGCACCTCCGCCTGGTAAGCGAGCGCGGTCTCGTACCGATGGTGGCCGTCGGCGATGTAGAAGGTCTGACGCCCGAGATAGTTCACCAGCCGCTCGTCGGCCTCGATGGCCGAGAGCTGGTGGAGCAGCCCGTCGCCGTCACGGGCACGCCACTCGTCGCTCCAGGCGCGCGCCATGACATGGTGGTACCGCTCCGAGCGGTCGAAGTAGATCGCCAGGATCGGGCTCAGCTGCGTCCGCGTCGCCCGGAGGAGGCCGAGCCGGTCGGCCTTCGGGCCGGGCATCGTGTGCTCGTGCGGCCGGACGCCGTCGCCCCACGGCTCGAGGAGCACGCGCACGACCACGCCCTCGACCGTCAGCTCGTCGGGCTCGGCCGCGGTCGCGTGGCGGTAGTAGTAGGCCACCGCGTCCGATCGACGCTCGAGCGTGCCGTCGGCGACCCAGGACTTCAGCTCGCCGGCGGCGGCAGCATGCGGATCGGCCTCGGCGCTGTACTCGAGCCGCACCGCATTGCGCGGATGACGGTCGAGGAGCGCCGCACGCTGCTCGTCGGTGATCACGTCGTAGGGCGGACACACCACGTCGGTGAGGTCGGCCAGCAGCGGTGGCGCCGCGTCGGCATCCTCGGGCAAAGCCACGCGTGCCGGGACCGGCGCCACGCCGAAGGCGGCGTGGGCGTAGTGCAGGCCGCGGAACGCGGCGACGCGGGGCATGGCGACAGGATAGACCGCGACCTCAGACGCGGCTGAGGGTCGCCGTGGCCTGCGCGCGGACCTCCGGCCGGCGGTCGCTCGCCGCCCGCCGAAGCAGCTCACGGCCCTCCTCGCCGAGCGGTCCGGCGTTGCCGAGCGCGGCGATCGCGTTGCGCAGAAGCCGGTGCCGGCCGGCACGGGTCAACGCCGTCCGTTCGAACCGGCGGCCGAACGCACGGGTGCCCATCGGCAGGAGCCAGTCGATCAGCGGCACGAGCGGCACGAGCAGCGGCCCGGAGTCGTCGGCGTCGGCGTTGACCGGGCAGACTTCCTGGCAGATGTCGCACCCGAAGATCCAATCCCCGACGGCGGCCGACTCCCACTCGCCGAGCGTTCCGGGATGCTCGATCGTCAGGTAGCTGATGCACCGCCGCGCGTCCATCGTCCGCGGCGCGACGAGGGCCCCGGTCGGGCAGCCCGACAGGCAGCGCGTGCACGAGCCGCAGCTGCTGCGCAGCGGAACGTCGGCCTCGAGCTCGGCCGAGCTGAGCACCGCGCCGATGAAGACCCACGAACCGGCGCGGGCATGGGTCAACAGATTCGTGTTCTTGCCGATCCAGCCCAGGCCAGCCCGCGCGGCGAACGCGCGCTCGGCCAGCGGCCGGTCGTCGACGTAGGCGACCTCGCCGGCCGGGAGGCCGGCGGTCCGCAGCTCCCGTGCGACGGCCTCGAGGCGCTCGCGGAGGGCGCGGTGATAGTCCGTGCCGACCGCGTAGCGCGCGATTCGGCCCGCCGGCTCAGCCGGCCCGGCATGCAGCACCGGCGCCAGGGCCTCGTGCAGGGCGCCGCGGCCGGGATCCCAGGCTGATCGGTCCTCGCCGGCATACGGGGCGGCGAACACGATCACCGAGTGCGCTGTCGGATCCTGCGCCCGCGGATCGGTCGAGCGCGCCGGGCGCGCCCCGCCCATCCAATCCATGCGCGCCATCCTCCCGGCGGCCACGCTGGCCTCCATCCGCTCCCGATCGTCGTCGAGCGAGTCCGCGCTCGTGACGCCGACGAGCTCGAGGCCGTGGCGCCGTGCGATCTCGGCGACGGCGTGGCGGTGGAGCGTCATCGGTCACGGCGGCGGACCACGAACGCCGGCGCCTCACCGGTCGGCGCGATCTCCGCAGGCGCGAGCGGCATCGCGACGCGCGGCACTCGGAACCCGAAGACCGACCCATGAGCCGCCTCCGGATTCGGGGCGCACCAGATCCGGCCGCCATGCGCGTCGATGATCGCGCGGCTGATGTAGAGGCCCAGCCCGAGCCCGCCGAAGCGCCGGCGACCGGTCTCGCCATCGGCCTGGTAGAACCGCTCGAAGACGTGATCGCGATGCTCGGCGGCGATCCCGAGGCCCTCGTCCGCGACGCGCACCTCGACCTCACCACCGCGGCGCTCGGCCGTCACCCGCACCGGCCCTCCGTCGGGCGAGTACTTCACCGCGTTGTCGAGCAGGTTCGTGATGACCTGACCGATCCGGTCGCGGTCCACGTGCACGGGCAGGACTCCGGCTGCCGACAGCGATACCTCGCGGTCGGGATGCTCGCGGCGGATCCGGCCGACCGCCTCACGAAGGTCCTCGGCGAGGTCGAAGTCGACCGGTTCGATGCTCACGCCGCCTCGCCGGTCGATCCGGCTCACGTCGAGGAGGTCATCCACGAGCCGCCGCATGCGGCTCACCTGCGAGCGGATGACGCGAAGGTGCGCCATCTCCTTGCTCTCGCCGGTGCGATCGCCACGCATCCGCGCCTCCAGGAGCTGCGAGTAGCCCTGGATGCTGGTCAGGGGCGTCCGCAGCTCGTGGCTGACGATCGAGAGGAAGTCGTCCTTGATCCGCTGCGCCGCCTGCTCGCGCGCCATGCGTTCCTGCAGATCCGACCACAGCTGGGCGTTCTGGAGCGCCGGGCCGGCGCGCTCCGCGACCCCATCGGCCATGCGCCGAACTCGATCGCTCGGCTCGCCACCATCGCCGGCGGCGCACGCCAGGACGCCGAGGAGCCGTCCGCCGGCGAGGATGGGCACCGCCAGCATCCACCCGAGATCGAGCGCTCGAATGCCGTCGGGGTCGCCGGTCTCGACCTGGTCCGCGCGCCCCTCGCGTGCGGCGACCGTCGCGGCAACCCCGCCGACGATGCCCTCGCCCAGACGCGACCGGCGCTCATCGGCCCATCTGCGCCACCGCTCGGCCAGCTCGGCGTCGCTTCCGTCTGCGGCGACCGGCACCATGCGACGCGTTGCGTCGTCGACCCCGAAGATGATCACGGCGTCACCGAGGAGCGCCGATCCGCCCGCGGCCACGGCCCGGAGAGTCGCGTCACGGTCCAGCGACGCTCCGAAGTCCCGGGCCAGCTGGCTGAGAATCTCGCGCTCCTCGGTCGCCTCTCGCTCGCGCCGCTCGGCGTCCAGGCGCTGCAGCAGCCGGGCGTTCTCGGTTGCTCGGCCGATGACGACCCGGCTGAAGAGCCCGGCCAGGATGCCGAACCCCAGGAGGTAGGCGATGCGGACCGGGAGCAGCTCGATCGACTCGTCCGCGCCGTCGGTGGCCAGCACGACGGCGAGGTACAGCGCGCTCATGACGATGGACGACCAGATCGACGCGCCGAGCCCGAAGCGCAGCGCGGCGCCGAGGATGACGAGGCCGTAGAAGAGGTACGCGTCGATGGCCAGGGGCGCTGCGTAGACCGCGACGGTGACCGCAATCATCTCGATCGCGGTGCTGACGATCCCGACCTCCCGGGCAGGGAACCGGCGCAGCAGCAGCGGCACGCTCAGGCTGTACGCCGCGACGGCGACGATCACGCCGATGATGACGGGCAGGCCGGCGATGCCGGGATCCACGAGGACGATCCAGGCGCCGACGAGGACGGCCATGGCGAGCCGCACCCAGACCAGCTGGCGCTCCTGGGCGCCCATCTGGCGCTCGAGGTGCCGCTCGAGCTCGTGCGATCCGTCGGCGGTGGCTTCCATCGGCAGCGATGCACTCTAGCATCGCGCCGGCCGGCTCCCCTACACTCGGCGCGCGTCACCGGTGCAACTCCGACGCGGCCGGGCGCGTCTACCCATGAACCCCAGGCCGGCCAACCGGCTGGACTCTCGCCGAAGCAGAGGGACCCATGCCGCACCGCACCGTCTCGACGCACGCCGCCCGCGTCGCCACGCTGGCGATCGCCGTGGCGCTGCTCCTGGGCGCGAGCCCGGTGCGTGCGGCGAGCTCGGTCGAGATCGACGCGCGGCCGCTCATGGCGGGCCGCTACGAGGTCGGTGGCTGGATGGCGATCGCGGTGACCCTGGTCAACGGGGGCGAGCCGACCGAGGGCCACCTGTCCGCCGAGACCCGATCGGGCATCATGCGCCGCTTCGTCGAGATGCCGGCCGGAGCGCGCAAGGTGGTCACGCTCCACGTCCAGCCGGACGCGTTCCAGCGGCGCATCACGGTCCGGTACGACGAGCCGAACGGTGCCGTGGAATCCGTCGTCGAGGTCCGCGTGTTCGAGCAGACCAGCGGCCAGCTCGCCATCGTCGGCGACGGCGCGGGCACGCTCCGTCCGCAGCTGCTCGCGGTCGGCGACGACAGCCGTCCGGAGCCGATCAACCTGGCCCTGGCCGACGTGCCGGAACGTCCTGAGCCACTGGCCGGCCTCTCGGGCATGGTGTGGGCCGCGGACAGCACTGCGCTGACCGACGCCCAGCGACGCAGCATCGAGCGGTGGGTGGCCGACGGAGGCCAGCTGGCGGTCGTGGGCGGCGGCGACTGGCAGGCGCGCACCGACCGCTTCACCGACCTCTTGCCTCTCGAGGGGCTCGGCGCCCGCGACGGCGTGCCGCAGTCGGCGCTGGCATCGTGGGCCGGCGGCGAGTCAGCGGCGGTCGAGACGGCAACCGTGGTGACCGGCACGCCGCGCGCCGATGCACGGGTCCTCGTCAGCGCCGGCGACGGCACGCCGCTCGTCACACTCCGTCCGGTCGGTGCCGGCCGCGTGATCCTGATCGGCAGCGACCTCGCGACGGAGGCCCATCGAGGCTGGAGCGGCGCGCCGGGCTTCTGGTCGCGCCTGATGCCGAGCACGGCGGCGCTCGAGCAGTTCTGGGGCGGCTTCCCGGTGCGCGAAGAAGCCGAGAACGCCATGAGCCAGGCGCTCGGCAACGTTCCTTCGCTCGCCGTGCCTCCGGCCGAGCTGCTGCTCGTCGTCATCGTCGGCTACATCCTCCTGATCGGCCCGGTCAGCTACGTCGTCCTTCGGCGCCTCGATCGGCGCGAGCTGGCCTGGATCACCGCGCCGCTCCTCGTCGTGCTGTTCACTGCCTGCTCGTACGGCATCGGGTCGACGCTCAAGGGCGGTGAGGTCATCGTCAACCAGATCTCGCTCGTCCGATCGAGCGGCGCCGGGGGAACCGCGATGGTGCAGGCCTACGCCGGAATCTTCTCCCCGGAGCGAGCGACCTTCGACCTGACCGTCGAGGCCGATGCGCTCATGGCTCAGCTGCGCCCCACCGGCATGGGCAACGCGCGCGTTGCCAGCGCCGTCGTCGCGGAGCAGGGCGACCCCGCCCGGCTGCGCGGCCTCTCGATCGGGGTCTTCGGCTTCGAGGGCGTTCGCGCCGATGCGATCGTGCCGCACGAGCCCGCGTTGAGCGTGACGTGGGCGACCGACGGTGACGACATCGTCGGAACGGTCACGAACGTCGGAAACGATTCCATCTCGGATGTCGCCTTCGTCGGCTCCTCGACCGGCAAGCGGATCGGCGACCTCGAGCCGGGACAGCACGCCGAGTTCACGATCCCGCGTGCCAACGTCAACGGATCGTCGGCCGCGGACCAGGTCTACGGATTCGGCGGCTTCGGCGGATCCGGCGAGGAGGAGCGCACGATGATGCTGCGCCGCCAGGTCATCGACTCGCTGGTCGGCTACGGAGGATTCTTCCCCGGGGTCGAGGTCGGCGGGCTCGGAGGTCGCGGACCGTATCTGATCGGCTGGCGGTCGACGCCGGGTCCGCTCGAGGTCCAGGTCGAGGGCTTCTCGGCGCAGCGGTTGAGCCAGACCGTGGAGGTCCTCACGGTACGACCGCTCGCCGCGACCGGCGAGGTGACGGTCGAGCCGGGCCGCATGTCGGTCGTGGTCCGCCACCTCGAGGGCGATGCCAGCAGGGCGGGCCCGGGCGGAATGGTCGCCATGACCGAGGGGGCGGCGACCTTCGACGTCGCCCTGCCACTCGAGGCGGCCGGCATGGCGGTCAGCGAGGTCCAGGTCATCGTCGGCGCCGACATCGGCATGGTGCTCGAACGCGGCGACTTCGGCGGTGGATTCTGGCCGGACGGCTACACCGCCGAGCTGCGCGACCCGTCGACCGGCGAATGGCAGCTGCTCGGCGACCTCTCGGAGCGGAGCCGCTTCACGATCGGCGATCCGGCTGCGGCGATCACTCCGGCGGGCCGGATCGAGGTGCGTGTGCGAGCCGAGGGCGGCAACCCGAACTTCGGGCCGAACACGGTCTTCGTCAGCGCGCGGGTCACCGGAGTGATCGGCGAATGATGGCTCCTCCTGCCGTGGTGGAGACCCGCGGCCTCGTCAAGCGGTACGGCGACCAGCTGGCGGTGGCCGGGGTCGACCTCATCGTCGGGCCGGGCGAGATCTACGGCCTCGTGGGGCCGAACGGCGCGGGCAAGACGACGACGATGAAGATCCTCGCCACGCTGCTGGCCCCGACGGCGGGCGAGGCGTACGTCACCGGCATCCCGGTGGACGCCGACCCCCTCGAGGTGCGCCGGCGCATCGGTTACATGCCCGACTTCTACGGCGTCTATGACGACCTTCGGGTCTGGGAGTATCTCGACTTCTTCGGACGCTGCTACGGCGTCCCCGCCAACCGGCGCCCGCCGATGATCGGCGAGCTGCTCGAGATCGTCGGGTTGGCGGACCGGCGCAACGCCTACGTCGAGACGCTGTCACGAGGCATGCGCCAGCGCCTGTGCCTGGCCCACACGCTGGTCCACGACCCGGCGCTCCTCATCCTCGACGAACCCGCGTCGGGCCTCGACCCGCGGGCGCGCGTCGAGATGCGCGAGATCCTCCGCGAGCTGCGCGCGATGGGCAAGACGATCCTCGTCTCGAGCCACATCCTGCCGGAGCTCGGCGAGATGTGCACCGGCGTCGCGATCATCGACCGCGGGCAGCTGCTCCGCGCGGGGCCGATCCACGAGATCGAGCGGTCGCTGCGAGCGACCGCCCTGCTCCGCGTCGACGTCCTGGGTGACGACGCCGAGCTGGCGGCCGCGCGCGAGTGGCTCGGAACCGACCACCGGGTCGGCGACGTCCTGGAGGTCGAGCGCGGCGCCGACGGCCACGCTCGACTCGAGGTCCCCTTCGACGGGCCGCCTGACGCACAGGCGGCGCTCCTGCGGTCGATGATCGAGGCAGGGCATCGGGTCATCGGCTTCACGCAGGCGACGAGCGATCTCGAGGAGATCTTCCTGAAGGTGACCGGACAGACCGATGGGGAGGCGGCGGCATGACGGCGACGGCCACCAACCTCGGCGCTCCCCGCCGGGCGGCGTTGCGCGAGTTCCTCTCGGCCGTCCAGACGATCATGGTCAAGGAGCTGCGGTCACGGATGCGGGGCCGGCGCGCCTTCATCGTGCTGACCGTCTACCTCGGGATCCTGGCCCTCATCACCTACGGCGTGTACGTCGTCGTCGCGCCGAACGCCCGCAACATGGCCGGCGGCGGCTTCGGCTTCGGGTTCGGACAGGCGAACGCGTCGGCGCTCATCGGACAGTCGATCTTCTCGCTGCTCTCGATCTTCCAGCTGATCCTCGTGTGCTTCATCGCGCCGGCCTTCACCGCCGGCCAGATCAGCCTCGAACGGGAGAAGCAGACGCTGGACCTCCTCGTCAGCACGCCCCTGCGTCCGAGCGCGATCGTCATCGGCAAGCTCGCCGCGGCACTGGCCTTCGTGGTGCTCATGATCGTGGCCGCGGTCCCGATCACCGCCATCGTGCTCATGTACGGCGGCGCGTCGGTGGATGACATCGTCCGTCAGCAGCTCGTGCTGCTCTCGACCGCGCTCGTTCTCGGCGCGATCGGCCTCTTCTTCTCGGCGCTCCTCAAACGGACGCAGGCGGCGACGGTGCTCACCTACATCACCGTGCTGGCGCTCACGCTCGGCACGGTGATGCTCTTCATCTTCTGGACCGTCGTGGCGAACCAGACCGATGACGGCCGCTTCCAGGCCGGTCCCCCAAAGCGGGCGCCCGAGCAGATCCTCTATGTCAACCCGGGAATCGCCATGCTCGACGTCGTGGGCAACACGGAGCCGGGAGGGTTCGGCGGCATCAACGACATGCTGCGCGACCTTCGGGGCGAGAACGTTGCCGGGTTCGGCGGCGGGGTCGAATGCGTCGGCAACGTCTGTCGCGACGTCGACCAGTTCGGCAACGCGCTCGAGCCGGATGGCCGAGCCGGCCTGTCGGGCTACTGGTGGCCGCGGATCGGGATCACGTACGTGCTGATCGCCACCATCCTGACGTTGGCCTCGATGCGTCTCGTCGTGCCGTCCGGCATGCGCTGGGCGTTCGGACGCCGCCGCCGCCACGCCCCCGACGCCGCCTCGGGTATCCCGCCCGACGCCGCCATCGAGGAGCTCCAGGGAGAGCCCGAGCGATGAGCGACCGTGTGGTCTCGCAGGCCGTTGCCGAGCGACTGGGCCCCGACGCCCTGCGCCGGCTCGAATCGCTGCGACGGAGGCTGTGGTGGCGGCGTGCCGTTCGCGTCGGCTTGGTCGCCCTCGCAGCGACGGTGGTGGCCGTCGCGCTGGTGCAGCTCGCGGCCCGGGCGTTCCCGATCGAGGCGGCTCGACCCATCCAGGCCGGCACCCTCCTCGCCGGGCTCGCGGCGTGGGCAGCGGTCTCCGTTCGCCGGCGCCCGAGCCTCGTCGAGGCGGCGCGTCGCGCGGACGAGGAGCTCGGCCTCCGTCAGCGTCTCGGAACCGCCGTCGAATTGGCCGCCCAGGAGACCCACGACCCGCTCGTCGCCCGCCAGCTGGGCGACGCCCGTCAGCGACTCCACACCCTCGACCTCCGTCGTGCGTTCCGCCCCGGGCTCGCGAGACGCCCCCTCGCGATCGTCGGTGCCGGCCTTGCCATGACGCTGATCCTCGTCGCGTGGCCGAACCCGCAGGACATCGTCCTCGAGCAGCGGCGGGCGGCGCGAGAGGCGGCGGAACGG
>DATLGA010000071.1:0-20000 GCA_035540715.1 Candidatus Limnocylindrales bacterium | reverse complement strand
AGCTGTTCGTCAAGCTGTTCGTCGAGGAGGAGGACGTGACGGTCCACATCCTCGTCGACGCGTCGCGAAGCATGGTCTACGGCGAGCCGAACAAGCTCGACGCCGCCCGACGGGCGGCCGCGGCTCTCGGCTACCTCGGCCTGGCGAGCATGGACCGCGTCAGCGTGGCGTTCCTCGGCGACGGTCAGGCGTCCCTCATGCGCCCGATGCGCGGGAAGCGCCGCGCGTCGGAGCTCTTCGCCTTCCTGTCCGAGCCTCGCCCCGAGCGCCTGACCGGCCTCGCGTCCGCGGCCCGCGCCTACGCGGCCCGAATGCGCGGCGCCGGTCCCCTCGTCCTGGTGAGCGACCTGATGGACCCCGGGTACCTCGACGCGCTGCGCGACCTGGCCGGCACACGCTCGCAGCTGTCCGTCCTGCACCTGCTGGCGCCCGACGAGCTCGAGCCGAACGTCCCGCCGGACGCGCGCCTGGTCGACAACGAGACCGGTCAGCCGGTCGAGGTCTCCGGCGACGACGACCTCGTCGAGCGCTATCGGGCCCGGCTGGTCGAGTGGCAGGCCGAGATCGCCGGCTTCGTGGGACGCCGCGGCGGGGCGTACGTCCCGGTTTCGAGCGACCTCGACCTGGCCGATCTCCTCTTCGACGTCCTGCGGCGAAGGCGAGTGGTCGAATGATCCTGCCGCTGGCCCTCATCGGCCTCATCAGCCTGCCGGTCATCGTCGCCTTCTACATGCTGCGGCTGCGACGGCGCGACGTGCCGGTCGGCTCGACCTTCCTGTGGCAGCAGCTCATCCGCGACGTCGAGGCGAACGCTCCGTGGCAGCGGCTGCGCTTCAGCTGGTTGCTGCTCGTCCAGCTTCTCATCGCCCTGATCGTCGTACTGGCGGCCGCGCGCCCCTTCGGCACGGTCGAGTCGGGGCTGGCCGCCAACGTCGTGCTCATCGTCGACACGAGCGCCTCGATGGCGACGCGGACCGACGACGAGGACCGCATCGGCCTCGCCCGCGAGCGCGCCGCGGAGGTCGTGCGGCGCCTGCCGGTCGGGGGGCGCGTGACCGTGGTCGCGGCCGCCGATACCGCCAACGTCCTGGTGAGCGAGACCGATGACCGTGACGCGGCGCTCGAGGCCGTCGACGGCATCGAGGCGACGCAGCTGCCCGGAGACCTGACCGACGCGTTCGCCCTGGCGTCGGCACTGGCGGCGCGTGATGCGGAGTCGACGATCGTCGTCGTGACCGATGCCTCGGGCAGCCGCCTGCCCGAGGTCGGCGTCGGGGCACCGGTGGTGGTCGAGCAGGTGGGCGAGACGGACGCGAACCAGGCGATCGCCGCCCTGTCGGCCATGCGCCGATCGGGCGGGGCGCAGCTCGACGTGTTCGTGGCCGTGACGAACCCGTCGGCCGATGCCGCGACCCGGCGGCTCGAGGTGTACGCCGACGGCGCGCTGGTCGACGCGCGCGAGCTGGCGATCCCGGCGGGTCAGCGGTCGGAGGTCCTCGTCAGCACCGTGCCGGCCGCCGCGACGACCGTCGAGGCGCGCCTCTCCGGGTCGGACGCGCTCGCCACCGACGATCGGGCCTTCGCGGTGGTCCCCGCCGAGGCGGCAACGCGCGCCCTGCTGGTCGGCGCCGGGAACGCGTACCTCGAGAGCGGGTTGGCGCTGCTGCCGCGCCTCGAGCTGTACGCCGTCGGAGCGGCCGGGTACGACGCGGCACTCGAGGAGGCCGAGGAGGAGGGCGCGCCGTACGGCCTCTTCGTGTTCGACGGCGTCGTCCCCGACGAGCCGCCCTCCGCGCCGTCGCTGTACGTGGATCCGCCGGAGGCCGGCCGCTTCGGCACGGTGGACGGGCAGATCTCCGGGCCGATCATCGATCGCCCCGACCCCGATGACCCGCTGCTGCGCTTCGTCGACCTCTCGAGCGTCCATATCGGTCGGGCGCGCCAGGTCGAGCTGGCCGACGGGGTGCGGCCGGTCGTGCGCACGCCGGGTGGCGTCCCGCTCGTGGCCGCCGGCGAGGTCGATCGGCAGCGGCTGGCGCTCATCGGCTTCGCGCTCGCCGAGTCGGACCTGCCGCTCCAGGTCGCCTTCCCGCTGCTGCTCAGCAACCTCGTCGACTACCTGCTTCCCGCGGACGAGGGCGCGCTGCCGTCGTCCATGCGGCTCGGCCAGACGATCACCCTCGACCTCGACCCGCGCATCGAACGTGTCGCGGTCGACACGGTCGGGGCAAGCGATCTGCCGGGCTCCGGAGACGCTCGCGTCGAGCTGCCGGTGGCCGGCGGGCGGCTGACGCTTCCCGGCGCCGATCGCGTCGGGCTGCGCGAGCTGCGCGCGGTCGGCGAGGATCCTGCCATCGACGGGGCACCTCTCGGCCGGACGGCGGTGAACCTCTTCCGGGCCGACGAGTCGGACGTGCGGCCCGGCGATCCGCAGCGGCTCGTGGAGATGGGCCGCGTGAGCGGGCCGAGCGAGCGGGCCTCGCAGCTCACGCGCGCGGAGTGGTGGTGGCCGCTCGCCCTCCTCGCGCTGGCGCTGCTCGCGGTCGAATGGATGCTGTTCCACCGGCCCTCCCGACGCGCGATCGCCCGCGCATTCGGACGGCGTCCGCAGCCCCTCGGGGGCCGGGCCCGATGAGCCTGCCGGTCGCCTTCTCCGACCCGATCTGGCTGTGGCTGGCCGTGCCGGCCGTTGCGATCGTGGTGCTCGGGTGGATCGGCGCGTCGCGCAGGCTCGCGGCCGGGCGGCGCAGCGCTTCCCTCGCGCTGCGGCTGGCGCTCGTGGGGTGCCTGGTGCTGTCACTGGCCGGCATCCGCCTGGCCCTGCCGGCCGACCGCCTGAGCGTCGTCTTCCTGCTCGACGCATCGGCCTCGATGCTCGACGCGACGCGCGACGAGCTCGTGACGTGGGCTCGCGGATCGGTGCGCCAGATGCCCGAGGGTGACCGGGCCGGCGTCGTCGTCTTCGGCGCGAACGCGCTCGTGGACCGGCTGCCGTCCGAGCTGAACCAGCTCGCGGAACCGGCCTCGCGGCCGGTCGCCGCCGCATCGGACGTCGCCGCCGCCGTCCGGCTGGCGGCCGCCATCATGCCGTCGGGCACGCAGCAGAGGATCGTCCTGCTCTCCGACGGCAACGACACCTCCGGCTCCGCGGCCGAGGCGATCGCGGCCGCATCGGCGCGAGGCATCCGGCTGGACGTTGTCGTTCCCGCGGACGAGACGGCCGCCGAGGTGCTGGTCGATGCGGTCGACGCCGCGCCGGGCGCGCGGGTTGGCGAGACCATCGACCTGTCCGTTCGGGTGCGAGCCACAGTGGCGAGCCGGACGACGCTCCGGCTGCTCGCCGACGGCGAGACGGTGGCGTCCCGCGAGCTGACCCTCGAGCCCGGCATCACGACCGTGCCGTTCGCGGTGACGACGGGCGAGCCCGGCTTCCACGTGTTCCGTGCCGTGATCGAGCCCGAGATCGACCGATTCGTCGAGAACAACACCGCCGACGCGTACGTCCTCGTGACCGGCGAGCCCCAGGTCCTGGTGGCGACCGACGACCCGTCCCGTGCCGCGGACCTGGTCTCCTCCCTCGGCGAGGGAAGCCTCGACGTGACGGTCGTTCCGGGCAACGGCGTGCCGTCATCGCTGACCACGCTCGCCGGCTACGACGCGATCGTGCTCGACAACGTGAAGGCCGATGCGCTCGGCGCCGCGACGATGGCCTCCCTGCAGGTGTACGTTCGGGACCTCGGGCGTGGCCTCGTCATGCTCGGCGGACGCGACAGCTTCGGGGCAGGCGGCTTCCTGAACACGCCGCTCGAGGAAACGCTGCCGGTGTACATGACGGTCCGGGACCGGGAGCGATCACCCGAAGTCGCGATGGTTGCGGTCGTCGACAGCTCGGGCAGCATGGCCGACTGCCACTGCACCGGCGACTCACGCGACAGCGCGAATCCGTCCGGCACGCGTGGGTTCGAGAAGGTCGACATCGCTCGCGAGGCGATCCTGCGCGCCGCCGAGGCGCTCGCGCCGAGCGATCAGCTCGGCGTGGTGGCGTTCAACGAGAACGCACACTGGGCGGTGCGCACGGCCCCGATCGACTGGGGTGCGCTCGAGGGCGGGCTCGGGTTCCGCGCCGACGGGATGACGAACATCTACGCCGGGCTGAAGGCCGCCTACGACGACCTCGTCGACAACCCGGCCAGCCTTCGGCACATCATCCTCATCACCGATGGCTGGTCGACGCACGGCGCCTACGACGAGCTCCTGGCCGACATGCAGGAGGCCGGCATCACCCTCTCGACGATCGGCACCGGCGGCGGGTCGGCCGGCCTGCTCGAGCGGCTGGCGGAGCAGTCGGGAGGCCGCTACTACGACGCGGCCGACGCGACCACGATCCCGGACATCTTCGTGCGCGAGACGATCCGCACCGCCGGCGAGCAGGTCGTCGAGGAGACCTTCCAGCCGATCCCCTCGGCGCCGTCGGAGATCTTGGTCGGGCTCGACGGCGGCCGGCTGCCGCACCTGCTCGGCTACAACGCCACCACGGCGAAGGGGAGCGCCACCGTGGCGCTCCTCACGGCGCGGGAGGACCCGCTCCTGGCCCAGTGGCAGTACGGCCTCGGACGCGCCGTGGCGTGGACCTCCGACGCACGCCAGCAGTGGGCGACGCCGTGGATCGGGACGGCCGAGTTCGGAACGCTCACCGCGCAGCTCGTCGCGTGGACTCTGCCGCCGCAGGACACCGAGGGAATCGACGTCCGCTTCTCGCCCGGCGAGCGGGGGGAGCTGAACGTCGAGGTCACGTCGATCGACGAGGAGCGCGGCCCGCGCAACTTCTACCGCACCGTGCTGCGGCTCGTCGCCCCGGACCTCGCCCCGACGCAGGTCGTGCTGGAGCAGGTCGGCCCGGGCCGATACGCCGGCACGGTCCGAGCGGAGGAGCCCGGCGCGTACCTCGTGCGGGTGGCCCAGACGTTCGAGGACGAGGGCGGGACCGATGCGGCCAGCCGGACGCTCGGGATCGTCTCGCCCGCCGCCGAGGAGTACCGGCGCCTCGGCGTCGATACCGTGGCGCTGTCGGCGTATGCGGCGGCCGGCGGCGGACGCGAGCTGGCGCTCGAGGACGAGGCGTCGGCGACATCGGTCTGGGCGCACGACATCGAGGCCAGTGCCTTCCCGACGCCGATCTGGCCATGGCTGCTGCTGCTCGCGATCGTCCTCGTGCCGCTCGACGTCGGCGTGCGCCGCGTTGCGCTCTCGCGCGGCGACCTTCGGCGAGCGCGCGCGTGGGCCGCGCGGCGACTGGGTGTCGGTGGTGTGCAGGCCGAGGCGGTTCCGGGCCTCGCCGAGCTCCGAGCTGCCCGGGATCGAAGCGCTCGCCGTGCCGATCGGATCCGGACGGCTCCCAACTCCACGACAGCAACTGCCGATGAGCCGACGGTCCAGCGGCCGGCCGCGCCGGCCGCACCAGCCCCGCCTCCGTCCGCGGCATCCCCGCCTCCGTCCGCGGCATCCCCGCCTCCGGCGGAGGGCGAGACACTGGCCGAGCGTCTGGCACGCCAGCGCCGCCGCCGCTGAGGCTCAGTCGGGGTCCAGCTCCTCCAGCGCTGCGTCGTCGTCGGGCCGCCGGGCGACCCGAGCCGGTCGCGGGGCGCGGACGTACATGATCGCGGCCGCCACCACGACGAGCGCGCCGGCGATCCACGCCCACGGCAGGCCGCGATAGTCGACGAACCCGACGCCGCTGACGCTGAGCACCGACTCGTTGCCGAGCGGGTCGGTCGCCACGACCGTGACCACGGTGGGCCAGGGCGGCAGCTCGACCGCGGAGCTGAAGGCGCCGTCCGCCGCGACGGTCACGTCCCGACCGTCGACCGTCACCGAGGCGTACGGCGCCGTGACGCCGCGCACGGTCACGGCGGCCGAGGCGAGGGGGGTCTCGGCGCTGGCCGCAAGTGGCGGAGCGTCGCTGAGGGTTCGGGCGGTCCAGCGGGCGACGTACGAGGCGCCGGCCGGACTGACCACCGTCAGCGACGGACGGTAGCCGGCATTCGGCATCGCCCCGGCCGGCGGCGGCAACGGGATGTCCAGCTCTCCCGACGCCGGGACCAGCCGCGTCCCGGCGATCACCGACGGATCGGCGTCACCGATGTACACCCGCGAGCCGGGCGGGGCTCGCACCACCGCGACGAAGCCGGAGCGGCCGACGGCGAGGGTTCCGCGGCCATCGATCGGCAACGCCCCTCGCACCTCCGGTTCGAGCTCGCCGAAGCGGAGCTCCGGGACACGGGTCAGCTCCACGGGCACGAGGCTGATGCCGCTGGCCGCGCGGAGCGCGGGCGCGTCGAGCCGTCCGCCGGTCGGGTCGAGCCGGACGGGTGATCGGCCGCCGTGCAGGAGCGCCAACCAGCCACGGTCGGGCCCGGCGAGCCCGATCGGCTCCACGCCTCCGAAGGCGACGGTTTCGGCGACCTCGAGCGCCGGAAACGGCGCCTCCCCGGCGGGATCGCCGGGCAGGAGATGACCGGCATAGACCGCCGCCGGGCGTCCGTCGACGCCGCCTCGCGGCAGCGGGCCCCGGTAGGGCTCCAGGGCCCCCGGCTCCAGCGACGCCGCCACGGCCGAACGGGTCAGGCTGATGCCCGGCGCGGATACGAGCGACGGAACGGAGAGCACGTGCACGACGGCCGGATCGGCCTGCTCGACGAGCAGTGCCGGGCCGCTGCGAAGCTCGATCAGCTCGACCAGCCGTGCGCGCGCCATCGGCCTGGTGCCGGCGTCTTCGCCGATCCGGTTTCCCGGCGGCCACGGGTGCACGGCCAGGCCGGTCAGGGGCCCGACGAACGCCACGCCCCGTTCCTCGCCGATCGGGACCGCGACGGCGTCGGTGACGACGACGCCCGAGCTTTCCGCCCGAAGGGTGTCTCCCTCCGCGAGGACGAGCCGGTACAGCACGCCCTGCGCCGCGCTGGTGATGATGCCGGCCTCCTGGCCCGGAACGCCGTCGGTGTCGTCGAGCACGAACGGCGTGTCTCCGGAGCCGATCGAGAGATCGGTGACGGTCGGCAGGCCGAAGGCGCCCTCGCGCCACCGGTAGACGAGTGCCTCGCTCGGGTAGGCCGTACGGCCCAACGGTGGCAGCGAGCGCATGGCGAGCAGCTCGTCGGTCCCGTCCCCGTCGAGGTCGAGCGCGATCACCGCGTCGACGCCGTTCGTCGAGGAGCCGACGGCTCGCAGCCGCGCCTCACCGTCCTCGACCACGATGTCGTGGATCTGCAGGCAGCACGGCGGCTGGATCCCCGGCTCTTCGAAGCGCGGCTGCCGCACGACGGTGACGTGCTCCCGCTCCCCGACCGACCGCACGAGCAGCCGGGCCGGCGTGCCGGCATAGATCACGTTCGCCTGCGAACCGTTCGCGAGCTCGGGGATGACCTCGACGTCGCCGCCCACCCGCGTCCATCCGCCGTCACCGTGACGCCAGACCTCGGCCTGGATCGAGCCGAGGACGCCATGGACCAGCCGCACGAGGTCGCGGCTTCCGTTCCCCTCGAGATCGGCGACGACCGCCTGGTACGTCTGTCGCTCCGGCAGCATGATCGCGCCCGGCTCGTCGGGAACGACGGGGACCGCCATGGCGACCGGCCCGAGCCACGAGCCGGCACCGACGGCGACGCTGAGCACGAGCGAGGCGATCATCGGTCCGATGAGGATACCGCCGGGTCTGGCATCATCGGTTCATGGCCACCCCACCGGTCCTCTGGTCGCCGGCTCCGGACGCGCGGGCGCGCACCCGGATCGGGGCGTACCTCGAGTGGCTGGAGCGCACACGCGGCCTCGCGTTCAACGACTACGACGCGCTCCTGCGCTGGTCGATCGACGAGGCCGACGCGTTCTGGCGATCGATTTGGGATCACTTCGGGGCCGGTCCGCCGGTCGGGCCGGGCCAGGGCCTCGTCGACGCGTCCATGCCCGGGGCGCGCTGGTTCCCCGATGCACGGGTGAGCTGGGCCGAAGCCTGCCTCCGCCTCCCCGGTCGGGCCGACCACGACGTGGTCGTCGTGGGCAGGTCGCAGAGCCGGGAGCGCGTCACGTTGACCGCGGCCGAGCTTCGCGAGGAGGTCGGCCGGGTCCGCACCGGCCTGGCCCGGCTCGGCGTCGGGCGGGGCGATCGCGTGGCGGCGTACCTGCCGAACGTGCCCGAGGCGGTCATCGGCCTGCTCGCCACCGCCTCGCTGGGAGCGACGTGGGCGAGCTGCGCGCCCGAGTTCGGCACGCGCAGCGTGGTGGATCGGCTCAGCCAGATCGAGCCGAAGGTCCTGCTCACCATCGATGGCTACCGGTACGGCGAGCGTGACATCGATCGCGTCTCGGAGGTCGCCGCGATCCGTTCGGCCCTCCCCAGCCTGGCGGCCACCGTCGTGCTTCGCTACCTCGCGCCGGACGAGGGGCGGATCACGGACGCGATCGACTGGCGCGAGCTGCGCGCCGAACCCGGCGAGCCGGCCTGCGAGCCCGTCCCGTTCGATCACCCGCTGTTCGTGCTCTACAGCTCGGGGACGACCGGCCTTCCGAAGCCGATCGTCCACGGCCACGGCGGCATCCTGCTCGAGCACCTGAAGATCCACGCGCTTCACCACGACCTCGGTCCGGGCGACCGGTTCTTCTGGTACAGCACGACCGGCTGGATGATGTGGAACTACCTGGTCTCGGGCCTGTCGGTCGGCGCCACCATCGTCCTGTTCGACGGCTCTCCGGCCCACCCCGATCTCGGAGCCCTGTGGCGGATGGCGGCCGAGGAGGGGGTCACGTACTTCGGCACGAGCGCTCCGTACCTGATGGCGTGCCGGAAGGAGGGCCTCCGGCCCGGGGAGCTCGCCGACCTGTCCGCCCTGCGCGGGATCGGCTCGACCGGCGCCCCGCTGCCGGCGGAGGGGTTCCGGTACGTCTACGACGCGATCTCGCCATCGGTCCATCTGCAATCGGTCTCGGGCGGCACCGACGTCTGCACCGCCTTCGTCGGGGCCTCGCCCCTCGTCCCGGTGTGGGAGGGCGAGATCAGCTGCCGTCACCTGGGCTGCGCGGTGGAGGCGTTCTCGCCCGATGGACGGCCGATCACCGGCGAGCAGGGCGAGCTCGTCATCACGGCGCCGATGCCATCCATGCCGGTGGCCTTCTGGAACGATCCGGACGGCGAACGCTACCGCCAGGCGTACTTCGCCGACTGGCCGGGCGTGTGGCGGCACGGCGACTGGGTGACCTTCTCCGACCGTGGCTCGTGCGTGATCAGCGGACGCTCGGACGCCACCCTGAACCGTGGCGGCGTGCGGATCGGGACGGCCGAGTTCTACGCCGTGGTGGAGTCGATTCCCGAGGTGGCCGACTCGCTGGTCGTCCACCTGGACGAGGGCGATCGGCTGCTCCTCTTCGTCGCGCTGCGCGACGGCGGCGAACTGACCGACGACCTCCTGAACCGCATCACGTCGGAGCTGCGCACGAGCCTCTCACCGCGGCATGTGCCCGACGAGATCCGCGCCGTGCCGGCCGTGCCGCGGACCCTGTCGGGCAAGAAGCTCGAGGTTCCCGTCAAGCGCATCCTGACCGGCGTCCCGCCCGAGGTCGCGGCGTCGCGGGGCTCCCTCGCCGATCCCGCGTCGCTCGACGCCTTCGCGGCGTTTGCGAAGGCTGCGCGGCTTGCTGGCGACTGATCTGGTTAGTGCTACGCAACACCCGTCGCGGCGAGCACGTCCGCGCCGCGCGCGGCGTCAGAAGAACGACCTCCGTTCCAGCAGCCTGGCTGCTATCCGGCACATGAGACGTGACTCCGGATCCGTAGCAGTAACCAGGGTCATACGCAGCAGGTCGGACCGATCAGCAGGCCGATGCGGTGCGGCGAGCGGGAGCGGTGCGGCGACAGGTACCCTTCCCGGTGAAGCAGCCACCGGAGGCCCGGGGTACCCATGAACGAGCTCCACACCTGGGAGATCTGGTACCCCGGGGCCGGCGCCACCGGTCTCGAGATCGCCCGGGCCCGGATCGACCCGCAGCAGGCGGTCTGGGTCCATGCCGTGGCACGCAAGGTCGCGGTCACGGTGCGACAGGGAGACGACCGCGTGATCGCGCGAGGAGAGCCGCTGACGCGCGACGGCGCGTACGTCCCGATGACCCGCTTCCGGATCGAGGGCGACACGGTCCAACGCGAGGACCGCTGGCCGACGGACGATGACCTCGGCTCGGTGGTGATCCTCCCCGGCGGCGAGGCAGGCATCCTCACGGCGTGGTGGAATGCCGAGGACCGATCCGCGTGGCGCTGGTCGCTGGAGCTCAGCAACCGCCGCCGGTAGGCTCGTCAGTCGGTGTAGTACACGCCGTCGAGGGCGCCCCACGCCGCCGCGCTGAAGACCGCGCAGGCGGTCCTGGTGCGGGCGAACTCGGCGTCGCTGAGCTGCTCGATCATGGCGGCGAGCATGGCGGGTTCGTCCGTCTCCACGGCGTGCTCCACCCAGTAGCGCCGACCGTCTTCGCTCACGGCCTCGGCGTAGTGCTCCCGCAGGCCGTCGAGCTTCGAGGTGGCCGTCCTCGGCTGCTGGACCTCGAAGCTGTACAGCGCCCCGAGCGCCTCCGGCACCGATGCGAAGGCCTGCTCGCCGACCGCCAGGAGGGTCTTCGACTGCGGTCGCGACATCTCGCTCGAGGCGCCGAGGGCGGCACGGAAGCGCTGCCACAGCTCGTCGTGCTCACGCTCCTCGGCCGCGTACTCCGGATGGCCGATGCGGTCCCAGCCGAGGTCGACCACGCCGATGAACGGCGCCCACTCGTCGGCGTACTCGGCCAGGCGCTCGACCGGCAGCGTGCCGGCACGCCACTCGGCGTAGAAGGGGTGCTCGTTGAGGTCGAACTGGCGGACGATGGCGTCGAGCTCGTCGATGCGGCTGCTCATGGGTGGGGGCACCTCGCAGATGGGAACTTGGGCGGGCCAAGCGTAGCCGATCAGGCGTGGTCCCCGTCGATCTCCTCGAGCCGCCCATCCCCGTCGGGAAGCAGGTCCAGCGGGCGCCGCCTCGGCGTCCGCAGGAACATCGCCACGCCGGCGGCGACCGTGACCGCCGCCGCGATGGCCAGCCACGGCAGGCCCCGGTAGTCCACGACGCCGATCACCTCGAGGCGCTGCGTCGTCTCGTTTCCGAGCGGGTCGCGCGCGCTCACGACGATCGTGCGGGGCCAGATCGGGGCGTCCACGTCGAGCTCGAATCGCCCCGACCCGGTTGCCTCCACGCTCCGGCCGTCGACCGAGACCGTCGCGCCGGGCGAGGCGCGCCCGCTGACGGTCGCCCGCGCGGCGAACAGCTCGGTCCTGGCGAGGGCGCTGAGCTCCGGCGGATTGCGGATGAACGTGCCCTCGAGACGGATGAGCGACGCGTGACCGGTCGAGCTCATGACCAGCAGCTCGCGCTCGAAGGGCAGATCCTCGTCTCCCGAGCGATGGGGCCGCACCGGGATCTCGAGCGGCTCGTCACCGACCTCGTACACGCGCGTGACGGTCTCGAAGACCGCCACGGCGGTGCCGGGAAGCGCCGTCACGATCAGCGAGAACCCGTCCCCGTCGGCGACGACCGTGGTGCGTCCGGCGTCGGACCCGAGCTCAACCGCGTCGCGCAGGGCGACCGTGCCGGCGAGCTCGGCCCGATGGTCGAGGAGCTGATCCAGCGGGACGAGGGCCGTCCGCCCGGACGCCTCCCCCGGGAAGCCGCCGTAGAGGTACAGCGGCCCACCGGCAGGCCCGTGGCCGTTGCCGAGCACCGCCCACTCGCCGTCGCCGGCGATGCCCGCGATCGGCGTGCCGATGAGCGACGCCATCGGCGCGGTGACGTATCCGCCCTCGCCGTCCGGTCGCACGAGGGTGCCGCCCGCCGCGTAGCCGTCGTAGCCGGGGATCGGGCCGACATGCGGAAAGAGCGGGCGGCCGCTGTCGGTCCACAGGCCTCCGAACATGTCGCGCCTCCAGGCCGTCAGCACCTCCGCCTCGAACGTCACGCTGCCGAGACGCGTGAGCGAGAGGTCGTACACGTCGACGCGCGGCTCGACGCGGCCGTGTGGCAGGTCCGGTCCATGGAGGACGAGCAGGGCGTCGGCACCGTGCCCGACCACCTGCACGCTCGGGAAGCTCGACATCCGCGCCTGGGCGACCACCGACGGCGCCTCGTCGGCCGGCCAGCCCACGAGATGGACCCCGTCGCTCGCCACGACGAGCAGGTCGCCGTTGACGATGGCCGTCGGCCAGGGATCCCGTCCCACCAACCCGGTTAGCGACGCGTGCTCCTCGACGATTTCACCGTCCCGGACGCTGATGCGCGTCAGCTCACCGGGCGGTTCCCGGCGAAGGATCACGTCGCCGCCGGGCCGCCCGTCGCTGTCGCCGGTCAGCACGGCATAGCCCGGGGGGTCGAGCTCCTCGCTCCAGATCGGGGTCCAGGCCGGGCCGTCGGACACCAGGATCTCGATGATCGTGGTGCCGCTGTCCTCCACGGACTCATACCGCGTCATCGTCGTGAGCAGCTCGTCGGTGCCGTCGCCGTCCAGGTCAATCGGGTAGATCGCCTCGAAGGCCCCGCCGATCTCGGTCGCCTCGAGGTGAAGGCGGTCGTTCACCAACCGGACCCGCCACGCAGCGACGCAGCAGAGCTGTCCGAACGGGCTCTCGCGGTCGAAGCGCCCAGTCACGAGGAGCACCTCGTCGCGTCCCTCGTGGCGCGAGCGCATCAGCCCGCTGACCTCCGGCTCGCCCGGGCGCACGATCGCCCCGTCGAGCGAATCTCGGTCCCGCGGCGGCACTCGACGGGCGTCGATCGGCCGCCATTCCGCGCGGTCCAGCCCCCAGGCGTCGACCACGAGCTCGGATTGGGGATCGCGGATGAGGCGCACCACGTCGTCGACGCCGTCGCCGTCGAGATCGGCCACGACCGTTCCGATCACGGAGCCGGGCAGCACCTGGGGCACCGGCTCGTCCGCCGTGACGGCCGGCGGCTGGCCCAGTGCGAGCGCAGCGGCGGCAGCCGTGGCGAGGGCCAGCGAGCGCCGGTCGATCCCCCCGAGCCGGCTCATCGGCGTCGCTACATCGCCCGGAGCCCGAGGAGGTTGCGGGCGATCACCATGCGCTGGATCTCGCTCGTGCCCTCACCGATCTCGGTCAGCTTCGCGTCGCGCAGGTAGCGCTCGACGCGGTACTCCGTGATGTAGCCATAGCCGCCGTGAACCTGGATCGCGTCGTTCGTCGCCCGCTGGGCCACCTCGGAGGCGAAGAGCTTGGCCATGGCGGCCTCCGTCGAATAGGCCCGCCCGTTGTCCTTGAGCCACGCGGCCCGATACGTCATCAGCCGGGCTGCATCGATCTCGGTGGCCATGTCGGCGATCTTGAAGGCGACGCCCTGGAAGGTGCCGATGGCACGCCCGAACTGCTTGCGCTCCTTCACGTAGGCCGATGCGGCCTCGTAGGCAGCCTGCGCGAGCCCGAGCGCCATGGCCGCGATGCCGATACGCCCGCCGTCGAGCGTCTTGAGAAAGAGCTTGTCGCCCTCGCCCTCCGGTCCGAGCATGTTGTCGGCCGCGATGCGGCATCCCTCGAAGATGAGCTCGCCGGTGTTGCTGGCATGAAGGCCCATCTTCTCCTCCATGCGGCCGATGCTGAAGCCGGGCGTGTCGGCCTCGACGATGAAGGCGCTGATCTTCCCCGACTCCTCCTCGCGGTCGGTGACGGCGGTGACGATGTACGTGCCGGCGACACCGGCATTCGTGATGAAGCGCTTGCCGCCATCCAGCACCCACGCGTCGCCGTCGCGCCGCGCCCGGGTGCGCGTGCCGCGCGAGTCCGACCCGGCGCCCGGCTCGGTCAGGCCGTACGCGCCGATGACGTCCCCCGAAGCCATCGGGCGCAGGTACTTCTCCTTCTGCTCGTCCGTGCCCGCCAGCCAGATCGGATTGCAGCCCAGGCTCGTGTGGGCGCTCACGATGATTCCGACGCTGCCGGAGACCCGGCTCAGCTCCTCGACGGTGATGGCGTACGACAGCGAGTCGAGGCCCGTTCCGCCGATCTCCTCGGGATACGGCACGCCGAGCAGGCCGAGGGCGGCCGCCTCGCGGATGATCTCCATCGGGAACTCGCCCTTCCGTTCGAGCTCGTCGGCGACCGGGGCGATCCGCCGCTCGGCGAAGTCGCGCACCGTGCGCCGGATCTCCTCGTGCTGGGGGGAAAGGGCGAAGTCCATCGGCGTCGTGCGCTCCGTTGCTGCGGAATTCTGGCGCTCGGGAGGCCGAGTCTAACAAGCGAACGACCCGACCGGGCTGATCCGGTCGGGTCGTGGCGTCGGGTCGCTCGGCGCGCGGCCTATGCGCTCCGGCGCCAGCGCTCGAGGTTGCGGCGGCTGCGCTGCTCCTCGGCGCGCTGGAGATCGGCTCGGCGGCGCCGGGTGACAGCCGGCCGCGGCCGCTGCCGCTTCTGGTGGTTGAGCTTGGCCATCGGTCTCCTGCGTCCTCCCCGCTCGGTGGGTTGTGCCGCATATGACGCGCGAGGCGAGGCCGAGGTTGCATCGGCGAACGGATCGGACGTTCGCTTGCTTTCTTGACAGGCGAGTGAGCCGAAAACCTATACTCGGCGTCCTTACTGCAACGCGACAAGGTTGGCGAGTGACCAAGCGTGCCCGAGGTTGACGTTCGACTGGACCGGGTCACCAAGCAGTTCGGTGACTTCACGGCCGTCGACGACCTCTCCCTCACGATCGAGCGGGGCGAGTTCTTCTCGCTTCTCGGGCCGTCGGGCTGCGGCAAGACGACGACGCTGCGGATGATCGGCGGCTTCGAGGAGGCCAGCGCCGGCACGATCTTCCTCGGCGAGGCCGACGTCACCGATCTCCCGCCGTTCAAGCGCGACGTCAACACCGTCTTCCAGAACTACGCGCTGTTCCCGCACCTCACCGTCTACGAGAACGTCGCCTTCGGACTGCGCCGGCGGAAGGTCGCGAACGACGAGGTGCGGCGTCGCGTCGGCGAGATGCTCGACCTCGTCGAGCTCCCCGGCTACGAGCACCGCAAGCCGAACCAGCTCTCCGGCGGCCAGCAGCAGCGGGTTGCCCTGGCACGGGCGCTCATCAACCACCCGCGGGTCCTCCTCCTCGACGAGCCGCTCGGCGCGCTCGACCTCAAGCTGCGCAAGCAGATGCAGATCGAGCTGAAGCGCATCCAGACCGAGGTCGGCATTACGTTCGTCTACGTGACGCACGACCAGGAGGAGGCCATGACCATGTCGGATCGGATCGCGGTCATGCGCGCCGGCCGCATCGAGCAGCTCGGTGCGCCGGAGGAGCTGTACGAGCGGCCGCGCACCGAGTTCGTCGCCGGCTTCCTGGGCGTCAGCAACCTGCTCGACGGACAGATCACCGGTCGCGCGAACGGGCTGCTCGACGTCCGGCTCGGGGACGGCACGACGGTCCGCGTCCCGGGCGACCACGACGGCCGGCGGGACGGTCGGGTTCGCGTGGGCGTACGGCCCGAGAAGCTGAAGGTGACCGCCGTCGAGGGCGCGGCGGCATCGGGCGGCCCGGAGGTGAACGCGCTCGACGGGACCGTCCTCGACGCCAGCTACATCGGCGTGAGCACGCAGTACCTCGTCCGAACGGCGGACGGCCACCAGCTGACGGTCTACGCGCAGAACCTCGAGACCAGCGGATCGGCCGAGGCACTGGCCGACGGACAGCGGGTTCGGGTGAGCTGGCGCCCGCAGCACACATTCGTCATCGACATGGCCGAGCACACGCTCCACGACCATGGCACCGGAACACTGGAGGAGGAGATCCCGGCATGAGCCAGCGCGAACAGGAGACCGATCTCGAGCGAGCCATTGCGCGAGCCTTCGCGCGAGGGCGGTATTCCCGGAGAGCGTTCCTGGGGAGGACCGGCAGGGGCCTCCTCGTCGCCGGGAGCGCCCTGTCGCTGCCCTCGATCCTCGCGGCATGCGGCATCGGCCCGCAGGCCAGCCCGACACCCGGCGCGACGAACGGGAACGGCAACGGAGGCACCGGCACGCTCGATTGGGCGAACTGGCCCTTCTACATCGACCAGGACGAGGACACCGGCGAGTCCGACACGATCAACCAGTTCGAGGAGGAGACCGGGATCTCGGTCAACTACCGCGAGGTGATCGAGGACAACGAGAGCTTCTTCGGCACGATCCAGCCCTCGCTCGCCGCCGGACAGTCCGCGGGGTGGGACATGATCACCCCGACCGACTACATGTGCCAGCGGCTCATCCGCCTCGGGTATCTGCAGGAGCTCGACTGGAGCCAGCTGCCGAACGTGGAGGCCAACATCGACGAGGTCTACCGCGGCCGGCCGCTCGACCCGAACAACCAGTACCTGGTCCCGTGGCAGTCGGGATTCACCGGCATCGGCTACAACATCGAGCTGACCGGGCGCGAGATCACCAGCATGGACGACCTGTGGAATCCCGAGTTCGAAGGGCGCATCGGGATGTTCCGCGAGATGCGCGACACGTTCAACTTCGCGCTCCTGCGCAACGGCGTGAACCCGACCGAGGCGACCTTCGAGGATGCGGGGCGGGCGGCCGAGTCGCTGCTCGAGCAGGCGCCGCTCGTTCGGAACTACTACGGCAACGAGTACACCGACGGGCTCGCCAACGGTGACGTGGCCCTGACCATGGCCTGGTCGGGCGACGTGTACCAGCTGCAGCTCGACAACCCGAACCTGCGCTTCGTCATTCCCGACGAGGGCGGCAACCTGTGGGTCGACAACCTGTGCATCCCGACCGGCGCGGCGAACCCGGAGGCGGCGCACCAGATGATGAACTTCGTGTACCAGCCGGAGATCATGGCCCAGATCTCGTCATACGTGCAGTTCATCAGCCCGGTGCCGGCCGCACGTGACGTGCTCGCCGAGTCCGATGACGAGGAGGAGCAGGCCCTGGCCGAGTCGGAGCTGATCTTCCCGTCGGAGGCGACGCTCGATCGCGTGTACGGCTACCCGGACCTCTCCGACGAGGCGGAGGAAGCTCGCTGGCTCGAGCTCTTCCAGGGAGTGGTGCAGGGCTGACCGACCGGAGCCGTCCGCGGCCGCCCCGAGCCGATGACCGCCGAGGCCACCCCTCGTCCCGCACCGCGCCGAGCCGCGCGGCCGTCGCTCATGCGCCGGCTGCGCTGGCTCGTGCCATACCTGTTCCTGCTGCCGGGCGGCGTGTGGTTGCTCGTCTTCTTCGCCATCCCGATGGTGACGATGCTGTCGGTCTCGTTGCAGGAGGGGTCGCTCGGGGCGGGGTACGCGCTCACCTTCAACTTCGGCATCTATCCGGAGGTCATCGAACGCTGGAGCACCCAGTTCCTGCGCTCGATCCAGTACGGGTTCATCGTCACCGTCCTGGCGCTCGCCATCGGCTATCCGATGGCCTACACGATCGCCTTCCGCGGCGGTCGCTACAAGAACATCCTGCTGCTGCTCGTGATCCTGCCCTTCTTCACGAGCTACCTCATCCGCACGATCAGCTGGAAGTTCATCCTGGCCGACAACGGGTTCGTGCTCGGCACGCTGAAGGAGATCGGCCTGCTCGACGCGGGATTCCGCCTGCTGGCCACACCGGTGGCCGTCATCAGCGGCATCACGTACAACTTCCTTCCGTTCGTGGTGCTGCCGCTGTACGTGGCGCTCGAGAAGATCGACCCGCGGCTCATCGAGGCGGCCACCGACCTCTACGCCAGCCGCCTCCAGGCCTTCCTGCGCGTGACTCTGCCGCTGTCGCTGCCGGGCGTCTTCGCCGGCTCGCTGCTCAGCTTCATCCCCGCCGTCGGTGACTTCATCAATGCCGAGCTCCTCGGCAGCCGCAACACGACGATGATCGGCAACGTCGTCCAGCGCCTCTTCCTGACCAACAACGACTTCCCCCAGGCAGCGGCCATCAGCTTCCTCCTCATGGGCGGGATCCTGGTCGGGATCTACTTCTACGCCCGCGCCCTGGGCAACGAGGAGCTGACGCGCTGATGGCCGGCCTGACCCGCGCCGAGCGACCGCCGGCGCCGGCCCCGCGCAAGGCGTGGACCTCGCGAGCCGGGAGCTGGATCCTGCCGATCTTCACCGGGCTGGCGGTCCTCTACCTGTTCCTGCCGATCGCGGTGATGATCGCGTTCGGGTTCAACGACCCGGCCGGCCGCTTCAACTTCACCTGGCAGGGGTTCACGCTCCACAACTACGCGACGATCTTCCGCTTCCCGCAGCTCACCGAGGCGCTCATCAACAGCCTGATCGTGGCGACCATCTCGACCGTCGTGGCGACGACCCTCGGCACCCTCATCGGCCTGGCGCTGACCCGCTACGACTTCCGCGGCCGCGGACCGCTCAACCTGCTCGTCTTCGTGCCGGTGGCCACGCCCGAGATCGTCCTCGGCGCCGCGCTGCTCGCCTTCTACGTCTCGGTCGGGCTGGCACGCGGGCTGAGCACCGTGATCATCGCCCACATCATGTTCAACATCAGCTTCGTGGTCATCACGATTCGGGCGCGCCTGACCGGCTTCGACCGGCGGCTCGAGGAGGCGGCCATGGACCTGGGGGCGAACGAGTGGGCGACGTTCCGCAAAGTGACCTTCCCGCTCATCTTCCCCGGGGTGCTGGCGGCGGCGCTGCTCGCCTTCGCGCTGTCGATCGACGATTTCGTCATCACGCTCTTCACCGCGGGGCAGGCGACGACCTTCCCGTTGTGGGTGTACGGCGTCTCGCGGTTCGGCGTGCCGCCGCAGGTCAACGTCATGGGCACGATCATCTTCGCGATCGCGCTCGTGTTCATCGGCCTCCAGATCTGGATGCAGCGGCGCGCGATCGTGTCGGCCGCGCCGACCAGGACCGACCGATGACGGCCGTCGCCGTGACCGACCCCGGAACGCCGCGGTACACGATCGGCGAGGCGGCACGGCGGGTGGGCGTCTCGCCCTCGGCGCTGCGCCTGTGGGAGAAGCAGGGCCTCGTGCGTCCGGCGCGGACCGAGGGCCGCTACCGGCTCTACAGCGACGCCGATCTCGAGCACCTGGCCGGCATCCGGCGGCTGCGCCAGGTCGACCGGCTCAACGCGCCCGGAATCCGGCGGGTCCTGCGCGACCGGGTGCAGTCGTCGCACGAGCGGCGGCTCGACGGACGGCCGCTCCGCCGCCTGCGTCAGCGGCGGGGATGGAGCCTCAGGACGGCGAGCGAGCGCAGCGGGGTGTCGGTCTCGTTCCTCTCGTCGCTCGAGCGTGGGGTCACCGGCGCCAGCATCGCAACGCTCCAGCGCCTGGCCGCGGCGTACGGCACGACGCTGCTCGAGCTGTTCGGGCCGCACGAGGACGGGGGCGACCGCCTGGTCCGGCACGACGCGCGCCCGGTGCTCCGCCTGGCGAGCGACACGGTCCGGATCGAGCACCTCGCCCGGGACGCCAGCCACCTGGAGCCGCAGCTCTTCGTCCTGGCGCCGGGGGCCTCGAGCGACGGCGCGTACGCGCACGAGGGGGAGGAGTTCCTCTACCTGCTCTCGGGGGCGCTGACCGTGTGGGTCGGCGAGGCCGAGATCTATCGGCTCAGCCACTCCGGCGACGCCCTCTGCTTTCCATCCACGCTGCCGCATCGCTGGCGCAACGACGCCGGCGGGGAGACACACCTGCTATGGATCAACACGCCACCGACCTTCTGACCGACTGGAACGCGCTTCGCTCCGGCGTCGCGCCCGTCTGGGCGCGCTACACCGATCTCGTCGTCGAGCGCGGCGTCGGGTCGTGGCTCGAGACGCCGGAGGGCGACCGGTACCTCGACTACACCTCGGGGATCGGCGTCACCAACACCGGGCACGCGCATCCACGGGTCGTCGCGGCCGTGGCCGAGCAGGCGGCCAAAGGCCTCCACCTGCAGCAGAACATCGTCCACCACCAGCCCGGCCTCGAGCTGCACCGGCGGCTGCCCGAGCGCTTCCCGAACCCGGCGCCGGGCGTTCCGTA
>DATLGA010000070.1:0-14246 GCA_035540715.1 Candidatus Limnocylindrales bacterium | reverse complement strand
GGTCGGAGGACCGCGTCTGGTGGGGCGCGGTCAACCAGCCCATCGACGAGGACAGGTTCCTCGGCGTCCGCGACCGCCTGCGCGCGCACCTGGGCGGCCGCGACCTGTACGTCATCGACGCCTTCGCCGGCGCGGACCCGGTCGAGCGCCTGCCGCTGCGCGTGGTCTCCGAGAGCGCCTGGCACGCGCTCTTCGCGCAGACGATGTTCATCGTCCCCTCAGACGGGGAGCTCGAGCAGCACGCGCCCGAGGCGCTCGTGCTGCACGCGCCGAGCTTCGAGGCCGACCCGGCCACCGACGGCACGCGCCAGGGCAACTTCGTGCTGCTGCACCCGAGCCGCCAGGAGATCCTGATCGGCGGCACCTACTACGCCGGCGAGATCAAGAAGTCGATCTTCACCCTCATGAACGACCGCCTGCCGCTGCGCGGCGTGCTGCCGATGCACTGCTCCGCCAACGTCGGCGAGGACGGCCGGGTCGCGATCTTCTTCGGCCTCTCGGGCACCGGCAAGACGACGCTCTCCGCGGATCCGGAGCGCAGCCTCATCGGCGATGACGAGCACGGCTGGGGGGTCGACGGCCTCTTCAACTTCGAGGGCGGCTGCTACGCCAAGACCATCCGCCTCTCGCCGATGTACGAGCCGGACATCTTCGCCACCACGCGCCGATTCGGCACGATCCTCGAGAACGTCGATCTCGACGAGGTCACGCGCGAGCTCGACCTCGATAGCGAGCGCTTCACCGAGAACACGCGCGGGGCCTACCCGCTCGAGTTCATCGGCAACGCCGACCCGACCGGCATGACCGGCCATCCGCGCAACGTCGTCTTCCTGACCGCCGATGCGTTCGGGATCCTGCCGCCGATCAGCCGCCTGACCCGCGAGCAGGCGCAGTACCACTTCATCAGCGGCTACACCGCCAAGCTCGCCGGGACGGAGATCGGGGTCACCGAGCCGAAGGCGACCTTCTCGGCCGGCTTCGGGGCGCCGTTCCTGCCTCGCCATCCCGGCGAGTACGCCCGCATGCTGGCCGAGCGTCTCGAGCGCCACGACGTGCCGGTCTGGCTGGTGAACACCGGGTGGACCGGCGGCCCGTACGGAACCGGCGAACGGATGCGGATCGACCACACCCGTGTCATGGTGCGCGCCGCCCTGGCCGGGGAGCTCGACGACGTCGAGGTCGAGCTCGACCCGATCTTCGGCGTCGAGGTGCCGCTCCACGTCCCCGGGGTGCCGGACGAGGTGCTCCGCCCCCGCGATACGTGGCCCGATCCGGAGGCCTACGACGCCAAGGCGCGCGAGCTGGCCCGCATGTTCGCCTCGAACTTCGAGGCCTTCGCCGACGGCGTGTCCGAGGAGGTCCGCGCCGCCGGCCCCCGCGTCGGGTAGTCGAGCCGACTGAACGGCCGAACGTCCCCCTCTCTGGTCATACGCTCGCCACGCGCGCAGACGTCCAGACGCGACCGGTGTTCTTGACATCTGCACGCTCTGCGGACGTTAGCGGGCCGGCGGGCTCCCGGAGCGCCGCTCGCACGCTCAGGATCACTCGGTCGGCGCATGCAGATCCCGCTACTGCACGCCCACGAGGCAGATGACGACAGCAGCCGCGCCTGTGAGGACCACAGCGCCTCAGCCTGGATGACGGCAGACCGGCCAGGACGACCGGAACCCGATGTCAGTGGCCAGAGCCGAAGAACAGGTCGACCCACTGCTCGAGCATCGGTTTCGGCGGCTCGACGGCCGTGAGCTCGTCGGGCAGCGGCTCTTCCGCACCGGGCGGGATGATGAGGACCTCCTCCCCCTCGTGGCCGAGGTTCGCAAGGCGCCGGGCCTCGGCCTCGACGTAGGCGTCGCTCTGCAGGTAGGCCAGCTCGCGCGCGAGCTCGGCGTTCTCCTCCTCGATCGCGGCGATCTGGGCCTCGATCGCCAGCGCGCGCTGGCCGATCTCCCAGTTCGCGTACACCTGCCTGCCCAGCTGAACCGCCAGGAAGGCGCCGATGATCACGAGAACGACCATCCACGCCACGCCGCCGCGCGAGGCCGGCAGGCGCACGCGCCGCCGACGTGCGGCCGGCGTTGGCGGTGCTTCGGCAGCCTCGGTCCCGGTCATCGGGCCCGAGTCTAGGGGCGAGTTTTCCACAGCGTCAAACGATTCCGACATGCGAGCTGTCGCATCGGCCTTCGACGCTTCGAACGCCTGTGCTAGATTCGCGCTCGAACGCATGTTCGATTTGGAGCCGGAGGAGCCGATGCTGACCGCCCCGACCACCGCCGACGAGGCGATCGCCGCTCTCCTCGCCAGCCCCGACTTCGCGCCGCTCATCGCGGCGCACCGGATCATGGAGCCCCGGGCGCCACGCCACGCCCCGTGGCCGGATCGGCTCGATCCCCGGCTATCGGCGGCGCTCCGCGGGCGCGGGATCGAGGCGCTCTACACGCACCAGGCGGCGGCCTATGAGGCGGCATCCGCCGGCCGCAATGCCGTCGTGGTGACGCCGACCGCGTCGGGCAAGACGCTCTGCTACAACCTGCCGGTCCTCGACACGATCGCCAAGGACGAGGCCGCGCGGGCGCTCTACCTCTTCCCGACCAAGGCGCTCGCCGCGGATCAGCTCGTGGAGCTGCGCGCCCTCGCCGCGACGGCGGAGCTCGGGCTGAAGACGCACACCTATGACGGAGACACGCCTGCGAACGTTCGCAGCGTCGTCCGGGCGGCCGGCCAGGTCGTCATCACGAATCCGGACATGCTCCACGCCGCGATCCTCCCCCACCACACGAAGTGGTTCAAGCTGTTCGAGAACCTGCGCTACGTCGTCGTCGACGAGCTGCACACCTACCGCGGCCTGTTCGGCTCCCACGTCGCGAACGTCATCCGCCGGCTGCGCCGGATCTGCAACCACTACGGCGCCGATCCGACCTTCATCTGCGCCTCGGCCACGATCGCCAACCCGGCCGAGCTGGCCGAGGCCGTCCTCGAGGCACCGGTCGAGCTCATCGACGACAACGGCGCGCCGACCGGGCGACGCCACGTCCTCGTGGTCAACCCGCCGGTCGCCAACGAGGAGCTCGGCATCCGCGGATCGGCCCTGCTGACCGGCCAGCGGCTCGCCGAGCGGCTCATCGGCGGAGGCGTGCAGACGATCGCCTTCGCCCGATCGCGGACGGCGGTCGAGGTGCTCACGAGCTACCTGCGCGAGACGTTCGCTCCACCGCCCGGACATCCGCACACCATCCGCGGCTACCGCGGCGGCTACCTGCCGAACGAGCGGCGCGACATCGAGGCGGGGCTCCGCAACGGACGCGTCCGTGGGGTGGTGGCGACGAACGCGCTCGAGCTCGGGATCGACATCGGCGGCCTCGACGCGGCGATCAGCGTCGGCTACCCCGGGACGATCGCCAGCACGTGGCAGCAGATGGGTCGCGCCGGCCGACGTGTCGGCACGAGCCTGTCGGCGCTCGTGTGCTCGTCCGCGCCGATCGACCAGTTCCTGGCCGCGCATCCCGACTACCTGTTCGACCGCTCGCCCGAGCACGGGCTCGTGAACCCGGACAACCTCTACGTCCTGCTCAACCACCTGCGCGCCTCGAGCTTCGAGCTGCCGGTGCCCGCGGCCGAACGCTTCGGGATCGACGAGACGCCGACCCTGCTCGACGTGCTGCAGGAGGACGGCTACGTCCGCCGGGCGGCCGACGATCGCTACTACTGGAGCCACGAGAACTTCCCCGCCTCGACGTTCAGCCTGCGCACGGGCGCGCCGGAGAACGTCGTCATCGTCGACACGACCGGCGACCGCCACCGCGTGCTCGGCGAGGTCGACCTGTTCGCCGCTCCGCTGCTCGTGCACGAGAAGGCGATCTACATCCACGAGGGCGTGCAGTACCACGTCGATCGGCTGGACTGGGACGAGCGCAAGGCCTACGTCACCCGCACCGACGTCGACTACTACACCGATGCCGACCTGGGGGTGACGCTCAAGGTGCTCGAAGTCTTCGACGAGGCCGATCAACCCCCCGCCGGCCTGCGGCAGCGCGGCGAGGTGATGGTCGCGTGGAAGGTGACGATGTTCAAGAAGCTCAAGTTCCACACCCACGAGAACGTCGGCTGGGGATCGATCAGCCTCCCTGAGAGCGAGATGCACACGACCGCGACCTGGCTCGTGCCGCCCGCCGAGCTCGTGAACCGATACGATCGCGACGCGCTGGACGGGGCGCTCATCGGGCTCGGTCGCGTCGCGCGCACCACGGCGGCCCTGCTGCTCATGAGCGACCCGCGCGACCTCGGCGTCCTGGCCCAGGTGCAGGCGCCGTTCACCGGCCGGCCGACGCTGTACCTGTACGACGCCGTCCCGGGAGGCGTCGGGCTCACGGAGCGGCTCTTCACGCTCGTCGACGACCTGGTCCGTGCCAGCCGCGAGGCGGTGGAGTCGTGCGGCTGCACCGACGGCTGCCCGGCGTGCGTCGGTCCGGCCATCGAGGTCGGCCGGCGCGGGAAGCAGGTCGTCGTCGAGCTGCTGGCCGGGATGTCCTGAGCCGTGCTCACGCAGCGGACCCTTGCCGACCGGCTCGCCGCCGTCCGGAGCGCGCAGAATGCGGCCCTCCCGGCACCCGGCCCGCGCCGGATGCCCGACGACGACCGAGCGCTTCGCCTGGCGCGCTGGTTCGACGCCCGCACCGATGTGACCCCCGACGGCCTGGCGCTCGTCGTCGAGCGGCGGATCCCCGCACCGCCGGGCGTGGCCGAGCGGCTGCGCGGCCTCACCGAGGCCGCCTACTTCGACACGGAGACGACCGGGCTGTCGACCGGCGCCGGGACGGTGATCTTCCTGGCCGGCGTCGCCCGGTTGGAGGGCCCGCGGATCTGCGTGCGGCAGTACCTGCTTCCCGACTATCCGCACGAGGCAGCGCTCCTGCGTGCCCTCGCCGCCGACCTCGCGACGACGTCGCGGCTCGTGACGTACAACGGCCGAGGCTTCGACGTGCCGATGCTCGCCGCGCGGCTCACGTTCCACGGGCTGTTCCGCGAGCAGGCATCGCTGCCCGCGCAGCACGACGACCTCCTGCCCGATGCGCGCCGCCTCTTCCGACGGCCACTCGGCGGCGCCCGGCTGGCCGACGTGGAGGCCGGCGTGCTCGGCGTACGGCGAACGTCCGACTGTCCGGGGAGCGAGGTGCCGCTGCGCTACTTCGGCTACCTCGGCAGCGGCTCGCCCGACATCCTCGCCGAGGTGCTCGACCACAACTTCCAGGACGTCGTCAGCCTCGTCCTGCTCGAGGCCGAGCTGTGCGCCCTGCGTGCCGGCGGCTGGCGCGAGGCCCGCGTGCTGGACGCGCGCGGCATGGCGCTCGAGCTGCTGCGAGCCGGGGCCGTCGACGACGCGCTGGAGCTCGTCGAGCGCGCCCAGGCCGTCGCGGCCGATCCGGGGGAGGCGAACGCCCTGCGGCGCGTGGCCGCGCGGCTCCTCATCGCGCTGGGCCTCGTCGAGCGCGCCGAGGCGCTCTGGGCGCTCGGCACGCGCCGAGCCTCGGTCGACGCGGCAACCGCCTGGATCGAGGTGGCCCGGATCCGCGAGCGCCATCGTGGCGATCTGCGCGGGGCGATGGAGGCGGTGGAGGCGGCGTCACGCGTGCTCGACATCGCCTTTGCGCTCGGTCGAGGCGGGTCGATCGCCGAGGTCGGTCGGACGCGCCTCACCGTGGAGCGGCGCCTCCGTCGCCTGCGGCGCTGGGTCGAGGCCGCGGAGCGGCGCGCGGCGCGGGCCGCGAAGCGCCGGGTCGCCTAGGAGCTACCTGTCGCGCCGCGCCTCGAGAACGCGGATGACGCACTCGGTGGCCGCGTCCGCCGCCGCGGTGGGCGAGAGGCCGCGCGCAAGCGCGACGGCGAGCCCGGCGCCGAAGGTGTCGCCCGCACCGACCATCGGCACGCCGTCGACGACGCGGCGGGGCACCGCGGCAGCTACCCGGTCCGACCCCGGGTCGTCGAGCAGGTAGCCGCGGTCGCCGAGCGTCACGATGAGCATCGGCCCCGGCCCGAGCCGCTCGCGGAGCTGCCGGGCCTGGAGGAAGGGGTCGGCCGGAGCCTCGGCGAGGTCCTCGGTCGACACGACGATGGCATCGGCCGTCCCGAACGCCGTCCACAGCTCCGGCTCGACCTCGTCGAGCGCCAGCGGATGCACGGGTTCGCCGATCTCGAGACGCCGCAGCCAGCCCTGGATGAGCAGGACGGTCAGCCGCGGTTCCAGCAGGGCGCGCAGGCCGGTCACGACGGGGGCTGGAAGCTCGTCGGCGATCGGGGCCAGGAGCGCGACGTCGGGCGGCGGGAGGCCGTGGAGGGCGCCGGGGTCGATCGTGCCGGCGGCGGACTGGTAGACGAGGACGCGCCGGCCATCGTGCTCGTCGTGGCGGTACGCGGTGGTCGCCGTGGCAGGCTGGTGGATGAGCCGGCCCAGGCCAGCCAGCTGGCCAAGGCCTTCCCGTGCCTCCGGCTCGTCGCCGGCCAGCGTCACCGTCGTGATCCCCGCGCCCTCCGCAGCCGCCGCGAGACCGGCATGGAGCACCGAGCCGCCGGGCGCGCGACGGCCGTCGGGGAAGCGGTCGACGGTCAGGCCGCCGGCGATCAGCAGCTCGGGCATCGGTCTATGATCGGTCCATGCAGCTGTACTTCTACGAGCTCCACGAGGGCGCCACCGACCTGATGACCGATGCGCTTCTCGTCTCGGAGCGCGACCATACCCCAGCCCAGTTCGCCCAGATCGTGGAGACGGCGCGAAAGGCGATCCTCGAGACGTACGAGGAGGAGACGCTGGTGGAGGCGATCGCACGCGAGCTCGAGCGGTCGCACGGATTCACCTACATCGGCGACGAGAAGCTGCGCGCGTCGATGAGCGTCGGGATCGAGGAGGACGACACCTACCTGGTCGAGCAGAGCGACGAGTTCCGCTCGATCGTGGTCGAGATGGAGCGCCCGTAGGCCCGGCGTTCAGCGGCCGACGTTGAACAGGATTTGGAGGACGTCGCCCTCGCGGACCTCGTAGGCCTTGCCCTCCTGGCGCAGCGTGCCGCGCTTGCGCGCCTCCGCCATCGAGCCGGCGTCGAGCAGGTCGTCGACGGAGATGACCTCCGCCCGGATGAAGCCGCGGGCCAGGTCGGAGTGAATCGTCCCGGCCGCGTCGACCGCGGTGGAGCCTCGGCGCAGGGTCCACGCCCGGCACTCGTCGTCGCCGGCGGTGTAGAAGCTGAACAGCCCGAGGAGCTCGTACGTGAGGCGGATGACGCGGCCGCGCGACGGCTCGACGATGCCGAGGTCATCCATGAACATCCGGGCGTCCTCGTCGGCAAGCTCACCGATCTCCGCCTCGATCTTTCCGGCCAGCGCGGCGACGTCGGTGTGCGGCTCGGCGTAGCGCGCGCGCCCTGCCGCCTCGAGCGACGCCGCCTCGGGGAGCCGTGCCTCGTCGATGTTCAGCACGACGAGCGCCGGCTTCTGCGTCAGGAAGCGGTAGCCGCGCAGCAGCAGCTCCTCGTCATCGGTCAGGCCGAAGGATCGGATCGGCTTGCCATCCGAGAGGTGCGGCTCGACGCGGCGGAGGAGCTCCTCCTCGCGTTGGGCCTGCTCCCGTTCCGCCTGCGAGCCGTGCCGGCCCTGCGTGCGCAGCTTCTCGAGGCGCTTCTCGATGACCGACAGGTCGGCCACGGTGAATTCGAGGTCGAGGTCGTCGACATCCCGCCACGGATCGGCGTCGACCGGGTTCGACGCGTCGTCGAACGCTCGGGCCACGTGGAGAAGCGCGTCGGCGTTGCGGATCTGGGCCAGCACGTCCGGGTTGATCGTCCCCTCGCGGGCGGCGCCGGCCGGAATGGCGACGTCGACGTACGTCACGTCCGCATACGTCGTCTTCTTGGGGCTGAAGAGCGCGGCGAGGCGGTCGACGCGCTCGTCGGGCACCTTGACGACGCTCACGTTCGGGGCCGCGCGGCCGCCGGAGAAGCCACCGGTCTCGGCATGCCCGCCGGTCAGGGCATTGAAGACGGTCGTCTTGCCGCTGCCGGGCAGACCGACGATCGTGACCTGCATCGGCTCAGTAGCCAGCCGCCAGGTCGACCACGTTGCGCATCGGCTCGCCCGCCAGGTGACGGCGAAGGTTGTCCACGAAGAGGTCGACGCTCCGCTCGACCACGCGGTCCGACGCCCAGCTCGTGTGGGGCGTGATGACGAGGTTCGGGGTGCGGTAGAGCGGAGAGTCGCCGGCGAGCGGCTCCTCGGTGAACACGTCGAGCACCGCTCCTCCAATCCAGCCGGACTCGAGCGCCCGCCGCAGCGCGAGCTCGTCGATGAGCCGGCCGCGCGCGATGTTGATGAGCCACGCATCCTCGCGCATCTGGGCCAGTTGCTCGGCGCCGATGAGGCCGGCCGTGTCATCGGTCAGCGGTGCGGCCACCACGACGACGTCGCTGGCGCGAAGCACCTCGTCCAGCTGGTCCAGCCCGTACAGCTCGACGTTGGCCAGCTCGCTGCCCCGCTCCGGATGGCGTCGCGTGGCGAGCACGCGGCAGCCGAACGGCTCGAGCAGCCGCGCGATCTCGACGCCGATGCTCCCGAAGCCGACGATGCCGATCGCGAGCTCCGCCAGCTCCCGCCCGCGCAGCGGCTGCCAGGTTCGCTCGCGCTGGAGCTCGAGCAGCTGGGGCAGGCGTCGCGCCACGGCGAGCGACATCATGACCACGTACTCCGCGATCGGACGGCTGAAGACGCCGCGGGCGTTCGTGACGATCAGCGCTCGATCACGAACGAGCGGCGTGGCGATGCGATCGACCCCGGCCGACGCGGAGTGGATCCAGCGAAGGCGCGGCGACCGCTCGACGACGTGGTCGAGCACCGATGCGGGCACGGCCCCGACCAGGAGCACCTCGGCACGCCCGAAGACGTCCTCGCTCGCGTCCCCGTGGAGGTGTCCGTCGGCGGCGATGCGCGTGCAGCCGACCCCCTCCACGGCCTCGATCCGCGCCACCAGCTCGCGGGTGAGTGGGGCTCCCAGGATCGGCGTGGCGAGGACGGTCAGGGTCGGCTCGCTCAGCTGGCCCCTCCCTCGACCCGCGCGATCCAGCGGTCGGGCTGTCGAATCTCGTCGAGGCTCGGAAGGAGCTCCGGGCCGCTCCAGACCCGGTTGAGGAACTCGCGTCCACGGCGCTCGATCACCGCATCGGCGAATCGTTCACCGGCGGCGTACTGCTCCATCTTCAGGTCCAGGCCGGTGACGCGCATGATCGCGCGCTCGAGCGCCCCCCGCCGCTCGCCGCGCCGCTCGAAGCGCTCATGGATGTCGCGGAAGTTCGGCAGGATCCGGGCGCCGGCCGCGTTCATCACGTGGTTCGAGTATCCCTCGAGCAGCGACATGAGCGCCTGGGTACGGTTGAACGTGTCGCGCTGGCGCGGCGTCATGATCCGCTCCAGCCAGTGGCCTTCGCCACCGCTCAGTGCCTCGCGGAAGCGTTCCATGAGGCCGCCGGACTCGGCGGCCAGCTGCTCGACGGTCTCCGCCACGAGGCCGGCGAAGTACGGCCGCAGCCACTCGTGCGCCTCGAACTCGAACGCGTGAGTCGCCTCGTGGAGCGCGATGAAGGTGCGGAACTCGTCGCGCGGGACACGCAGGGTGGCCGCGGTGGCCACGATGTTCGGCTCGACGAAGTGCAGCCGGCCGCGCGTCGGCGCCGCGGCCAGCAGGCTCACGTCGTACTGGCCGAGGACCTTGCGCCCGAGGAAGGCCAGCATGAAGCCGAGCTGCTGGTTGCCGACCTTGCGGTTGACCCAGCGCGAGACCGCGCGGCCCGTGGTGTCGGGCCCCACCTGGGACTCGAGGAGCGTCCGCTCGACGCGATCGAGCAGCAGCCGGAAGGTGGACAGGTTGAGGTCGACCCACTGGAGCCGGTCGACGACGGCCGGCGTCTCGAGCGCCTCGGGCAGCTCCGAGCCGATCTCCTCGGCGACGATCGGCTCGATGCGAAGCAGCGTGGAGCGATAGAAGGCCTCGGCCTCGGCCCGGTGCGCGGCCGGGATGGGCGAGCCGGCCTCGCCGAGGCGTCGATGCGCGATCTCGCGAACGGCGTCCCAGTCGATGAGCCGGGTGCCGGCACGGCGCATGATCTCGCGCGATGCGACGCTGGCGCCGAAGGCGAGGAGGCCTCCGACGATGATCCCGGCGCCGACGCGGGTGGTGTGGCGTGACATGGGCTCAGTCTACGGGAAGCGAGCCGACCGGCTCGATGGCCGCCTCCTCGACCGACGGCAGACGCTCGCCGAACAGACGGGTCGCCACGCTCACGAACGCGCCGACGTCCCCGGTGGTGGCGACCCGGTGAACGGGATCGGCCGCCCCGCCAGCACGGGCGCCGAGGGCGTCGAGCAGGTCCTCGACGGCCAGTGCGGTGGTGAATGCGGAGTCGACGACCGCGACCCGCTCGCCGACGATGCGCTCGATCGGGCCGCGAAGAAGCGGGTAGTGGGTGCAGCCAAGGAGCAGCGTGTCGATCCGGCCGTCAGCGTGCAGCATCGGCTCGAGGTACGCCCGCAGAACCGACTCGGCTCGCCGGCCGTCGAGGATTCCGGCCTCGACCATCGGGACGAGCTCCGGGCACGCCAGCTGGGCGACCGCTGTCTCCGCATCGGCTTCGAGGATCGCTGCGGGGTACGCGCCCGACTCGACCGTGCCTGCCGTCGCGATGACCGCCACGTGCCGGCTCCGCGTCGCCGATGCGGCGGCCACCGCGCCGGGCCGGACGACGCCGACGACCGGTACGTCGGCCTGTGCCCGCACGTCGTCGAGGGCGCGCGCCGTGGCGGTGTTGCACGCGAGGACGAGAAGCTTGACGTCCTGGGCCGCCAGCCACTCGACCGCCTCGATCGTGAAGCGCCGGACCTCGCCCGCGGGCCGAGGGCCGTACGGCGCCCGCGCGTTGTCGCCCAGGTAGACCGTGCTCTCGGAAGGCAGCCGCCGGTGGAGCTCGGCGAGGACGGTGAGGCCGCCGACGCCGGAGTCGAACACGCCGATCGGCCGGTCGTCGTGGTGATCGGTCATGCGCGCGGGTCAGCGGCGCGCGAGGGCCGGGGAGCGCTCGCGGAGATGGGCGGCCAGGGAATCGGCGATGCGTCGGACGCCCTGGGCGATCGGCGAGTCCGGGCTCGAGGTCACGAACGCGTTGCCCTCGTTGTTCGAGCCGAGGACGAGGTGGCCGTCGGAGACGACCTCGAAGTCGATGCGGCTCGCGAGCGCCTGCTCGACATCGGCCTTGTCGAAGCCGCCGGAGGCGTCGGATCGGTTGAGGATGGTCGTCAGCTTCGACGGCGGATAGCCGATGGCAGCGAAGGTCTCGGCAGACATGGCCAGGCCGCGGATCGCCATCGCGTCGTAGGTCAGCACCTGCAGGATGAGGTCGGCCGAGTCGAGAAAGACGAGGACGTCCTCGCTGAGGGCGGCCCGCGTGTCGATGATCACGAACTCGTACAGCTGGCGCAGGATCGAGAGGACCTTCTCGATGTCGCGGGTGGTGACCATCTCGGCCATCTCGACCCGCGGGGGCGCAAGGAGGATGTCGATCCCCGAGGGGTCGCGCCACATGACCTCGGCGAGGTCCTGCTCGCGGATCCGATCGGTCGGCAGGTTCACGATCGACGGGGCGACCGCCGGCACGCGCAGCAGGCCGCGCAGGTCGCTGAACTGCAACGAGCCGTCGACCAGGCAGACCCGGTGCTCCTGGCCGAGCGCGACGGCGATGTTGTAGGCCAGCGTCGTCCGGCCGACGCCGCCCTTCGGCGAGAAGAGGGCCGCCATGAGGGAGCCGGCCTTCGCCGACTCGACGGCGCGCGTCTCACCGACCTTGCGGACGAGGGTGGTCAGATCGAACCCGGTGAACGGCATCTTCAGCACGGCGTCGACCCCGCGCTCGGGGTTCTCGCTGACCGGGTTCTGCGGGACGGTCAGCATGATGACGCCGACGTGCGGCTCGGCGCGTCGGATCTCCTCGGCCACCTTCTGGCCGCTCATCCGGCCCTGCAGCAGCGCGTCGACGATCACGACGTCCGGCTTCATCTCCCCCACGCTCGCCACGGCACGGTCGCCGGCGGTCACCACGTCGAGCATCTTGATCTGGGACTGGGCGTTCAGGAGCGAACGGACGTGCGACGCGACCTGCGGCACGTCCTCCACCACCAGAAGCCGGATCTGTTCGCCACTCATGCCCTCACCCCATCCGCGCCTCGGCCTCCGTGCCTCGCAGCACGAAGATGCAGCGTTCGCTCCGCTCGTCCAGCGGCCCCAGGTCGTGAGACCCGAAGGCCGCCTCGACGACCAGGCCCGCCTCGTCGGCGAGGGCAACGACCGCCGAAGGTGATGGATACCAGAGCCGGAAGCTGGCCGGAAGCCGCGCTATCGTACCATCGGCCTCGACGAGGTCGGTGAGCGTGGCATACGCAACGCGCAGGCCCTCCGGCGTCTCGTGGCGCCGGAGCTCGGAGCGGCGGACGACGCGCCGGTCCCCCACCCTGCGCTCCCAATCGACGCTGAGCGGGAGATCATGGTCCGGGAGCGCCCCCGGGCCCAGGAGGTCCACGACGAGGACGCCGCCCGGCGCGAGCAGGCGTCGGGCGGTGACGAGGGCCCGCACCGCCTCCTCCGGCCCATCCAGGTGCGACAGCACGCCGGCCAGGAGCGCGAGCTCGAAGCGATCACCGAGCCGGACCGATCGCACGTCCGCGCGGAGCAGCTCGATCCTCCTGTTCGCGGCCGCTCGTCGCAGCCGCTCGTCGGCCGCGATGCGGGCCTCCGCCCGAGCCAGCAGCGCCGCGGATCCGTCGATGCCCGCGATCCGCGCGGCGCCCCCGTCGAGCAGGGCGCGGAACAGGCGGCCGGAGCCGCAGCCGAGATCGACCGTCGGACCGCGGGTGCGCTCCGCCCACGTCCGGTAGAAGCGCAGGTCCTCGATGATCTCGTCGTGCTCGAGATCGTAGATCTCCGCCAGAACCGCCTCGTCGACCGCCTGCCCGGCGAGGATGTCGCTCTCGGTCAGGCGTCCCGCTCCCGCTGTTGCCCGCCGCCCTGGTCGCGCAGGTCGGCCCAGGCGCGCTCGACCAGCGCAGGGTCGCCGACGAGCTCGAGCGCCGTGCGCGCCAGGACGCGGATGGCCTGCGGCAGCATCGCGTCGCCGTCGCCGCCCCCTGCGTGCTCGGCGAAGATGTGCGAGTGACCGGGCGTTCCGCGCGGGGCGATCGCCATGTACGGGTGGATGGTGGGGACCTCGTGGCTCACGTTGCCCATGTCGGTCGAGCCGGCGTTCGGATCGACCGGTCCGTCCTCGATCCCGGCCTCCTCGAGGCCGCGTCGCCAGATCTCGAGCAGGGTCGGGTTGTTCAGCATCGTGCGGCAGCGGTTGGCCGGATCGATCGCGAGCTGGACGGTGCAGCCGGCCGCCGACGCGGCCGCCTCGGCCATCGTGCGGAAGCGCTCGATCATGGCGTCGAGGTCGGCGTCCACGGGCGTGCGGAGATACCAGCGCCCGCGGGTCAGATCCGGCACGATGTTCGGGGCCGCGCCGCCATGGGTGATGATGCCGTGCACCCGCTCGCCCGGCTTGAGGTGCTGACGCCACTGCGACACCATCGTGTAGAGCAGGACGATCGCGTCGAGCGCGTTCCGGCCGAGCCACGGATCGGCGCTCGCATGTGCGAGCGTGCCGCGGAACGTCACGCCGACCTCGATGACGGCGAGGCACAGGATCTCCGCGCTCGTGACGTCGGCCGGATGGATCTGGAGGCACGCGTCCACGTCGGCGAAGACGCCGGCGTTGATGAGATGCACCTTGCCGTTGCCGGCCTCCTCCGCCGGTGTGCCGATGAACCGGATCTCTCCCGCGAAGTCGCGCCCGAGGATCCGCGCGGCCGCCACGGCGGCGCCCGCGCTCGACGAGCACATGAGGTTGTGCCCGCAGCCGTGCCCGACCTCCGGGAGCGCGTCGTACTCGCCCGCGAAGGCGATGACGGGTCCGGGTCGCTCGCCGCGCCATCGCGCCACGAATGCCGTCTCGAGGCCGCCGGCCGGGGCCGTCACCTCGAAGCCGTGCCGCTCGAGCAGCTCCGCCGTCCAGCGGGAGGCCCGATGCTCCTCGAACGCGATCTCCGGCGTCTCGTGAACGCGGTGCGACAGGTCGAGCGCCTCGGCCAGGACCGCATTCACGGCAGACTCCAGGTCACTCCGCTGCAAC
>DATLGA010000069.1:0-13206 GCA_035540715.1 Candidatus Limnocylindrales bacterium | reverse complement strand
GTGGTCGACTCGGGCCTCCACGCCATGGGCTGGTCCCGCGACCAGGCGATCACCTTCATGCACGAGCGCGGCTCGCTGCCCATGATGGACGCCGAGATCGAGGTGGACCGCTACACCGTCTGGCCCGGGCAGGCGCTCGCGTACAAGCTGGGCCAGCGGGAGATCGAACGGGCCCGGGCCGATGTGACCGAGCAGATGGGCGATCGATTCGTTCTGCGCGCGTTCCACGACGAGGTGCTCGGTCACGGATCGCTGCCGCTGGCCACGCTCCGCCGCGAGATCGGGGGCTGGGTCGAGGCGGCCGTGGAAGCGGAGCGCTAGCCACCTTCCTCATCGGGACCGCGGTACGCCTCCCACGGGTCGTAATCGGGATCGGGCGGCTCGTCCGGCGGTCGATCCGCCTCCGCCACGTTGCGCAGGTTGACCCGCACGCGGTACCAGAGCGACGAGCGGCCACGCATGCCATCGACGAGGACCTCCTCCACGCCGACGCCCTCCGATGCCGCCGGCCAGCGCTGACGCCAGCGCTCCAGGCCGGCGAGGGCCTGGCCGGGCCACACCGTGTAGCGGTCGACCTCGATCTCGGCGTCGACCATCGGCAGCGAGCCACGCTCGTGCATGAAGGTGATCGCCTGGTCGCGGGACCAGCCCATGGCGTGGAGGCCCGAGTCGACCACCAGGCGTGCGGCCCGGAAGGACTGCGCGTCGAGCATGCCGAGGCGCTCGCGGTCGTCGAGGTAGAGGCCCATCTCGTCGGCGAGGCGCTCGCAGTACAGGCCCCATCCCTCGGCGTAGGCGACGCCGGCCATCCGCGAGCCGAGCCGGCGGAAGGCGGGCAGGCCGTCGAGCTCCATCTCGATCCCGATCTGGAAGTGATGCCCCGGCGTGGCCTCGTGGAACGTGATCGCCGCGACCTTGTGCAGCTGTCGCTCGCCCGGCTGGTAGGTGTTGATGTAGTACTGCCCCTGCCGCGACCCGTCGAGCGATGGCGGCATGTAGAAGGCCGGCGGCGCGTCCTTTTCCCGATACGGCTCGACGGCCTTGACGTAGCAGTTCGCGCTCGGAAGCCGGCCGAAGTAGTTCGGCGCCGCCGCGTAGGCACGATCGGTCTGCTCCTGCGCCAGGCGCACGAGCGCCTCCGGGTCGTCGGTGTGGTTGTCGGGATCGCCGGCGAGTGCCTCGCGGAGCGCGTGCCGATCCGGATGACCGAGCCGCCGTGCGATCTCGTCCTTCTCGGCCTCGATCGACTCGAGGTCGGCGAGGCCGAAGGCATGGACCTCTTCTGCGGTCGTCGCGACCGTCGTCTGCATGCGGATCGCAAGCCGATACGCGGCATCCCCATTCGGTGTGGCGCTGATGCCCGGCTCCTGCCGCGCGTGCGGCTCGTACTCATCGACGAGGTACCGGTGGAGACGGCGCAGCCCGTCGTAGACATGCTCCTCGACGGCCACGACCACGCGGGACCGATCCTGGTCGCCGACGTTCACCATGCTCGTGGCGGGATGGTCGGCCGGCGGCATCTCGAGCAGCCGCTCGATCTGCTCGATCGTTCGGCGCACCGGGACGGCAGCGGCCGTGCGGCCGTCGACGACGCCCTCGGCCAGGGTGGTCAGGTACTGCTCGATCATGGCCGGGTAGGCGGCCCATCGGGCGACGAGCTTCTCGAGGCGCTCCGCCGTGTCGGCGGGCTGGTACTGCGCCATCTCGGCCGGCCACATCTGCGGCCCGGCCATGTGGTCGATCGCGAGCTGGTACTGCTTCTGGCTCAGCGCCTCGAGGTGGTTCTCGGCCACGAGGACGAGGAGGTCACGGGTGATCACCTGCTCTGGCTCGAGGCCGTCGGCCGGGATCGCCCTCGCCTCGTCGAGCGTCTCGCGCATGGCCCGCTCTTCCACGGCCCGGCCATCAGCGCCGAGGTCGGGCCACCGGTCGTTGAAGCGCTCGTCGCCGAGGACGGTCGACCACATCGTGTCGCGTTCCAGGACCCCTTCCCAGAAGCGATCGGCAAGGTCGTTGACAGCGGCGTTCGGATCGGCGGCGACGGACACGTGAGGCCTCCAGGTGCGCGAATGCGGGGCGGGCAGTGTACCGCGCCGCCCTCGGATCAGCGGCCGAACAGGTCTGCCAGCAGGGCCGGCGGCGTCTCCTCGAGCTGATCGTACCGGCAGTCGGCGGGCGAGCGATCGGGGCGCCATCGGCGGAACGTGGCGGCGTGGCGGAACCGGTCGCCCTGCAGATGGTCGAAGGCGACCTCGCACACGAGCTCCGGACGGATCGGCTCCCACGACAGATCCTTGCCCCGGTTCCAGCGGGAGGTGGCGCCCGGCATGCGCCGGCCTTCCTCGGCGGCCGCCGCTTCGGCCAGGGCCCAGTCGCGCCATGGGTGATCCTCGAGGCCACCCTGCCGGTAGGGCTCGAGGAACTCGACGAGCTCGGCTCGCTTCACCATCGTGAACGACGACGTCACGCCGACATGCTGGAGCTGGCCGGATCCATTCCAGAGCCCGAGCAGAAGGGAGCCGATCAGCGTCCCCGGCCCGTTCTTGTGCCAACGGAAGCCCGCGACGACGCAGTCGGCCGTGCGCGCATGCTTGATCTTCGCCATCGTGCGCTTCCCCGGTGCGTACGGCTCCGAGACGCGCTTGCCGATGACGCCGTCGAGGCCGGCGCCCTCGAAGGCGTCGAACCAATGGCGGGCCACGGCCGGATCGGTCGTCGAGGGCGTGAGATGGACCGATGCCGGCGGCCTCGCCAGCAGGCGCTCCAGCCGCGTCCGACGATCGGCGAACGGTGCGTCGCGCAGGTCCTCGGCGCCATCGGCCAGGCAGTCGAAGGCGACGAAGGAGGCGGGCGACTGCGCGGCGAGCATGCGCACACGGCTCTCCGCGGGGTGGATGCGGAGGAGAAGCGCATCGAAGTCGAGGCCGCCGTCCGGTCGGGCGATCACCACCTCGCCGTCGAGGACGAAGCGGGCGTCCGGGCCGCCGATGCGCAGCAGCGGGTCAAGGATCTCCGGGAAGTATCGGTTCAGCGGCTTGCGGTCACGGGACTGGACGAAGACGTCGCCGCCGTCGCGAAAGACGAGCGCCCGGAATCCGTCCCACTTCGGCTCGTAGATCCAGCCGTCGTCGCTCGGGATGTCGGGGGTCGGCTTGGCGAGCATCGGCTCGACCGGAGGCTCGATCGGGAAGGGCATGCGCCGATGATGGCATCATCGGCCGGCATGGGTGACATCGGGCAGCGGGTGCTGATCGGGGTCGCCGCGGCCGCGGTGGTGGTGATGGTGGTCGGATACGCGTTCATCGCCGGCAACATCGCAGCGCCGATCGGCCGCGACCTCGGCACCATCATGGTGGGCGACCGACCGGACGTCGGGGCCGTGCAGCTGGCCGATGGACGGCCGGCGTTCGTCGTCACCACCGAGGAGGCCGTGTTCGTCCTCGACGCGCGCGCTCCGCACGCTCCGGGAGCACCGGGCCGCGTCGTGAAGTGGTGCATCCTGCCGCCGTCCGGCTTCTTCCTGGACCTCCTCGACGGCGCGACGTTCGATGCCGACGGCCGAGCCCGCAGCGACATCCTCCAGGGCCTGACGATCTACCCGCTGACCCTCACTGATGACGGGACACGCGTCGTCGTCGGCTCCCAGGGCCGTGACGCCGGCGTGGCCGAGGGCGAGCGCGCCGCCCTGGATTGCCCGTCGAACGAGTGGGTGGGCCACGGTCCGGCCGACGGCGAGGTCTTCGACCCGTCGGTGGCCGCCGCCGAAGAGCCGCCCGGCTGGGTCTGGCTGGAGGGCAGGCTGCTGGCGCTCGACGGCTCGGTCGCGCTGTGCGACGGGCTCGACGGACCGTGCCCGACCGGAGCGAGCGTGACTGGAATCGATCCTGCGCAGGTGCCGGTACCGCCGCTCGCCGGCTCCTTCCTCGGTCGCGTGCGGGACGACGCGATCGTGGATCTCCAGTTCGTCCCGGATGGAGGGCACCCGCGGTGAGCATCACGATCCAGTTCCTCGGCGCCGCCGGCTGTGTGACCGGCTCACAGTTCCTGGTCTCCACCGACCGGGCGCGCGTCGTGGTCGACTGCGGCCTGTTCCAGGGCTCGCCTGAGGAGATCGAGCGCAACCACCTGCCGTTCGCCTACGAGCCCGACTCCATCGACGCCCTCATCTTGACCCACGCGCACCTCGACCACTGCGGACGCACGCCGGCGCTCGTGAAGCGCGGCTTCCGCGGACCGATCCACGCGACCGGGGCCACCGTCGACCTCGCCGAGATCGTCCTGCGCGACTCCGCCAAGCTCCAGGTCGAGTTCGCGGAGCGCTGGAACCGGCGCCACGCAAGCGAGGCCGAGTCCGAGGCGGTCGCCGAGGAGACCGATGACGAGTCCCTGCCCGAGCGGCTGCGTTCGGCACCGCCCGAGGGCAGGACCGAGACCCGTCGCCCGCTCTACGACGAGCGCGACGTCGACCAGGCGATGACCCAGATGCGCGGCAGCGACTACGGTGACGAGATCGACGTTGCCGATGGCGTCACGGCGGTGCTCCACGACGCCGGTCACATCCTGGGCTCGGCGATCGTCGAGCTCCGCATCGCCGACGGGGACGAGCGGCGGACGATCGTGTTTTCCGGTGACCTCGGACGCGATGGCTCGCCGATCATTCGCGACCCCGCGCCGATCGCCCACGCCGACGCGGTGGTGGTCGAGTCGACGTACGGCAACCGCGAGCATGCCGATCACGAAGCGGCGATCGATGAGCTCGTCGCCGCCATCGGCGAGGTGTCAGCCGACGAGGGGGTGCTCCTGGTCCCCGCCTTCGCCATCGGCCGCACGCAGGAGGTGATCTGGGTTCTCGACGAGCTCGTGCGCCAGGGTCGGATTCCGCGCGTGCCGCTCTACCTCGACTCGCCGATGGCCTCACGAGCGACCGATGTCTACCACGATCACCCCGAGATCTACGACGCGGAGACGAAGGACCTCATCGCCTCGGGCGAGTCGCCGCTCGAGTATCCGGGCCAGCAGTTCACCGATACGGTCGAGCAGTCGAAGGCGATCCGCCACGCGAAGCGTCCGATCATGGTGGTCGCCAGCTCGGGCATGCTGACCGGCGGGCGGATCATGCACCACCTCAAGGACTTCCTCCCCGACCCGACCTGCACGCTCCTCTTCATCGGCTACCAGGGCGAGGGAACACTCGGCCGCCACATCCAGAATGGCGGCCAGTCGGCGCGCATCGATGGCCAGGAGATCCCGGTCCGCTGCCGGGTTCGCTCGATCAGCGGCTTCTCGGCCCATGCCGACCAGCACGAGCTCGAGGCGTGGCTTCGCCACTTCGGCGACCGCGGCACCGACGACGCCGGCGGGAGCGGCCGGCCGAAGCGCGTGTTCATCGTTCACGGGGACCCCGACGCCGCGGAGGCCTTCGCCGGACGCATCCGTGACGGGCTCGGCATGGAGGCGCACGTCCCCAGGCATCGGGAACGCGTGGCGATCCCCTGAGCCCTACCATGCCGCCATGCAGCGTCCCGCGCACCCGGTCATCGGCTTCCTGACCGACTTCGGCTTCGACGGGGCCGCGGCCACCTGCCGCGGCGTCATGCTGTCGATCTGCCCGGACGCGCAGATCATCGACGTCTCGCACAGCGTCCCGAAGTACCGGATCGCGGCGGGCGCCTTCGTCCTCCGCGGAGCGCTGCCCTACCTGCCGATCGGCGTCCACGTCGCCGTGGTCGACCCCGGCGTCGGCACCGACCGACGGCCGATCGCGATCCGCGTACGCCGCGGCGACGTGCTCGTCGGCCCGGACAACGGGCTCCTCGTGCCGGCGGCGGGTGCACTCGGCGGCATCGAGCAGGTCCGGGAGCTGTCGAACCGGGACCTGTGGCTACCCGTCACCAGCTCGACCTTCCATGGCCGGGACATCTTCGCCCCGGTCGCCGCCCACCTCGCCGCCGGCCTCGCGCCGTACGAGGCCGTCGGCCCGGCGGTGCCGAGCACCGGCGTCGTCCGGCTGCCGGAGCCCGAGGCTTGCGTCGAGGGCGACACGCTCCAGACCGAGGTGATCTACGCCGACAGCTTCGGGAACCTCCGTCTGGCAGGCGGTCGCGCCGAGCTCGACGCGCTCGGATGGGCATCGGCCGGAGCCCGAACTCGGGTGAGCGTCGGCGAAGCGGCCGATCCGCTTCACGCGACCGTGGCGCACAGCTTCGGGGCAGTCGCGCCGGGCGAACGCCTCCTGTACGTCGACTCGTCGGGCAACCTGGCCCTCGCCGAGAACCAGGGCGACCTGGCGGCGCGGCTGCCCGCGACGGTGGGCGATCGGGTCCGTATCGGACCGCCCTGAGAGCCCCTCTTGATCGAGCGGCTACACTCCGCTCGAATCGACACGTTCACGGAGCACACCGATGTCCGCGCTCACCCGAGCCCTCGCCCTTCTCGCCGTCCTCGCATTGCTCGTCGCCTGCACGGCCGAGCCTGCGGCCTCCCCGACCGACGCCGCCCCGGATGCGCCGACCGATGCGCCGACCGACGACGCCACCGACAGCCCGCCGGCTGACGAGTGCGCGCCGGAGAACCTGGCCACGAAGACGCCGGGCGTTCTGACCATCGGCACCGATAACCCCGCATTCCCGCCGTACTGGGATCCCCCGGCCGACGACGAGGAGCCGACCGACCCGTGGGAGCTCGGCGATCCGACGAACAAGCGAGGGTTCGAAGGGGCCGTCGCCTGGGCCGTCGCCGAGGAGCTGGGCTTCGACGACGACAGCGTCGAGTTCATCGCCGTGCCGTTCGACAACTCCTTCGCGCCCGGCGAGAAGGACTTCGACCTCTACCTCGCCCAGGTGTCGTACCGGCCCGAGCGCGCCGAGCAGGTCGATATGAGCGACGCCTACTACTACTCCAACCAGGCCCTCGTCGCCAACGCCGGCACGCCGATCACCGAGGCGACGTCGATCGCGGACGTGGCCGAGTACCGCCTCGGCGTCCAGGTCGGCACGACGAGCCTGGCCTACATCGAGGACGTGATCCAGCCGTCCCAGGATCCATCGGTCTACAACAGCAATGACGCCGCGATCGCGGCCCTCAACGCGGGCCAGGTCGACGGCATCGTGGTCGACCTGCCCACCGCCTTCTTCATCACCGCCGTGCAGATGGACGAAGGGGTCGTGGTGGGCCAGTTCCCGACTGTCGGCGACGAGGAGGAGTACTTCAGCCTCGTGCTCGAGCTCGACAGCCCGTTGACCGACTGCGTGAACGATGCCCTCGCGAGCCTGCGCGACAGCGGCGAGCTGGAGGCGATCACGCAGGAGTGGATGTCCGACTACGTCGACGTGCCGGTGCTGGAGTAGGCGCGGGGCCTCATCCGTGATCGCGTGACGACCAGGGTGTCCGGCGGGGCGGGAGCCGTCCCGCCGGACCTCGTGCCGCGCCGCCGGCGCGAGCGTCGATACAGCTGGCGCTCCCTGGCCGTCGCCACGGTCTCCACGATCGTCTTCTTCGGCGTCCTCGGCGTGATCGCCGTCAACGCGCCCGGCTGGGAGCGCGTCCAGCGCACCTTCTTCGATTGGGAAGCCTTCTCGGCGGCCGCGCCGAACATCGTGCGGCGCTTCGAGGTCAACGTCCGGCTCTTCCTGATCGCCGAGGTGCTGATCCTCGCCTTCGGCCTCGTGCTGGCGGTGATGCGCAGCCTGCCCGGCCCGGTCCTCTTCCCGGTGCGACTGCTCGCCACCCTCTACGTGGACCTCTTCCGCGCCCTGCCGGGGATCCTCGTGATCTACGTGCTCGGCTTCGGCATCCCGGGCCTGCGACTGGAGGGCGTCCCGAACGACCCCTTCCTGTGGGGCGTCATCGCCCTCACCCTCGTGTACTCCGCCTACGTCTCCGAGGTGTACCGGGCCGGGATCGAGTCGATCCATCCGAGCCAAACGGCGGCGGCGCGCTCGCTCGGCCTCTCGCAGCTCCAGGCGATGCGGTTCGTCGTCGTGCCGCAGGCCGTCCGACGTGTCATCCCGCCGCTGCTCAACGACTTCATCGGCCTCCAGAAGGACACGGTGCTCGTGAGCTTCATCGGCGTGGTCGAGATCTTCCGCCAGTCGCAGATCCGATCGACCGCGACCTTCAACTTCACGCCGTACCTGGTCACCGCGCTCGTGTTCCTCGTGGTCACGATCCCGCTCGCCCGCTTCACCGACTGGCTCGTCAGCCGCGAGCGCAACCGCCGCTATGCGGCATCGGTGAAGCGCTCGGGTGACGTGGCGCGTCGCGGCCGAGCGCTCGGCGGACTCATCGGGCGTCGGGGGAAGGACGACCGATGACGGCGGCGGCGCTCCTGGTGGAAGACCTCTGGAAGTCGTTCGGCGACCTCGACGTGCTGCGCGGCATCGACCTGGCGATGGACGAGCACGAGATCGTGTGCGTCATCGGCGCCTCCGGATCCGGCAAGTCGACCCTGCTGCGCTGCATCAATCTGACCGAGCCGATCGACGCGGGGCGGATCGTGGTCGAAGGCGAGGAGATCACCGCCGAGGGCGTCGACGTGGACCGGATCCGCCGCCGGATCGGGATCGTGTTCCAGTCGTACAACCTGTTTCCGCACATGTCGGTGCTCGACAACGTGACGCTGGGGCCGCGTCAGGTCCTGCGGCGGAAGCGGCCGGAGGCCGAGGACCAGGCGACCGAGCTGCTCGAGCGGTTCGGCCTCATCGAGAAGCGCGACGACTATCCCGACCGGCTCTCGGGCGGCCAGCAGCAGCGGGTTGCCATCGTCCGTGCGCTCGCGATGGACCCCGATCTGCTGCTGCTCGACGAAGTCACGAGCGCGCTCGATCCGGAGCTCATCGCCGAGGTGCTCAACGTGATCCGCGATCTCGCCGCCCAGGGCATGACGATGCTCATCGCCACCCACGAGATGGGCTTCGCGCGCGACATCGCGAACCGAATCGCCTTCGTCGACGAGGGTCGCATCCTGGAGCAGGGGCCACCCGAGCAGCTCTTCGTCGAGCCGCGGGAGCCCCGGACGCGACAGTTCCTCCAGCGCATCATCGAGGCCGGCCGTCTCTGAGTTCTCCACCGATGTGGATAACCGGTGGAAAAACCGCGAGCGGACCGCCCAAGTCGTGGACAAGAGGGCTAGGCGCGCGGCTCGCCGGCCGATATCGTAGATCTCGTCCCGGAGGAGTCCGTGGATCCAGAGATTGCATCAACGGATCCCGTGGTTCCTTCGGGACGTTTCGTTGTGCCCCGAAGCTCCCGTCCGTGCAGAGCCGCGAAGGATTTCGGCGCTGCCGCGCGTCTAACTGACACGCATCCCACCAAGGCGATGCACTGAGACGGACGATGCGCAAGATGACAGCACCCATGGCCATCGCGTCGGAAGGAGACCTCGCCGCCCTCGTGGGCGATGAGTTCCGCTTCCGCGACTGGTACGACGCCACGCTGCCGCGGGTGTATCGCTACCTCGCCGCTCGCTGTGCCGGTGACGAGGCGCTCGCCGAGGAACTGACCCAGCAGACGTTCGTGGAGGCCATCCGGCACCGCGATCGCTTCGACGGCCGCTCGGACCTCGTGACATGGCTCATCGCCATCGCCCGGAACCGGCTCGTCGACCATCACCGGCGCCACGGCCGGGAGGCACGACGCCAAGATCGGCTCATCGCCGCGCTGCCGCCCGCGGGCGATGCTCCGTGGCGGGCGGTCGAGGCGCGGGCAGAGGTCGAACGAGCCATCGCGCAGCTCCCGGGAGATCAGCGCCTGGCGCTCCTGTTTCGCTACCTCGACGACATGACGGTTCGCGAGGTGGCCACCGCCATCGGCCGCGGCGAGAAGGCGACCGAGTCGCTCCTCGCGCGTGCCCGCGACGCCTTCCGACGCGCCTACGGAGACCGGACCGATGCATGACGACCAGATTCGACGGCTGCTCGGGCGGCTCGAGGACGAGCGTGACCCCGACCCTGCATTCGCCGACGCGCTCTACATGCGCCTGAACCTCGTCGCACGCCACGGGACACGGAACCGGATGCCGATGGTGCTCCTCGCGGCAGCCTTGCTCGGCCTGCTCGCGGCGGGCCTGGCCGTGGGCGGCGGGCTCGTCCCCCTGCCGCTGGTCGTCGACGCCACCGGGATACCGGCTCCCAGTCCCTCCGCCGAGGGCGAGCCGTCGGGCAGCGCGGCGCCGTCGGTCACTCCGAGCGCCGAGGCCTCGGGCGATCCGGTGCCGAGCCCGTCGGCCCCGACGGTACTCGCGGGCCGTACGCTCATCGCGGCGGCCGACGGCCTCCGAGTCCGTGAGGGTCCGGCGTCGGACGCCATCGAGCTCGCCACGCTGCGCAGCGGCCAGCTCATGGGCGCGACCGGGTCGCGAGACGGCGAGTGGGTCGAGGTCCGGATCGGTCCGGGAAACCTTCAGGGCTGGATCTCGACAGGCCCGGAGGGCGCGTGGCTGCAGGGCGTCGCGGACGGCGCCATGACGTTCAGCTGCGCCGGCTGCGAGGGCGATGCGTCGACGACGATCGTGCTTGCCACTCCGTTCGGCGACGACGCCCTCACGGCATTCGCCGATGACAACGTCCTCGACCTGACGTGGTCGCCCGACGGCACACGGGTCGCGATGACCGTCACGGCCGACTCTGGCACGGACATGGAAGTGACTGGCGCCGGGATGGGCATCGTAGTGGCTGCTGCGGACGGCTCCGACTGGCGGGAAGTCGGCCCTGGCGGCGTCGCGCCGGCATGGTCGCCCGACGGCTCGCGGCTGGCCTGGACCACGAGCTCCGGACTGGCCGTCACCGACGCCGACCTGGTGCCAACGCCGCTCGAGCTGGACCTCCGGAACCCCGGCAGCGCCATCTGGTCGCCAGATGGGTCTCGACTGGCGCTGCTTGCGCTCGACTGCCCCGAGTGCCCGGAGGACGAGCCGATCATGGGCGACGTCCCGAGCGCCCTGTACGTGGTGGAGATTGCGACCGGGGCGTCGACAAAGCTCAGCGATCCCGGCTACTGGGGCCTCGAGGGCTGGAGTGCCGACGGGACCCTCCTCAGCGTGGTGACGATCGACCTCAGCGGCCAGCTCCCGCAGCAGGCTTTCGCGATCCCCGTCGCGGGCGGATCGCCGATTCCGCTGCTCGGCGGCGAAGCGGTCCACGAGGCAGGCCGCTGGTCACCAGACGGTACGCGCCTGGCGATGGGCACGCCGGGAGGCCTGGTTCTCACCTCTGTCGACGGCAGTGGCACGCGGACGCTCGTCCCGAGTGATGGGTTCGTCAGCGGCGTCCGATGGTCGCCGAGCGGCGAGTGGATCACCTACCAGGTCGGCTTCACGGACGAGGTCACCCTGTGGATGGTCGCCGCCGACGGAAGCGAGGCGCCACGCCAACTGACGTCGACCGACGCCCACGCCAGCGAGGCGGAGTGGCAGCCGCTGCTCGTTCCCCTCCCCTAGCGTGCCGGTCCACCGCCCCGAAGCAGGTAGCCGCGGTAGCTCGGGCGGAAGCCGGTTTCCGTGAGCAGGCCGGCGAGGGCCGATTCGCCCACTGGGCCGCGATCGATGCGCTCGATGCGCAGCTCACGCATCGGTCCAGCGGGCGCAACCAGCGCCGAGAGTGCGGGAACCGCTCGGGCCAGCGCCTCGCCATCGGTGCCGGGAAGCGTGAGCAGGCTGCGACCGCCCCGCTCGAGGTAGAGCGCCGCCCGGCCGTCGACGAGCACGACATACGCGCCCGCGGCGCGCTGCAGCGGCAGTCGCTCGTCGTCGGCGCCGCGCGGCCAGGGCAGGGCGGCACCATAGGGCTGGGCCGGATCGGTCGCGGCGAGGAGGCGCACCGCCGGCTCGCTCTCGTCGCGCGCCGCGCGCAGCCGGTCGACCGCCCCGGGCAGCGCGAACTGCGCGGCCCCCAGGCCGGCGACGAAGTATCCGCGACGGGCGCGGCCGGACTCCTCCATCGCCCGCAGCACCGGGTAGACCGATGCGTACCCACCGGTGAGCCCCTCGGCCGCGACCCCCTCCCGGGTGACGACGCCGTGACGCTCGAGCAGGCTCGTCGCCAGTGCGTGGCCACGCTCGGTTGGCGTCCGTGCCTCGCCGACGAGGTCGGCCACGAGCGACCACCTCCCGGCCGCCCGCGGCGGACCGAGGGCGACGACGCGGCCGGGCCGTGGTCCGGCCTTCGAGCGCGAGCGCGGCAGCGACAGCGCGCGAAGCGCCGCGAACGTGTCGTTCGTCACCTCGCCAGCCCAGACGAGATCCCACAGGGCGTCGAGCAGCTCGTCAGCCGTCCGTGCGTCGGGTACGGCCGCCCGGAGCGCCGGGAAGAACGACGCCCCGCGCCGCTGGAGATGGGTGCGGATCGCCTCGTGGACCGAGTCGGACGGCCGATCCCCCTCCGTGCCGGTGCCGGCGAGCAGCTCGACCCGGTCGCGCCGGTAGAGCGCGATCCGTCCGTCGTCGCGACCGAGCGAGCCGCGCCCGATCCAGACGACCTCCCCCGCGGCACCGAGCTCGTCGAGCAGGCGGGGCGTGTAGCCCGCGACGCGGGCCGGCAGCAGGTCGCGCTCGAGAACCGAGGCGGGAATCGCCACGCCCTCGAGCTGCGCCACCACCTCGACCAGGCGGCCGACGCCGCCGGCCGACGAGCCGACGCCCTGCCAGGCGGCGAGGAAGCGTGCGAGCGCCTCCGGCTCGACCGGCTCGACCTCGCGCCGCAGGCGCGCCAGCGAGCGGCGCCGGAGCTGGCGAAGGACGTCGGGATCGGTGAACTCGTGCGGCTCCCCGCCCGGACGGAACGCGCCCGCCAGGAGGCGGTCGTCGGCGACGAGGGCGCGCAGCCGCTCCTGGGTCGCGGCCAGGGCGATCCCCCACCGCCCCGCAGGATCGGCGGCGACGAAGGGGGCGTGCGTCCGTGCCCAGCGCAGGAGGAGGGCGTCGAGGGGTGCCTCGGAGGGCTGGAGCCACGTATCGGCCACGCCGCGCGGCGGGCTCACCCCGGCGGCGTCGCGATAGCGGGCGACGTCCTCGACCGCGATCCAGCGCTCCTCCCCGGCGATCCGCACGCGGACCGCGCGCCGGGCACGCTCGAGCTCCTCGAGCGCCGCGGCGGCGTCCAGCTCCGGCGCCGTCCGGGCGGCCACCTCGTCGCCTCGGAGATCGCCCAGGCGGCGCAGGAGATCGGCGACGCCGTCGACGGTCCGGGCCCGGCGGGCATCGGTCAGGGACTG
>DATLGA010000068.1:0-24593 GCA_035540715.1 Candidatus Limnocylindrales bacterium | reverse complement strand
GTGCTGAGCGGCAAGCGCTTGCTCGGCGAGCGGCACGCGTCTTGCATTGCGGGCGCCGCGTGAGCGCACCGCCCATGCCCGAGCGACCAGCCGCGACCGACGCGATCGTCTTCGCCGACGGCGTCACGCGCGCCTTCGACGACAAGCTCGCCGTCAACGGCATCAGCTTCGACGTGCGACCGGGCACCATCCTCGGCGTCGTCGGTCCCAGCGGCTCCGGGAAGACGACGACGGTTCGGATGCTCACCGGCACCCTCGGCCGCACGGCCGGCGAGATCCGCGTGCTCGGCGAGGACCCGATGGACTTCAGCCGCGGGACGCGCGGCCGGATCGCGTACATGCCCCAGCTGTTCAGCCTGTACGAGGACCTCTCGGCCCAGGAGAACGTCGGCTTCGTGGCGGCGCTCTACGGCATCGGTCCCTTCAAGCGTCGGAAGCTGATTCGTCGGGCGCTCGAGGTCGTCGACCTCTACGACGCGCGCCACCGGCTTGCGCGCGAGCTGTCCGGCGGCATGCAGCGGCGCCTCGAGCTCGCCTGCGCGCTGGTCCACAGCCCAGACGTGCTCTTCATCGACGAGCCGACCGCCGGGATCGATCCGCTCCTGCGCCAGGCGATCTGGGACGAGCTTCGCGAGCTCCGCGCGCAGGGCCGGACGCTCCTCGTGACGACCCAGTACGTGGCCGAGGCCGAGTACTGCGACCGGGTTGCGCTCATCGTGGACGGCGAGCTGGTCGCGCTCGACGAGCCGGAAGCGCTGCGCCAGATGGTCTTCGGCGGAGACGTCCTCCAGATCGAGACGACCCGAGCCGTCGACCCGGACGTGCTCGGCTCGGTCGGTGGCGTGACGCGCGTGAAGCAGACCTCCCCGCGTCAGCTCCTCGTGACGGTCGAGGACGCCGGCACGCTGACGCCCCGCATCATCGACACGCTGCGCGAGGCCGGTGCTGAGGTGGCGGACATCGAGGAGCACCAGCCGACGTTCGACGAGGTCTTCACCGGCCTGGTCGAGCAGCGGCGAGGGTCTCGCGGAGCGACCGACGAGGACCGCACGCCGCCGATGGGATCCGCCAATGCGTGACCTCGCGCGCGTCGTCGGTCAGAGCGTCGTCCGGATGGGCTCCTTCACGGGTAAGGAGCTCCGCGAGGTGATTCGCCGGCCCGGCGTGCTGGCCAGCCTGATCCTGGGCCCGTTCGTGATCATGTTCATCTTCGGGCTCGGCTACTCCGGGTATCGCGATCCGTTCGTCACCGAGATCGTCCTGCCGCCGGACAGCGAGTTCCCGCGCGAGCCGGGCTACTACGCCGAGCTCGCGCCGGGACGGCTCGACGTCCGCGAGGTCAGCGAGGACCGCGAAGGCGCGGAGCAGCGTCTGCGGGACCAGCAGGTCGACCTCCTCATCATCGCCCCCGAGAACGCGAGCACGGAGCTGCGGGCGGGGCGACAGACGACGATCCGGGTGGCGTGGAACCAGGTCGACCCGGTCTACGACCAGCTCGCCGGCCTGGCGACCTCCATCCTGGTCAGCAGCCTGAACGCCGAGATCATCGAGTCGGCGGCGAGCCAGGGGATCAGCTTCGCCGAAGCCGAGATCGATCCCGATGCGGCCAGCGTGCCGCCCGAGGTGATCGCGCGCCCTGCCACGGCGGAGACGGAGAACGTCGCGCCCAGCGAGCCGGACGTGCTCAACTTCTTCGGGCCGGCGGTGTTCGCGCTCGTACTCCAGCACCTCGCGGTGACGCTGACCGCGCTGTCGCTCGTGCGCGAGCGTCTGAGCGGCCAGATGGATCGGTTCCGCGTGGCGCCGGTCACGTCGATGGAGCTGCTCATCGGCAAGTACGTCGCCTACGCGGTGTTGAGCCTCGGGGTGACCGCCATCGTGGGGTTCCTGCTCGTCGGCGTGCTGGGCGTTCCGCTGCTCGGCGGCTGGCTGGTCTTCGTGGGCATCGTCCTGCTCCTCACGTTCGCGTCACTCGGTGTGGGACTGCTGATCTCGCTCGTGGCCGACTCCGAGCGCCAGGCGGTGCAGCTCTCCATGCTCGTGCTGCTCGCCAGCGTCTTCTTCTCCGGCTTCGTGCTGCCGGTGACCGACTTCGCGACCTGGACGCAGTACCTCGCCTACATCCTGCCGGTGACGCACGGGATCGCGACGCTGCAGCAGCACATGCTCCGGGGCGTCGTCACCGACCCGTGGATGCTGTGGGCACTGCTGGCGATCGGCCTCGTGCTCTACGTCGGGTCGCTCATCCGGCTGCGGCGGATCCTGCGCCTGGCCGAGTAGTCGGTCACCCGACCCGCTCGACGCGCTCGACGACGGTGGTCCGCGCTTCATTCAGCCGGAGGACGAGCGCCACGCCGCCGATGATGGCGCCGACCGCCGGGACGGCCAACCAGGCCAGCAGCAGGCCGATGAAGACTCGCAGCGGCGGGGGCGCCTCGTCGGGCCCTCCGGTGGACGTGCGGAGAGCGCCGAGCTGATCGCTGAGGATCTCGAGTTCCGCCCCGACCCGCGAGACGTCCGTGCGCGTGTCGCCGAGCGACGAGCCGACCGAGTCCAGGGTGTCGGCCAGCTGCGATGCCTGGTCGGCGCTCGTCGAGAACTCGTCGGCCAGGGGCAGCAGCGGCTGCGCGCCGAAGAGGTTGACCTGCATCGCGACCGCCAGGCTCCGAAGCGTCCCCGATGCGTCACGCGACAGGGCGGCCGCCGTGGAGGCCGACTCCTGCGCCTCGGAGAGGCTGGCATCGACACTGGTGAACGACTCGGCCGCGGCCTCCGTGGCGCTCGCGGCTGCCGCCAGCGTGCCATCGGCGTCCGCGGCGAGCCGCTCGATGCGAGTCGCCACGTCGAGTCCGGCGATCGCGCCGGCCACGATGAGCGCCAGGCCGGCGATGCCGTAGACGATGAGGCCCCACCCCAGGACGCGACGTCGCATCGGCTCGGTCAGTCCTCCGCGAAGAACGGGTCGTCGCCGTACAGCTCGAGCCAGCGACGGCGCATCTGGCGAATCGTGGCGGTCACCGCCGGCTCCGGCGTGCCTGGCGGAAGCAGCGAGGAGACCGCGGCACGGACGCGGTCGCTGCTCTCCATGCCGAGCAGCGCCAGATAGTCGGCGACGCGCTGGGCGGCCGTCTTCCCCTGGGCACGCTCCCGAACGAGGACGTCGGCCTCGTGCTCGAGGGCCCCGGCGTAGTCGGCGTCGGATCGTTCGACCTCGGCGAGCAGGAGCGGGATCTCGTCCAGGCGCGGATCGGAGTACGCCCAGCGGATGAACGAGTCCATCGGTCCCGGCGGCCGGTCGTGATGCCCGGCGTGGAACTGCTGGACGTACTGGCGACGTTCTGCCTCCGTCCGCGTCAGGGCGATCTGGACGACGTGGCGCATCTCCGGCGTCCAGCGCCGAAGCGACTCGACGAACTGACGAAGGGTAAGGCTACCCGCCGGTTGGGGGCGAAACTTGTGCTCATGGACGTGCTGCACGGCGACCGTATACTAGCCGCCGTGCGCCGAGCCCACACCGCGACTGCCCCTGTCGTGGAGCCTGCATGCGACGTCTGACCCGGGGCGCCGCGTTCGTCGCGGCGGGGCTGATCGCGCTGTCGGTTCATGGCTCGACCGGGCCGCTGGCGGCCGCCGGCCCGCCGCTGCGATACGTCGGCGGAGCTCCGGCAACGCTCGACCCGGCCTTCATCAACAGCGCCGGCGACGTGCAGCTTCTCCTGCAGCTCTACGCCGGCCTGACGCGGCTCGACGAGACGGGGGAGGCATACCCGTCGCTCGCGTCGGGCTGGGCCGTGAGCGAGGACGGGCTCACCTACGAGTTCACGTTGCGCTCCGGCCTGACCTTCTCCGACGGGTCGCCACTGGTCGCGGAGGATGTCCGCCGTTCGTGGCTCAGGCTGCTCGATCCCGCCACCGATGCCACCGCACCCGACGTCCTGAGCGTCGTGGCCGGCGCCAGCGACCGTGCGGCGGGCCGGATCGATGAGGACGGGGTCGGCATTCGCGCCCCGGACGATACGACGCTCGTCGTCGAGCTTCGACATCCGGCCTCGTACTTCGTCGAGATCACCGCCACGCCGGCGACCTTCGTGGTGCCGCGCACGGCCGACGCGTCGCGGGGATGGCAGCGAACCGATGCGTTCGTGGGCAGCGGTCCGTACGTGGTCGACGGAACCGACGGCCCGGACCTCGTGCTCGGCGCGAACGACCGGTATGTAGCCGGGCCCCCGCCGATCGGGGAGATCCGCTGGCTTGCCGGCCTGGACTCGAACGCAGCGACGGCGTTCGCGGCCGGAGATGTCGATCTCGTGTCGGTCCCCGGCTGGGACGCCACATGGATCGCGTACGACGCGGACCTCGGCCCGCGCCTGTACGCCGCGGAGCCGTTGACGGTGAGCTACTTCGGCTTCGACACGACGCGCGCCCCGTTCGACGACGCGCGCGTCCGGCGCGCGTTCTCGCTGGCGCTCGATCGGGAGCGGCTCGTGCCGTTGGCCGAGGGCGCCTCCGCGCAGCCGGCCGCGAGCATCGTGCCGCCGGCCGTCTGGCCCGACGGCTTCGCGCCCGGCATGGAGTTCGACCCCGATGAGGCACGCCGGCTCCTCGACGAGGCGGGCTACGCCGACCGTTCCGACCTCGGACCGATCACGGTCAACGGCAGCGGCCTGGGGGTGCGCCCGGCCGTGGCCGCCTGGCGCGAGGAGCTCGGCGTGGAGGTCGCGGTGGAGACCATGGCCTTCGGTGACTACCTCCTCGCCCTCGACGAACGCCGGGTCCCGGGCATCTTCACGATCAACTGGATCGCCGACTACCCCTCCCCCCACGCGCTGTATGGCCTGCTCCTTGCCGACGGGGCGGTGAGCAACTACGGCGATTGGCACGACCCGGACTTCGAGGCGCGTCTCGAGGCCGCGGCCCGTGCGGCCGCCGTCGAGGCCGGATCCGCGTACCAGGCGGCGGACGCGCGCGTCGCCGACCAGGCGCCGGTCATCCCGTGGTCGTACGGCGAGACATGGTGGCTCGTGGCGGACGGGCTTCGCGGCCTCGGCAACCTCACCATCGGCCTGCTCGACTTCGGGAGGGTCTCGTGGGACGGGTGATGCGTCTGGCGGCGTCGCTGCTGCTCCTAACCTCGACGACGTTCGCCTCGGCACCGCCCGCTGCAGCGCTGGAAGCGTTCGGTGAGCCACGTGCCGATGGCTCCTTCCGGCGCGGGATCATCCAGTTCAGCATCGATCTCCCGGCCGGCGTCCCGGACCGGCTCGAGTTGCTGATCCGCACGCCGGGTGATTCCGGCTGGTTCGTGGTCCCGGTCGCCGCGCAGGGCACCTTGGCGACGCACCTGTGGCACACGTCCGACCAGCATCTCGTGCCGAACACGCTCGTGACCTACCAGTGGCGCGCGACCGAGGACGGCGCGGTGAGCCTGTCAGAGGAGGCGACCGTCCGCTACGAGGACGATCGCGCCGGGCTCGACTGGCAGTCGGCCCGACTCGGCGAGGCGACCGTGCACTGGTACGGGGGCGCCGAGGCCCAGGCGCGGCGATTCGGAGAGCTGACAGCGGTGGGCGTCGCCCGGGCCGAGCAGCTGTTGGGGACCCGGCTGGCGGGCCCGGTCGACGTCTTCGTCTACGCTACGCGGGACGACTTCTTCGGCGCGCTCGGGCCCGGCGCGCGGGAGTGGACCGGGGCCGCCGCCTACAGCGAGCTGCGCACGATCTTCATGTGGCTGGAGGGGGGATCGACCGCGTATCTCGAGCGGGCGATGGTCCACGAGGTGACCCATATCGTGTTCCACGACGCGACCGACAACCCGTATCACGAGCCCGCCCGGTGGCTGAACGAGGGGATCGCCACCTGGGCCGAGGAGAGCAGCGCCGACGCCGAGCGAGCCATCGTCGAGCTCGAGGCTGCCGGCGGCGGCCTGTTCGCCTTCGATGCGATCACCGACCAGTTCCCGATCGGCGAGCGCGGCGGCCGCCTCTCGTACGCGCAGGGCACGACGATGGTGGACCTCATCGTGACCCGCTACGGCGAGGAGGCGCTCGCCCGGATCGCGGCCGCGTATCGCGACGGCGCCTCCGACGCCGACGCGCTCGAGGCGGGGACCGGTATCCCGGCGGAGCAGCTGTATGCCGACTTCTTCGCGGAGTACGGGGTCGAGCAGCCGAGCCCGATCGTGCCCGAGCCGATCCTCCCCTCCAACGTCGAGCGACCGCCGGCCGGAGCGGTCGATCCCGGCGGCGTCGGCGCCGGTCCCCAGCCCACCGAGCATCCGCCGGGCGATGAGCCGCATCCCGCCGAACCCGCGCCGACGCCGGTGGAGGGTCCGGCCGTCGTCGTCGCCCTCGCCGTGGCCGCCGCCGGCGGTCTCGGCGCTGCCTGGATCGTCGCGCGACGGGCGTCGCGCCGCGCGGCATGAGCCGCCGGATGCCGGCGCGGCGCCGGCTCACGAGGCCCCAGTGGACGATCAGCGTCGGAGTCGCCCTGGCCGTCATCGGGTTCGTCGGCGCCGCGCAGTGGAACAGCTCGCTCAGCCGCCAGGAGTTCACCACCTCGGCGCAGCAGGTGCTCGTCAGCGAGGCCGAGCAGGCGCAGCGCCAGCAGGAGACGCTCCGGGCCCAGATCGAGGAGGCAGAGGCGCGCGTTCGCTCCTTCCAGGAGCGCGACGAGGGGTCGCGCACCGCCCAGGAGGCGCTGAACCGCCAGGTCGCCGCCGCCCGCATGGCCGCCGGGGTGACCACGGTCATCGGCCCGGGCGCCGTGATCGAGATCGCGGACTCGCTCGTCCCGCCGCCGCCGGGCAGCAACCAGTATCTCGTCCTGGTGGACGACGTCCGGGACATCGTGACGGCCCTGTGGGCCTCCGGCGCCGAGGCGATCAGCGTCAGCGGTGGCGACGGTCCGCAGGAGCGGCTCGTCGCGACGACCTCGATTTACGGCGTCGGGTCGTCGATCCTCGTGAACACCGCGTTCCTGTCCCCACCGTTCCGGATCGAGGCGATCGGGCCGGAGGGCCTCCACGATCGCTTCCTCGCGCATCCCAGCTACCTCACGCGCGTGGCGCAGCGGATCGACGCCTACAAGCTGCAGTTCGCGAGTGAGGCGCGCGACGAGATCACCATCCCGCCGTTCATCGGCAACACGCGGTTGCGCTACGGCGCACCGGTGACGGACACGAACTGATGTCGCGGCGCGTGGCCCAGCTCAGCCTGTTCGCCGTGGCGCTCCTCATCGGCATGCTGCTCGTCGGGCAGCTCCGTTCGCAGGCGCGTCCCGCCGAGTTGTCGAGCCTGTCGCCGCAGGAGATCTCGCAGCTCATCGAGACGCTGTCCGCCCGCAACATCCAGCTCAGCGACGCGCTGGCGGATCTGCGTGAGCAGATCCGCGACTACGAGCGGGAGGAGGCGCGCGGGCAGTCGACGCTCGACCTGACGCGCGAGGACCTGGAGCGCTTCTCGGCGTTCGCCGGGCTGTTGCCGATCACCGGCCAGGGGATCGTCGTCCAGGTGGAGGGTCCGTTCGACCCGACCGCGATCAACGATCTGATCTACGAGCTCCGCAACGCCGGAGCCGAGGCGATCGCCGTCGACGACATCCGCATCACGGCGCGATCGGTCGCGGTCCTCGGCACCGCCGCGATCGAGATCGACGGCGTGCCGATCGACCGGTTCTTCGAGATCCGCGCCATCGGTTCACCGGATGGCCTGCGGTCCGCGCTCCAGCGGCCCGGCGGCGTGGTCAGGCAGCTCGAACAGGCGACCGGGGCCACGTTCAGGATCGAGCCCGAGACGAGCATCACCGTGCCTGCCACCGAGCGCGATCTCGCGCCACGAGCGGCCCGGCCGGTCGAGTAGCCTAGGGCGCCACCCACGTATGCGACGGACCATGCCGTGAAGGATTTGATCGAGCGTGCACTCGACGCTGCCCAGCGAGGCGGCGCCGCCTATGCCGACGTCCGCGTCCAGGAACGCGAGACGGAGCAGATCACCGTCAAGAACGGGGCGCTCGAGGCCGCGACGACGAACCTCACCGCCGGGTTCGGGATCCGCGTGCTGGTGGACGGCGCCTGGGGCTTCAGCTCGAGCGCGAAGCTCGAGCCCGGCGAAGCCGACCGCATCGCGGCCGAGGCGCTCGAGATCGCGCGGGCCTCACGGCTGGCCCAGCGGACGCCGGTGGAGCTGGACGACTCGCCGGCAGTGACCGACGCCTACCGAACGCCGCACGACGAGGATCCCTTCGCGGTCAGCCTCGACGAGAAGCTGCGGATCCTGATGGACGCCGATGCGCGCATGGCCGGCGTCGCCGGCGTCGCCATCCGAGAGAGCAACATCACCGGCGGCCGCGAGCGGAAGTCGTTCGCTTCCACGGAGGGCGCCTGGATCGAGCAGGAGATCGTCGAGGCCGGCGGGGGCATCGAGGCCACAGCCGTGAACGACTCGGAGATGCAGCAGCGCTCGTACCCGAACTCCTTCGGTGGCCAGTCGGTCACCGGTGGCTTCGAGGCGGTCCGAGCGCTTGCCCTGCCCGATCACGCGCAGGAGACCGCCGAGCTGGCGGTCGCGCTCCTCGACGCCCCGCAGTGCCCCGCCGGCGAGATGGACCTCATCCTGGACTCGACCCAGGTGGCGCTCCAGATCCACGAGTCGTGCGGCCATCCGACTGAGCTCGACCGGGTCTTCGGCACCGAGGCGAGCTTCGCGGGGACGAGCTTCCTGACGACGGACAAGCTCAACGAGCTGCGCTACGGGAGCGACATCGTCCACATCGACGCCGATGCCACCGCACCGGGCGGTCTCGGGACGTTCGGGTACGACGACGAGGGCGTCGCGGCGCAGCGGGTTCCGCTCGTCGAGGGCGGGCTGCTCGTCGGCTACCTGACCAGCCGTGAGACGGCACCGCGCATCGGGCGTCGGAGCATGGGCAGCGCGCGCGCCTGGGCCTGGAGCCACATCCCGCTCATCCGGATGACGAACATCAACCTGCGGCCGGGCGAGGCCGGATCGCTCGAGGACCTCATCGCCGACACGCGCGACGGCATCTTCATGAGCGTGAACAAGAGCTGGTCGATCGACGATCGGCGGCTGAACTTCCAGTTCGGCGACCAGGCCGGCTGGATCATCAAGAACGGGAAGCGCACGCAGCTCGTCAAGAACCCGACGTATACCGGCATCACGCCGCGCTTCTGGGGGTCGTGCGACGCGATCTGCGGGCCCGACGAGTGGACGCTGTGGGGCCTGCCGAACTGCGGCAAGGGCGAGCCGGTCCAGACCGGCCACGTCGGGCATGGGGCCGCGCCCGCGCGCTTCCGTGGCGTGCAGGTGGGGGTCGGCCGATGGTAGATCGCCGCGCCGAGATCGGCGGCATCCTCGACCGGGTCCTGGCGCATTCCGAGGCGAAGCAGACCGAGGCGCTGGTCCTGGCGCAGGACAGCGCGCTGACCCGGTTCGCGACGAACCAGATCCACCAGAACGTGCGCGAGCACGACGCCACCCTCCAGGTTCGCGTGATCACCGGCGACGACCGAATCGGCGTGGCGTCGACGAACCGCCTCGACGAGCCGAGCATCCGCGACGTCGTCGTGCGCGCCACGGCGATCGCCGAGCGCTCGGCGCCAAACCCTCGTGCCGCGATCCTGCCGGAGCCGGACGGTCGAGACCACGACCCGGAGCTCGGGTTCGTCTCCGCGACCGCCGAGGCGAGCGCCGAGGTGCGGGCCGAGGGAGCGCGGGCGGTCATCGCCGCGGGCGAAGCCGCCGGGCTCCAGACGTCCGGCTCGTTCTCCACGTCGACGACGACGATCGCCGTGGCGAACTCGCACGGCATCCGGGCCGTCCACCGCTCGACCAGGTCGGCGCTCCTGACCGTGATGATGGACGGGTTCGCGTCCGGCGCCGCGTCCGGCTACGCGCACGGCGGCTCGGGCGACGTTCGGGAGATCGACGCCGAAGCGCTCGGCGCCGAAGCCGCGGACAAGGGCGATCGCATGCGCGGCGCGGGCGAGCTCGAGCCCGGCGAGTACGAGGTCATCCTCGAGGAGTACGCGGTCGCCGGCCTGCTCGAGTACCTGTCCTACATCGGCTTCTCCGGACTCGCGCACGAGGAGGGCCGGTCGTTCATGGACCTCGGCAGGCAGGTCATGGGCAAGGACGTCGGCATCTGGGACGACGGCGCCGACCCGTCCGGCCTGCCGTCGCCGATCGACTTCGAGGGCGTGGTCCGCCGGCGCGTCGACCTGATCCGCGACGGTGTCGCCAACGCGGTGGTCCACGACGCCGCGACGGGCGCGCGGGCGGGTACCGGCTCGACCGGCCACGGGCTGCCGGCGCCGAACCTCATCGGCCCGATGGCGCTCAACCTGTTCATGGCGCCCGGCGACACGCCACGGGACGAGCTGATCGCCGGAGTCGAGCGTGGCGTCTGGGTCACGCGCTTCCACTACATCAACCCGGTGCATCCGAAAAAGGCCATCCTCACCGGTATGACGAAGGATGGGACGTTCCTGATCGAGCATGGCCGGCTCACGCGGCCGCTCATGAACTTCCGCTTCACGCAGTCGATTCCCGAGGCTTTCAGCGACGTCCGCGCCGCCACTCGCGAGACCAAGCTGCTGCCCGGGGAGTTCTTCGGCGCCTTTCGGACGCCCGCGCTGCACCTCGGCTCGTTCAACTTCACCGGTGTCACCGCTGCGGAGGGCAGTGCGTGACGGTGGCCGGGCCGCTCGACCTCCGCATCGGTGATCGGCTCCGCCTGCGCAAGGAGCATCCGTGCGGCAGCCGCGACTGGGAGGTGGTCCGGCTCGGCGCCGACATCGGCCTCGTCTGCCAGGGCTGCGGGCACCGCATCCTGATGGACCGCCTCGACGTCGAGCGTCGATTCACCGCGTACCTCGAGCGCGGGCCGGGGGCCGGCTGACCGATGGCGCACATCGACCTGCCGCCCGGCGACGCCGCCGAGACCGACTTCAAGGAGGTCGGAACGGTCTTCCACAACCGGCCGTTCGTGTACCTGTGGTCGGCCCAGGCGTTGAGCCAGCTCGCGAGCAACACGGTGCTCGTGGCCCTCATGGCGACGATGCTCGGGACGACCGGCTCGAATACGATGGTCGCCGTCCTCATCCTGAGCTTCCTCATCCCGGCGGTGCTGTTCAGCACCACCGGTGGCGTGCTCGTCGAGCGCAGCAATGCGAAGGCGATCATGCTGACGACGAACGTCGTCCGGGCGGTCGGCGTCGTCGGCTTCATCTTCCTTGCGCCGAACACGCAGACGGCCATCATCCCGGCGGTGCTGGCGCTGAACTTCGTCATCGCCAGCGCGACCGCGGTCTTCATTCCCGCCGAGCTCACGTCGATCCCGCGCATCGTCGAGCGGCGCCACCTCATGGCGGCCAACTCGATCTTCATCCTGACGATCAACGCGACCTTCGCGATCGGCTTCGGCGTCCTCGGTCCGCTCATTCTCACCACGGTCGGGCCGATCGCCGTGTACCTCGTCGTCGCCGTGATGTTCGCGCTGGCCACCGGTGCCGTGCTCCTCCTGCCGCCGATCCCGGCCGACCGCAAGGCCGAGAGCGCGTCCGCCGGTCGGGCGATGCACGAGCTGCTGGATCAGCTGCGTGAGGGGGTCGCGTTCATCCGCCGGCACCGAATCATCGCCTGGTCGCTCACGTACCTCGGCATCGCCGCGTCGCTCATCGGCGTGCTGGGGGCGATCGGTCCGGGCTTCGCCGTCGACGTCCTGCGCCTGTCCGAGACCGACTTCTTCTTCATCATGGGGCCGGCCGGGATCGGGGCGATCGTCGGCATCCTGTTCCTGAACAGCTACGGAAAGACGGTCCCGAAGCGGCTCATCATCGACATCGGGCTCGTGGCGATGGGATTCACCCTGATCGGCCTGGCCGTCGTCGCTCCGGTGACGAACTTCCTCGGCCCGGCGGTCCAGCCGATCGAGAATGCCCTGCCGAACGCCTTCGCGCCGCTCATCAGCATCATCGCCGTGGTCGTGGTCATCGCCGTGTTCGCCGGGCTCGAGTACTCCTTCGTGGCCATCCCTTCCCAGACCGCGCTCCAGGAGGAGCTCCCGCCCGACGTGCGCGGCCGGATCTTCGGCATCCTCAACACGCTCCTGTCGCTCGCCTCCTTCGTCCCCGTCATCCTGGCGCCCGCCGCGGCCGACATCATCAATCTGTTCTTCCCGGGCATGGGCATCCCGGTCGTGATGGGCGTGCTCGGGATCCTGACGCTCGCGGCCGGCGTCGCCTCGTGGCGACGGAATGCACGCGAGGGGCTGCACGAGCACAACCGCGTCGAGATCCCACCGGCCAGCTCCGTCGACGATGCTCCCGCCCCCGGTGCGCTCGAGGCGCCTGCCGCGGCCGAGGCCAGCGTGCGCCCCGGCGAAGCGCCGCACCGCCGTCGGCGTCGCCGCCGGGCGGCCCCCGATGGCGACTAGGGCATTCGCCGCCGCGCTCCTCGCCATCGCCGCGCTGGTTGCCTGGGTGACCGTGACCGTCCCGCTCGCCGCCCGGCTGCTCCAGGTCTCGATCCTCGTGTCGATGCTGTACGTGGCCTGGATGGCGTGGCGCGGCGGCCGCGTCATGCGTCGGGCGCTCGCCGACGGCCGCAGAGCCGCGGCCGAGCCGACCGGCACGGTGACCGGCGTGCCGCGGATCTCCCTGATCCTGCCTGCCCGCAACGAGGCGTCCGTCATCGCGCGGTCCGTCGCCGCCCTGGCGGCCCAACGCTATCCCGACCCGGGCGACGACGTGCCGGCGTACGACGTGCTCGTCATCGACGACGGCTCGACGGACGACACCGGCGCCCGTGCCGCGGTCGCCGCCACGAAGGCGGGCCACATCCGCGTTCGGCGTCGGGAGCCGGGCACGGGCCCGCGGACGAAAGGCGCCGTGCTGGCGTTCGCCATGCCGTTCGTGCGTGGCGACGTGATCGGTGTCATCGACGCCGACACCCATGTCGCCCCGTCGTTCCTCGATTCGGCGATGCGTGCCTGGCGGCGCGATCCCGGCGCCGCCGCGCTGCAGGTCGGGCGGCCGCCGAGCAACGCATCGGCCTCCTGGCTGACGCGCGCCCAGGCGGTCGAGCAGCTCATGGATCTGGCCAGCCAGTGCGGGCGCTGGGCGACCGGCGGCACGGCCGAGCTGCGGGGCAACGGGATGTTCGTCAGACGCGAGGCGCTCGACGACCTCGGTGGCTGGAACGAGCGGGCGCTCACCGAGGACCTGGACCTTTCGACGCGGCTCGCGGCCGCCGGACGGCACGTGACGCTGGCCCCGGAGGTCGCGGTCGAGGAGGAGGCGGTCGAGACCCTCTCGACGCTCTGGCACCAACGGTTACGCTGGGCCGAGGGCAGCCTGCGCCGGCTGCTCGAGCATGGCCCGGGCCTGCTCGCCGGCTCGCTGCCGATTGGCCGCAAGGCCGACTTCCTGGCCTTCGCCGTCGAGTTCATCGTCCCACCCCTGTTCGTCGCGGCCGTCGTCGCGAGCCTGGTGACCATCCCGTTGCCCGGGCCGGCTGACTGGACGGTGCCGCTCTCGCTCCTTGCCGCCTACGGAATCGGCGTATTCCTGCTCGCCGTCGCAGGCCTGTCCGCGACCGGCGAGCGCGGGCTGCGGCTCGTGCTGCGAGCCGGTGGGGGAGCGCTCTTCCTCTCGCACTGGCTCCTGGTCGTGCCCGTGGCACTGGCCCGCATCGCGTTCGGGCCGGAGCGCACCTGGTTCGTGCAGACGCCACGCTTCACCGGCGAGCGCCGCTCGTGACCGACGCTCGGCCCGAGCGCGTCGTCTGCGGCGACGTCATCGTCGAGGCGGATGAGGGCCGGCTGACTCGCGCGGAGGCGATCGGCATTGCCGCCGGCCGCATCGTGGCGGTCGGAACGCGCCGCGAGGTCCTCGATCACGCCGCTGCGGGCGCGGCCATCTACGACGCCGGGAGCAGCGCGGTCGTCCCCGGCCTGCACGACTTCCACGTCCACCTCGTCGGGCTGGCTCGCGCGCGAGCCGCCGTCACGCTCGACGACGCGACGGACGGTCACGAGATCGGCGCCCGCCTGCAGGCCTGGGAACAGCGCCTCGGCTCGGACGAGTGGCTGACCGGGCGTGGCTGGTTCGAGGCGCAGCTGCGCGGCGGCGTCGAGCCGCTCCACCGGGCGGTCGGCGAGCGGCCGGCGTACCTCTCGAGCCACGACGGCCACTCGGCGTGGGCGTCGCGCACGGCCCTCCGCATGGCCGGGATCACGGCGGAGACGTCCGATCCACCCGGCGGGCGCATCGAGCGTGACGGGGGCGGCCACCCGACAGGCATCCTGCGAGAGACGGCCCTCGAGCTCGTCGCCGCGCTCGTGCCGCGACTCCAGGGAGCTGCCCTCCGCCCGTACCTCGAAGCGGCGCTCGCGGATCTCGCCCGCTTCGGGATCACGGGCGTGTCCGAGGCGGGGGACTACACCGACCAGAACGGGATCGGGCCCGATGCGGCTCTGGGCGACTCGTACTCGACGCTGACCGACCTGGCCGATGCCCTCGAAGGCCGGCTGCGGATGACGATCGGCATCCCGGCCGATGCGATCGAGGCCGCCGCCGCGCGCGGATTGCGCACCGGCGCGATGCTGCCGGGACGGCGTACGCTCCGGTTCGGATGGGCGAAGGAGTACGCCGACGGCGCGCTGGGCTCGGGCACGGCCGCCCTGTTCGCGCCGCGCACCTGCGGTGACGAGCCCGACGTCGGCATCCTTCGCGTGATGCCGGACGAGCTCGACGAGCTGCTGGCCGCCGGGCGCCGCGCCGGGATCGGACTGGCGGTTCATGCCATCGGCGACCGCGCGGCCGCGACGGTCCTCGACGCGATCGAGCGCGCGTCGGCGCGCGCGCCGGGGGTGCCGCCGGACCGCATCGAGCACCTCCAGCTCGTCCGCTCCCGCGACCGCCTCCGCCTCGCGGCGCTCGGCGTCACCGCGAGCATTCAGCCGGTCCACGCCGCGGCGGATCGGGATCTCGTGGAGGCGTGCTGGGACGGCCGACAGGACGATGCCTATCCGTGGCGGTCGCTCGCGCGAGCCGGCGCCTTGCTCGCGGCCGGCTCCGACGCGCCGGTGGAATCGGTCGATCCGTGGCTCGGGGTGTTCGCGGCGGTGCACCGGCGCCTGCCGAACGACGATCGGGGAGACTGGCGGGCCGCCGAGTCGCTCGCCGTGTCCGATGCCCTGGGTGCTTTCACGCTCGGTCCGGCGCGTGCGATCCGGGCGCCCGACGAGGGTCACCTCGGGATCGGCGCGCGGGCCGACCTCGCCGTGCTGGACATCACCGCCGAGCAGCTCCTGAGGGGCGATGAGCAGGCAGCGAGCGCGCGATCGGTGCTGACCCTCGTCGACGGTGCGGAGGTGCACGCGGCCTGACGGTGGCGTTGCGGTCACCTCACGCGAGGGGTAGGATGCCCGGCAACCAAGCAATCGGGGGCTGGGAGGGCGACCGATGGCCGATCAAGACGAACATGCGTCGTTCGACGTGACAGGCAGGACCGATGTCCCCGTCGGGCCGGGCCAGGGCTCCAGCTTCGACGGGCGCCGCCTCGACTTCGGTCACCACGCGGGCCGGACGATCGTCGAGCTGGCCGACGAGGACCCCGACTACCTGCGCTGGCTGGCCCGTCATCCATCGGGCGTGCGCTACCGCGCCGAGATTCAGCGCGTGCTCTCCTCAGCCGTGCCGCGCGCCGGTGACTGGCAGCGCTGAGGACCGACCCCGGACGGTGTGGTAGCATCGCTGTCGCTCGCTGAACGTCCGGTTCGGCTCGAGCCGATGCGATGGGCGGCTAGCTCAGCTGGTTAGAGCACTTGCTTGACATGCAAGAGGTCACTGGTTCGAGTCCAGTGTCGCCCACCATCCCTATCCCGCGTCAAAGACGCTCATTTCGCCGGTCGCGAGTGCCCGCTACCGTGGCACTGCGTCGCTGCACCACCGCCTTAGGCATCGGTGAATCCATCCAGCGCAGCGGGCAGTTATCGGCCGGGCCGGAGCTCCGCTCGACGAAGCCCAACCCGGCCGACGTCGTTACGGTTACGTGCGCGCGCCCCGACGAACGAACGTGCTCCACAGGAAGACGACGATGATCGCGCCGACGATGGCCGCGATGAGCGTCGGGATGTTGAAGCCGGTCGTCCAGTCTTCCCCGGTCAGCATGCCGAGCAGGAAGCCGCCGACCACTGCGCCGACGATGCCGGCGACGATCGTGCCGATGACGCCGTAGCCCTCGTCACCCTTGACGACCATGCCGGCGATCCATCCAGCGATCGCGCCCACGACGAGCCAAGCGATGATGCTCACTCAAGATCCTCCTCATTCAGATGACGTTCGAACCAACGGGCAGCCTCGAGGCCCGAAGCATGCGCTGTGCCAACGGTCGGCCCGGAAGCCGGCCGGCAACCCATGGTGTCGTGCTAGCCGGCAGCGAGCGTGTCCTTGGTCTCCGGCAGCGTCGGGCTCAGCGGCACGAGGCCGCCGAGCGTCTCGAGGAGGGCGGTGTCACGCACCTCGTTCTCGACGGTGCAGTCGGCAAGGTGCGGCTCGGCGCCGATCGTGAACGGACCGTGCGCCCTCCGCACCGCACGCTCATCGTCGAGGATCACGAGGTATGGCTGGTTCTGATACACCACGCGGGCGGTGGGTTCGTGCATGCTCATCGGCTCCATTGCAATTCGACGGGAAGACGTGCGTCCGGAGTGGGCCGGGCCGGAGAGGACCGGACGCCTTTCGCACGGCTCCGGCCCTCGATTGACGATCACTGCAGCGCCCGTGCCCGGTGAGCCCTCGGCGAAGCATCTGAGATCCATCCGTACCGGCCCTTGGGCGCGGTCGAGCTCGAACTCTGTCAGGAGACAGCCAGGTCGGCGAAGGCGGCCATGCTCGGGACGACGAGGTCGGGCGTGGCGGACGCCGGTGGCGTAGCGCCGAAGCCAGGGCGATCGTGGCGGCGGTGGATCCACGCCGTCCGCAGCCCGAGCGTTCGAGCCGGTACATGATCGTGGTAGAGGCTCTGGGCCACGTGCAGGACCCGCTCGAGCGGCACGCCGATCCGCTCCAGCGCGACTTCGAAGTTGCGCAGGCTCGGCTTGTAGCTGCGCACCTGCTCTGCTGAGATCACCCAGTCGAACGTCACCCCGAGGCGCCGCTGGGAGGCCGCGAAGAGATCGTCGTCGCAGTTCGTGATGACGCCGAGCCGGAACCGGTGCGCCAGGCGGCGCAGCGCATCGGCGGAGTCGCCGAAGGCGGGCCAGTCCTCGACCGATCGCGAGAAGGCCTCGACCTGGTCCGGCGTCAGCGCGACGGCGTATGCATCGGCCAGGCGTCGAAGGCCCTCGGCCAGGACGTCACGGTATCGGCGGTATGGCCCGGCCTGGAGCTCGGCCTCCACCGCGGCGTACGCCTCCAGCAGGTCATCGTCGGTCGGCGAGGTGCCGCCGCGGCCCAGGATCGGGCGCAGCGCGGCCAGCAGCCCCGCCTCCCAGTCGATGAGAGTGCCGTAACAGTCGAAGGTCAGGACGTCGACGTCGTCGAACTCGATCGTCATGCCCTGACGGTCGCGCACGCTACCCCGCGGCGCCCACCTGCTGCCCGAGCTTCTTGAGCTCCATCATCCGAGCGCCGAGCTCCTCGAGCTCCTCGTCCGAGAAGACCTGGCGAGCCTGCTTGAACATGTCGCCCTCCTCCTCCTCGATGTGGTGCTCGATGTTCTCCTTCATGACCTTGAACTTCGCAGCCCACTGCTCGTCGGTCACGTCGGTCGCCTCGAGCTCGCCCATGATCTCGTCGACGACGTGGTGCTCCTCGTACCCCTCGAGCACGATCTCCTTCGCCTTGGGGTGCTCTTTGAGGGCGGGGTAGAAAATTTCCTCCTCGATCCGCTCGTGGATGAGCATCTCCTCCTTGAGCTTGGCGAAGACTTGCGTTCGGGTCTTCTCCGCCCGCTCGGTGGTCTCCTCGCCCTCGGCGAGCATCTTCTTCACCCGGTCGTGGTCGTCCTTGAGCAGGGAAATGGCGTTCATCGGTCCTCCTGGCATGATGAGGAAAGGCACCGGACCGATACGCATGCGCCGTGCCGAACCGTCGCCCGCTATGCCTCATGCAGAGACGCCTCGATCTCGCTCCGGCGCGGCATGCCGCCGCGAGCTCCCGCCACACCGACCGACATCGACGCCGCGACGTTCGCCGCACGGATCGCATCGTCGAGCGACGTTCCGCCCGCCAGCCAGGCGGCGAGGACGCCGTTGAAGGTGTCGCCGGCGCCGGTCGTGTCGACGACCGCCGGGGCGTGCCGGCCCTCGAAACGCTCCTGGCGGCCATCGGTCACGAGGAGCGCGCCGGCCGCGCCCTGCGTGACCACCACCGGACCGGCATGACGCGCCATCAGCTCCTCGAGCGCCGATCCGGACTCGTCGTTCCCGATCGCCACCACCAGCTCGTGCTCGTTCGGCGTCAGGATCGGACCCATGCGCAGGACATCGGCGGAGAGTGCCCTCGCGGGAGCGGGATTGAGGACGGCGGTCGCGCCTCCCTCGCGGGCCGCGCGGAGTGCGTCGAGCACGACCGCGGCCGGGACCTCGTGATTGGTCAGCAGCACGTCGGCCTCCGCGATCCGGCGGCGGTCCTCCTCGTCGAGCACGAAGGCGTGGTTCGCGCCGGGCGCGACGGCGATCTGGTTCTCGCCACGCGGGCCGACCACGATGAGTGCGACGCCGGTGGGCTCGGCGTCCACGTGCCGAACGCGTCGCAGATCGATGCCCTCGGCCTCGAGGGCCGCCGTGGCACGCTCACCGTGCGCGTCGGTGCCGACCGCGCCGATCATCGTCACCGTTGCGCCGGCGCGGGCCGCCGCCACCGCCTGGTTGGCGCCCTTGCCGCCGTCGTGAACGCTGAACCGGCCACCGAGGACCGTCTCGCCAGGCGCCGGGAGATGGTCGGCGCTCACCACGAGGTCGACGTTGATCGAGCCCACCACGCACACAATTCCGCCCACGTGGCGAGTATGCCGCACTGCACATGCCGCTGGGCGCTGCCATGATGCGAGCGAAATGGCACACCGACGCGTGGGCCCGGTCGTGGTCGCCGCGCTCCTGCTGGGCGGATGCCTGCCGAACGGAGCGATCGGGACGCTGGCGCCCACCCTCACGATCAGCGAGGCCGGTGGGGTGGCCGTCGCGATGCAGAACGGTGCGCCGGTGCCCTCCTTCGGCTGGCAGCCCCGGCCGCGCCTCGACCTCGACGGGCGTTGGCGCGTGGAGCTGGACGAGCTCGATGTCGCGCTGACGATGGGCGACCGCGACGCGACCCTGGCCGCGATCGAGGACGAGGCCGGCGGGCGGCATCTTCCCGGGTTCGACGACGCGTCCTGGCGGTCGATCGACGTGCCGGGCACCACGAACCCGCCGCTCGAGGGCGTCGAGGGCGGCGCGTGGTACCGCACGACCCTCGAGGTGCCGGTCGACTGGGCCGGCCGCGCCACGTCGCTCCGGTTCGGATCGGCGAACTACGTCGCCGACGTGTGGCTGAACGGCTCCTGGCTGGGCTACCACGAGGGCGGCACGACGCCGTTCGCCTTCGACGTCGGCGAGACGCTGCAGCCCGGACAGCCCAACGTCCTGGCGGTGCGTGTCCACACCATCCCGCTCGGGACGCGCTCGGACATTCTTCCCTGGGGGCTCATCGACTGGTGGAACTACGGTGGCCTCACCGGTTCGGTGTGGCTCGAGGCGGCGCCCGCGACGAACATCGTGCGGGCGGACGTCACGCCGCACCTCGACGCGGTGGACGTCACGATCCTGCTGGCGCAGCCGGAGCGGCTGGCAGGGATCCCGGCCGGACCGGCAGGTGAGCGCGAGGGATCGCGCGGAACGCTGCTCGCGCGGATCTTTCCGGCCACCGTGACCGACGAGAACCTGCTCGATCCGGACCCGCGGGCCCTCGTGCCCGACGTCACCGCACCCTTGGTCGTGGTCGAGCAGGAGCTCGAGATGCCGGTCCCCGGAAGCGTCGCCGAAGCGGGTCTCACGGTGCAGTTCGGCGAGGCCGACCTGTGGTCTCCATCCCGTCCCGCGCTGTACGTGCTGCACCTCGAGACGCGCTGGAACGATCGCCCGCTCGACGCTCGCGAGGCTCGCGCGACCGACGCGTACTGGACGACGTTCGGCATCCGTCACATCCAGGTCGACCCCATCCGACCGCGCGTGCTCCTCAACGGCGAGGCAGTCTTCTTCCGCGGCGTCGGCCTCCATGCAGAGTCGCTCCGCTTCGATGCGAGCGGGCGCCTGCTCCACGGGACGCGCCACCAGACGCCCGAGCAGGTGCTGGGCAAGCTTCGCGACGCCCGCCGCATCGGCGCCGACTTCATCCGCGCCGGCCACGAGCCGGCCGACCCGACGATGCTGATGCTCGCCGATCGGCTCGGCTTCGCGGTCTGGGAGGAGATTCCGCTCTACCACGCCACGCCCGCGATCTTCGATCGGACGATGCGGCGCGGCATTCCGCAGCAGATGCTTCGGGAGATGGCGCTGCGTGACATGAACCATCCGTCGGTCCTGTTCCACGGGCTCGCGAACGAGTCGACCGGTGGCGACGAGCGGACAATGGCACTCTCCGAGCTGCACGAGGTCGACCGCCAGATCGACGGGACCCGGCTGACCGGCCAGGCGGCGTACGCCTGGGACCCGGCCGACCCCACGCACGCGCCGCTCGACGTGGCCGGCTTCACGTTCTACTACGGCGTGTTCTACGGCGACAGCATCGGGCCCGACACCCGACGGGCGTTGCGCGAGGCGAACGCAACCCATCCCGGCAAGCCGATCGTCGTGCTCGAGTTCGGGCGTTGGGCCGATACGGCCTGGGACGAGGCGCGCCAGGCCCTGGTGTTCGAGGAGACGTACGGCGCGCTCGAGCGCTACCGCGCCGACCGCCCGAGCGGGTTCGTCAGCGTGGCGAACTGGTGGACGCTGCACGACTTCGCGACGCAGATCACCGGCATCGAGGTCGAGGACTTCGGCCTCATGCGTCCCGATGGCACGCTTCGCGCAGCCGGCGAGCTCGCGATGGAGGCGTTCGACACCGAGGGCGGCCAGGGCCTCGAGCTCGCCATCGAGCCGGAGCTCGAGCGGCCGCGTGTCAGGCCGCAGCGCGAGATCGGGGATGGCGCATTGGTCGGCTATCTCCTGTACGGCATGGGCGTCTCGATCGGCGCCATGTCGCTCGCCCTGCTGATCGTGACCCGGCGCGGCGGGCGCGCGACCGGGAGACGACGGCGATGAAGCTCGTCCACGGCCGTCTGGCGGCCGTCTCCGTTCGCGCGTCGTTCGGTGCCGGCGTGTGGGTGGGCGCGATGGTCGGGCTCGTGCTCGGGTCCGTCATCGGGGCGCTGCTGACCTGGTTCGCCGGGACGGTGCTCGAGTGGCAGCGCGATCTGGCCTTCACCTTGGGCGTGGCCCGGACGCTCCTGCCGCTCGGCGACCAGGTCGCGCTGCTGCGCTGGATGACGAGCAGCTGGTACCTCGTCATCCCGCTGGCGGCGGTCGTCACCGCCGTCTTCGTCGGCGGGGTCGGCGGCATCATCGGTGCGCTCCTGGCGGCCTCGTACAACCGCTCGCCGCGGCACGCCGCGGTCGTCGTCGAGCTGCCGGACGCCGGCGAGGAGCTCGCCTAGGGCTGCAGGCGCCGGCGGTGCCACGTGTCGTCGGGCCCGCGGCGGTACTCGATTCGGTCGTGCATCCGCTCCGGGCGGCTCTGCCAGAACTCGACGAAGCGAGGCACCATCAGGTAGCCGCCCCAGGTCGGCGGCAGGGGCACGTCGTCCGGGTACCGCTCGGCGACCTCGGCCACGCGAGCCTCGAGCTCCGCGCGCGAGCCGATCTCCTGGCCCTGCGCCGATGCGGCGGCAGCCAGCTGGCTGCCACGTGGTCGCGTGCGCCAGTACGCATCCGACGCGTCGTCCGGAAGCCGGCGCACCGGACCGGCGACGCGGATCTGGCGCTCGAGCGCCGGCCACCAGAACGCGCCGGAGGCCCAGGGGTTGACGGCGACGTCACGGCCCTTGCGGCTCGCGCGGTTCGTGTGCCAGACGAGGCCGTCGGGGCCAAGCCCCCGCAGGAGGACGAAGCGAACCGACGGCATCCCGTCGCCGCCGGCCGTGGCCAGGGCGAAGGCGTTCGCGAGCGGGACGCCGGCCCGCTCGGCATCGGACAGCCAGGCGTCGAGCTGGCGGATCGGATCCGGATCGAGATCGGCGAGGTCGAGCGGCATCGGTCGCATCGTACGCGCGGCTAGGATGAGCGCGTGCAGACCGATGGCCGCGCGGCCCTCCTGGCCGTGCTCGCCACGCTGGTGGCCATCACGGTCGCCACGAACACCACGGCCTCGCTGGCCCAGCCGCAGATCGGCGACGCGTTCCTCGCCGGCCCGGCCGACACGGCGTGGGTCGTCTTCGGCTACAGCGCGACGTTCGCGGTGGGCACGGCCCTGTGGGGCGGCATCGCCTCCCGCACCGGCATCATCCCGGCCCTCGTCGCGGGGGTCGGCCTGCTGGGCCTCGGCAGCCTCGGGGCGGCGCTCGCGCCGTCGCTCGAGGTGGTCATCGGTACGCGGCTCGTGCAGGGCCTCGGCTCGGGGGCGATCCCGACGCTCGCCACGGCCCTGATCGCCGGCCGCTTTGAGAGCGCAGACCGCGCGCGCGCCCTCGGCGTCATCATCGCGGCGGTGGGCGTGGGCCAGGCCCTCGGGCCGGTGCTCGGCGGCGTCCTGCTCGAGATCGTCGGATGGCGGGCGGCCGTCTCGATCGGCGTCGTTGCCATTCCGGCGGTCGTCGTCCTCGCCCGATCGCAGCGCGGCCGCGCCGCCCCGGTCGGCGCCCGGCGCATCGACTGGACCGGGGCGGCGCTCGTGGCGGTCGTCGCGCTCTCGCTGACCTTCGTGCTGAACCGCGGGCCGCTGCTCGGACCTCATCCGGTGATCCTGGTCCCGCTCGGTGCCGGGCTCGTGGCCGTCGCGTTCGTCGTCCGCCGGGCCTTCGCCCACCGGGACGCCTTCGTCCCGGCCGACGTCCTCCGGAATCGGGTGTTCCAGGCCGTCGTGCCGCTCGGTGCCCTCGGGCTGAGCGCGTACATCGGCACGATCGTCCTCGTTCCGATCCTGGGGGCGCGTGCGTACGGGCTGGACGGCATCGAGCTCGGGCTGCTCCTCCTGCCGATGGCGCTCGCGGCGGCCGTCAGCTCGCCGAGCAACGCGCGGGTGCAGGCGTGGATCGGCCCGATGGCCACGACCCGCCTGGCCCTGGCGCTGCTCGGATTCGGGCCGATCGTGATCGGGCTGACCGCCATCGGTGCCGGACCGGTCCTGCTGGGGGTGGGCCTTGCGATGCTGGGCGCCGGGTTCGGCCTGCTCAACGCGCCGCTTCTGTCGCGGCTGACCCACGCCGTCGGCGGCGACCGCCAGCCGGTGGCGGTCGGGGTCTACAACCTGTGCTTCTTCCTCGGTGGCGCGATCGGAGCGTCGATCTCGTCCGCGATCGTCCAGGCCGCGGTCGAGCTGCCGGGCCTCGGGTCGCCGGCGCTGCCGGGCTTCACCACGGCCCTCATCGTCGTCGCGGTCGGCCCGCTGCTGGCGTCCGTCCTGGTGGCGCGGGGCACCGCCGGCGTGCCTGACCGGTATCGTAGGGGCATGGCTCGCCTCCCTCGTCCTGCCGCCGTGCTCTTCGACCTCGATGGCACCCTGGTCGATACCGTGCCGGCACGAATCCGCGGCTGGGAGGCCGTGTTCGCCGAGACCGGTATCCCGGCAACGCGCGAGCAGCTGGCAGCGCTGATCGGGATCGACGGACGCCGGCTCGCGCGCGAGGTCGCCGGAGCGGCGGGCGGTGAGCTCGACGACGAGGCCGCGGAGCGGGTCGACCGACGGGCCGGGGAGCTCTTCGACCAGGCGAACCGCGAGCCGCGGCCGCTGCCGGGGGCCCGCCTCGCCATCGAGCGTGTCGAGCGCGCGGGCGTGACGTGGGCGATCGCGACCTCCTCACGCACCGAGCAGGTCGCGGCGTCGGTCGAAGCGCTCGGTCTAAGGACGCAGCCGCGCATCATCGACGGCAGCCGCGTCGAGCACGCCAAGCCGGCGCCGGACCTGCTGCTGCTGGCTGCCCGCGATCTCGGCGTCGAGCCGGCGCGCACGTGGTACGTCGGGGACTCGACGTGGGACATGCAGGCCGCGCGCGCCGCCGGCATGGTCGCCATCGGCGTGCTGGCGGGTGCCGCGGTGAGGGAGGACCAGCTTCGCGCGGCCGGCGGGACGGTCGTGCTCGAGACGCTCGACGAGCTGCGCGTGCCGGACTGACCGGGGATGCCGCTCGACGAGTACCGGCGCAAGCGCGACTTCGCCGCGACGCCCGAGCCGGCGCCGGGCGAGGTCGTCGAGCGCGGCGGCCGCTTCACGGTGCAGCGGCATCGGGCCACCGCTCTCCACTACGACCTTCGCCTGGAGATCGACGGCGTCCTCGTGAGCTGGGCCGTGCCGAAAGGACCGACGCTCGATCCGGCGCGCCGCCGGCTCGCGATGCGCA
>DATLGA010000067.1:0-10640 GCA_035540715.1 Candidatus Limnocylindrales bacterium | reverse complement strand
GCGCTCGTGCCGCCTCCACCGGGAGGTGGCCGCCGACGGCGACTAGGGCTCCCGAGGACGCTCCTCGGCCAGCCGGTCCACCGCCTGCCTCAGATCGGCCGCCGTCTCGCCAATGTCGCTGGCCGCGGCCCGATGGTCGCCGGCCGCTTCACGCAGGTCTCCGGCAGCCGCGCGCAGGTCACCGCTCACCCCCTCGATCGCATCGGCCGCCTCTCCGCGGTCCTCCCCTGCCGCGGCGGCCGCGTCCTCCGACTCCTCGACCCGCTCGGCGGCCATCGCCACGAGCTCCTCGGGAGCGGCGTCCGGGGCCTGCCTGCGAAGCTCCTCGATGACCTCGTCCCGCTCGTCGGCGGCGCTCTCCTCGAGCGTACGGAGATTCACGACGTAGTTGAAGAACACGTTGAGCACCGCCAGCACCGGGATGCCGAACAGCGCCCCCCACAGGCCCGCCACCTGCGCACCGACGAGGAGACCGATCAGCACGAGCAGCGGATGCATGCCGAGCGCCTCCTGCATGAGGCGCGGCTGGAGGTAGTTGACGAGCACGGTCTGGACCACGAGCAGGGCCGGGGCGACGAGGAGCACCCATTCGGGCGCGAAGACGGCCGTGGCGACGATCGGCGGGATGAGGGCCAGCGGCGGGCCGAAGAACGGGATGAGCATGGCCAGGGCCGACGCCACGGCGATGAAGAACCCGTACGGCAAGCCGAGCAGGATGACGACCGCGACCGTCAGGGCGGTCTGGATCGCGGCGAGGATGACCTGCGCCCGAAGGAACCCACCGAAGGCGAGCGACACGTTGCGCTCGAAGATCTCCGCTTCGCCGCGGTAGCGGTTCGGCACGATCCGCTCGAGCTTGGCGAGGATGCGCTCGCTGTCGGCGAGCATGTACAGGCTGAGGATCACGACCAGCACCAGCGCACCGAGGACCGCGACGGTGACCTGCGGAACCTCGGCCAGCGAGTCGCCGACGGCCCGGCCGATGGTCGCCTCGAGATCGCGGTACAGCTCGACGAGGTTCGGCTCGAAGCGACCGAAGCTCACCGCCTCCTGCCACCCGAGCAACGTCCCCTCGATGCGCGCACGGGTCAGCGGGAAGTCCTCCGCCATCTGGCCCATGTTCACGCCGATCGAGGCGACCGCGTAGAACAGGAAGAACCCCCCGACGAGGAGCGTCGCGGTGTAGACGATGGCGATCGCCACGCCTCGCGGGACGGCGCGGCGGCGAAGCCACGCGACGATCGGCGAGAGGATGAACGCGAGCAGCCATGCCCCGAACACGATGAGGGCGATGTGCGCGAAGCCGCCGAGCACCTGGACGAGGAGACCGACCAGGAGCAGCGCCACGTAGACGGTGGCGAGAACGATGAACACCGAGCGCCACCACCGCTCCCGGCGGCTGCGCGTCGGCTCCTCCAGATCGGCGTCCATCGGCGGATCATCGCAGGCGGCCGTGCGCCGCGTCGAGCGGTCCGGCACTCCGCTTGCGTCAGAATGGGCGACATGAGCTCCCATGAGCCCCGCGAGCCCGTGGATCGTCTCGAGAACCTCGGCCCGGAGCAGGGCGGCGGGCCGCCCGCCGCGTTGCCCTGGACCCTCGTCGTGGAGGCCGAGGACGGCTGGTCGGCCGACCTCGAGCACGGGGCGCAGCTGCCGTGCGTGGACGACCTCATCGAGTACATCGCGGCCGACGGCGCGCGCCAGCTGTACCGCGTGACCCGCGTCGTCCACACCCTGCAGCCGACGGCCAGCGACCGGCCACCGGTCGGTGTCGAGGCGACCGGGCCGAATACGCTCGTCACCGACGGCCCGGGGTCCGACGGCCCGCCTCGTGAGCTGCGAGCGGGACTGCCGCGCGTGTTCGTCGTTCCGGAGTCCTGAGCCCGAGCGTGACCGGCCCGACGACCACCGTCTCGTTCATGACGGCCAACTTCGTGGCGCGAGAGCTCGGATGGCACATGGCCAGCTGGGACGCCGGCGACCGATCGGTCCACGAGACGTTCGAGCCGCTCGAGACGTACGGCGAGCGCTTCGCGGCCATCTGCGACGACGCCATCGACCTCGGGTTCGACGCGATCGACCTGTGGGACGCCCACCTGTCCGCGCGGTGGGCCACGGACGGGCACATCGAGGCCGCGATCGGCGTCCTCCGCGAGCGAGACCTTTCGGTCGCGAGCCTGGCCGGCTGGTTCGGCTCGGACGCCGAGCACATGGAGCGAACCTGCCGCATCGCCCGCGCGGTCGGCGCGCCGGTGCTCGGCGGCGGATCGGCTCTTCTGGGTGAGGACCGGGACGCGCTCGTCGAGCTGCTGGACCGGTACGACCTTCGCCTCGGGATCGAGAACCACCCGGAGCGCACGCCGGCCGAGATGCTCGAGCGGATCGGCGACGGCGCCGGAGGCCGGATCGGCACGACGGTCGACACCGGTTGGTACGGGACCCAGGGCTACGACGCGGCCGACGCGATCCGGGAGCTGGGGCCGCACGTCGTCCATGTTCATCTCAAGGACGTCCGGCACGCCGGCACGCCCCACGAGACGTGCGGCTACGGCGACGGTGTCGTGCCGCTCGAGCGCTGCGTCGAGGCACTGCGCGCGATCGGGTACACGGGCGCGATCAGCGTGGAGCACGAGCCCGATCACGGCGACCCACGCCCCGAGATCGGCGCCGCGCGCCGGCAGCTGGCGGACTGGCTGGCCGCCGCGTGAGCGAGGCGCTCGGCGTCGGCATCGTCGGCTGCGGGAACATCGCCGGGGCCTACGCCGAGGACATCGCACGCCAGCCGCATCTGCGCCTCGTGGGCGTCACCGATCTCGATCGAGCACGAGCCGAAGCCTTCGCCCAGCGGCACGGCGTGAGCGGGGTCGATCACCTCGAGGCGCTGCTCGCCACCCCGGACGTCGACGTGGTGGCGAACCTCACGGCGCATCGCGCGCACGTGCCGGTCACCCGGGCGGCGCTCGAGGCGGGCAAGCACGTCTTCAGCGAGAAGCCGATGGCGATGACCGCGGCCGAGGCGCGTGCGCTCGTCGACCTGGCGGAGGATCGCGGAGTGAGGCTCGGGGCGGCGCCGATCGTCGTCATGGGCGAGCTCGTCCAGACGGCACGCCGATGGATCGACGACGGTCGCCTCGGCGAGGTGCGCCTCGCGTTCGCCGACGTGAACTGGGGCCGCATCGAGACCTGGCATCCGGACCCGGCCGGGTTCTACGAGGTCGGGCCGCTCTACGACGTGGGCATCTACCCGATCACGCTGCTGACCGGCCTCTTCGGGCCGGTGACGCGTGCCACCGCCGATGCCCACCACCTGCTCCGAGAGCGGCGCACGACCGACGGACGCGCGTTCGAGGCGGTCGCACCGGACTACGTCGTCGCGTCGCTCGAGCATGCCTCCGGGCCGGTGACGCGCCTCACCGTCGACTTCTACGTCCCGGATCCCGCCCGGCAGCGGGGGGTCGAGATCCACGGCGATGCCGGCTCGATCTGGCTGTCCACCTGGTTCCAGTTCGGGGGGACGTTCGAGCACGCGCCGTACGGGGAGCCGTACCGGCCGGCTCCCCTGCTCCGCGAGCCGGACGTCACGATGCCGTGGGCCGCCGGGCTCGAGGAGCTCGCGGCCTCCGTCATCGGCGGGCGGCGCCCGCGCACCGATGCGGCCCACGCCGCGCACGTGATCGACGTGATCGAGACGATCCTGCGGGCCGGGGAGGCCGGACGATCGCTCGAGGTGACGAGCACGTTCGAGCCACCGGAACCGATGGACTGGGCGGCGGAACTCTGACGTCCCACCGCTGCCGGCGCGAGTGGCGCCCGCGCCGAACCTAGTCCGCGACCGGCATCGGCGCGTCCATCCAGCGACGCGCCGTCGCGTCCACCACCTCGCCCAGGCGCCGGAGGCGGGGCACGGAGCGGTCGCGCAGCGCGGGCTCCGGATCCGGGCCGATCGCGTCACGCCAGACCGCCCGGCCGGCCAGGAACCCCGACGCGCCACCGCGGCAGGCCGCCTCGACCGCCCCGGGGAAGTCGTCGATCGACACGCCCGACGAGAGGACCACCCACGGGCACGGCAGGACCCGGGTCATGCGCCGGCATCGGTCCGTGATCTCGTCGCGGTTGCCGCGGCCGTTCAGCGGCACCTGGGCCTTGTACAGGTCCGGTCGGTAGGCGCCGAACTCGGCCGTCGCCTCGAGCAGCGCCTCTTCCCGCTCGGCCCAATCGGCCTCATCGGTCCCGGCCGGGGGACGCACCACGCCCTCGACGATGCCCGGAAGGCCGGCCTGGCGGGACCGCTCGAGGAACGCACCCACGAGCTCCGCCCGCACCGACGCCTGCCGGTCGGGCTTCCAGATGACGAGCAGCTTGGCAGCCGCCGCGCCCCGTTCGGCGGCGTCGCGCAGGTCGACCTCCGGGTCGAGGCGCGTGTCGTCGACCGCGCCGCCGATCGGCTGGACGAGATCGTCGGCGGCGATGATGAGGCCGCACCCCGCATCCAGGACGCTCGATTCGAGAATCGGCCCGAGGCCCTCGGCGGCGTCCACGAGCATCGCCGAGGCATGCGGTGACAGGATCCGCGCCACCGCGACCTTGAAGGCCACGCGCCGCTCCAGCTCGATCTCGCCGGGCATCCGCTCGGCGAACATCGCGCGCAGCGACTCGCGCTGGTCCATCGCCACCATGGCGAAGGCGCCCGTGGGTCGCGCGATGCGGCGCAGGCGGCTCTCGTAGGTCGTGCGGTCGATCATGGCTCCTCGTTCAGCATTGATCGCTCCGGGGCCGGCGCGTGCGCCACGGCGCCACGCAGCTCCTCGCGGGACGGGATCGCCTCGCGCCCGTCGAGGCCGCGGCACGACAGCGCCGCGGCGACGTTCGCCATGCGCAGCGCCTCGGGCAGGCTCAGGCCCTCGAGCAGGCCGGCGAGGAGCGCGCCGTGGAACACGTCGCCGGCACCGAGGGTCGAGACGACCTCCGCCTCGGCCGGTCCGACCCGCCATGCTCCGCCGGCGTCGGCGGCGACCGCTCCTGCACGCCCGAGCGTGACCACGACCCGGTGCGCGCCGTCGTCGAGCGCCGCCAGGACGCACGCGCCGAGCGACGCGCCCCCGTACCGCGCGCGGAGCGACGCCTCGGTCGGCGCGTAGAGGCCGATACCCGCCAGGTCGAGCCGGGGAACCGGGTTGCCGGCATCGATCGAGATGCGCTCGCGCGGCAACCCCGGCACCAGCGGCCAGCCGGCATGGTCGACGTGGATCCAGCGCGCCGTCTCGCACCGCGCCCGGGCCGGTGAGGGCAGGTCGTCGAGCGCCGCGCCGGGGGCGTGCAGGATCGAACGCGTCGCCGCCGAGCGATCCAGCAGGATGACGCTCTCCGACGTCGCTCCGGCTCGTTCCTCGAGGCCGGAGACGTCGACGCCCTCGGCCTCCAGCTCGTCGCGCACGGCGCGACCGGCGGAGTCGCTGCCGACCGCGCCGATGAACGACACGTCCCGGCCGAGTCTCGCCGCAGCCACCGCGGCCGTCGCCGCCGGCCCGCCCCCGGCGCGGCGCATCGGCTCGGCCAGGAGCCGGCCGTCGGGCTCCGGCCAGCGCGGGAGGGACACGATCAGGTCGCGCGTCGCCAGGCCCACGCAGACGAGCTCCGCGCTCATCGGACGGCGTGGTGCATCGGCGCACCGGGCGTGATGGACATCGTCACACAGCCTAGCGGGGCGTTCTGCCGCCCGGCGCGAAGCAGCCTCACGAAGTGGAGAACCGCTCGATAGACTGGGATCTCGTGCTCGCCGCCCTCGCCCAGATCAGCCCGAACCTCTCCCTCCTGCGCGACACCTGCAACGTCTACGTCGTTCGCAGCGGCGAGCAGTCGTACATGGTCGACTTCGGCTCCGGCGCGGTCCTGGATCGGCTGGCGGACGACGGGCAGGCGTCCCCGCGTGCGGTGCTCGTGACGCACCACCATCGAGACCAGGTGCAGGGGCTGGGGCGCGCCGCCCGGAGTGGGATCGACATCTGGGTGCCGCCGGTCGAGCGCGAGCTGATCGACGAGATCGAGCCACGCTGGCAGGCACGCGGCATCGACAACAACTACAACACCCGCGAGGACCGGTTCTCGCTGCTCGAGTCGGTGCCGGTGACCGGATCGGTGACCGAGTACCGGCCCATGCAGGTGGCCGGCTGCGAAGTGCTGCCGCTGCCGACGCCCGGGCACACGGTCGGATCGGTGAGCTACGTCACGAGCGTCGGCGAGCGCCGGGTCGCCTTCACCGGCGACCTCATCTACGCACCGGGGAAGGTCTGGTCGCTCGCCGCGACGATGTGGTCGTACGGCGAGATCCAGGGCGTCGCCTCGACCATGCTCTCGCTCCTGGCCCTGCGAGAGCTCGACCTCGACCTGCTGCTCCCCTCGCACGGCGACCCCATCGAGGAGCCGGCCGCCGCGATCGACGCCACCGTGTCGGAGCTCCAGCGCATGCTCGACTTCCGCGGGTCGCACATCGACCTGCGCGAGTGGCTCGAGATGCCGTACGTCTCCCTCACTCCGAACCTGCTCCACAACCGCACGAGCCAGTCGTACGGCTACGTCCTGAAGAGCGCGACCGGCAAGGCGCTCCTGTTCGACTACGGATACGACTTCACGACCGGGCTGCCCGCGGGTACGGACCGCCCCGGCCGGCGGCCATGGCTCTACACCATCGAGCGGCTGAAGCGGGAGCAGGGCATCGAGCGGATCGACGTCGCCATCCCGACCCATTACCACGACGATCACGTGGCCGGCATGAACCTCCTCCGCCAGGTCGAGGGCACGCAGGTCTGGACGCCGGACAACTTCTCGGACGTGCTCGAGCGCCCGACTCGCTACGACCTGCCGTGCCTCTGGTACGAGCCGATTCCCGTCGATCGCGTCCTGCCCATCGGCGGCACGGTCCGATGGGAGGAGTACGAGATCGGCGTCCACGAGCTGCGCGGACACACCGCCTTCGCGGCCGCGTACTCGTTCGAGGTGGACGGCACGCGCGTCGTCGTGAGCGGCGACCAGCAGGACTTCGGATGGGGCCGCCACCCGTTCCCGGAGCGACTCAACTACATCTACCAGAACCGGGTCACGCTCGACGACTTCGTCGAATCCGCGGAGCTGTATCGGCGGCTCGGCCCGGAGCTCATGGTCGGCGGCCACTGGGCGCCGCGATGGGTGGCCCCGGACTACCTCGACATGCTCGCCACCCGCGGCGAGCTGTTCCGCGACCTCCATCGCTCCCTCCTGCCGCTCGACGAGGTGGACCTCGGGCTCGACGGCTTCGCCGCCCGCATCGAGCCGTATCGGGCCGAGGTGCCGGCCGGCGGCGTGCTCGACGTGGAGGTCTGGGTCCGCAACCCGTTCCCGGAGCGCGAGGAGGTCAGGGTCGAGCTCATCACGCCCCCCGGATGGCTGGCCGATCCCGCCGTGCACGCCGTGAAGCTCGACGGCCGAGCCAGCGACACGCTCCGCTTCAGTCTGCGAGCCGGTCCCGAGCCGATGCGCCGCGCGCGGATCGCCGCGGACCTGACGGTCGGTGATCGGCGCCTCGGTCAGCACGCGGAGGCGCTGGTCACGGTCCGGACCCGATGAGGGTCGAGGACGGTCCGGATCGGATCACCGTCGAGACGGCCGCCTATCGGCTCGAGGTCGAGCGCGCCAACCCGGTCGCGCGCCTGACCGACCCGGCCGGCGGTCAGCCGATGCGGCTCATGCTCCTCGCCGCCCTCGATTCCGATCGCGGCCTCGACGGAACGCTCGCGATGGCGCCGCCGGTCCTGGCCGAGACCCCGGACGGGTGCGCCGTCACGATCGAGGCCACCTCGACGACGTGGGCACGGAAGCAGATCCGCCTCGAGTGCCGGTCGGACGACGTCCGTGTCGACGCGACGGTGCACGGGGCCGCGCGGCTGACCGATGTCCGCCTGCTCGGCGGCTGGTACACCGGGAACCCGCGCTGGGGCGGCGGGCTGTTCCACAGCCAGTGGGGGGCACGCACGCTCCTCAACCCGTCGCCGGACGACCCGCGTCGGATCGTCCAGCCGGCTTCCGAGCCCGCGACGATCGGCGTGATCGGCGGCAGCGCGCCGGGACGCGGTCACTGGTTCTTCACCCCGGCACCGTTCCTCCTGGCCGGCAGCTCGTCGGACATCGCCGAACCGGACGACCCGGCCGGCGCGCCATGGCAGTCGTTCGAGCTCCTCACCGACGTCGCGTCCTCGACCTTCACCGAGCTGCGGTACGCGCCGTTCCTCGGCGGGTTCAGCCTGCTGCTCGCCTACGACTCCCAGACCGCCGTCGACGGCGCGTTCACGACTCCGCTCGTCGCCATCCGCCTCGGGGTCGCCGACCCGTACACGGCCATCGCCGGCCATGCCGATCGGCTGCGGGCCGCCGGGCTGGCGCCAACCGTCGAGCGCTCGGCGGCCGCATGGTGGTCGCGACCGATCTTCTGCGGTTGGGGGGAGCAGTGCCGCCAGGCGAAGCTGGCGGGGACGACCCCGTTCGAGCACGCGCGCCAGGAGCTGTACGACCGGTCGCTGGCGACCCTGGCCAAGCACGGCATCGTGCCCGGCACGATCACGATCGACGACAAGTGGCAGACGGCCTACGGCCGCAACGAGGTCGACGCGGAGCGCTGGCCGGACCTGCGCGCCTGGATCGCCGAGCGGCACGCCGACGACCAGCGCGTGTTGCTCTGGTTCAGGGCCTGGGATCCGGAGGGCCTGCCGCCGGAGGCGTGCGTCACCGATCGGCTCGGGCATCGGGTTGCCGCGGATCCGGATGCCCCGGCGTACCGGGCAATCCTGCGCGAGTCACTGCATCGCATGCTCGGGAGAGACGGCCTGGACGCGGATGGCCTGAAGGTCGATTTCACCGCGCAGACGCCATCGGGCCCCGGGCTCGACCGTGCGGGCGACGCCTGGGGCGTGGCGCTGCTGCACCGGCTCCTGGCGCTCGTGTACCGGTTCGCCAAGGAGGCCAAGCCGGATGCGCTGGTCGTCACGCATACCCCGAGCCCCCACTTCGCCGACGTGACCGACATGATCCGCCTCAACGACCTGCTGCGCTTCGACGACCCCGAGCCGCATCCGCAGGCCGTCCCGCAGATGCGGCACCGAGCCCGAGTGGCGGCGGCGGCCGACCCCGGATGGCTGATCGACACCGACGACTGGTGCATGCCGTCGAAGGCCGAGTGGCGCTCGTACCTCGATGCGAAGCCGGGTCTCGGCGTCCCGGCGCTCTACTACGCCACCGGGATCGACCACAGCGGGGAGGCGTTCGCCGACGAGGACTACGCCGCCATCCGCGACGCCTGGTCGCGCTGGGAGGCACGCCGCCTGCGGGAAGGCGCCGCATGACCGATGCCCGCCGGCTGGCCCTCGTCCACACCGTCGCGGCGCTCGTGCCGCGCTTCCGCGAGCTCGGACGGGAGCTCATGCCCGACGTCGAGACGTTCGACATCGTCGACGAGACGCTCCTTCGGGACGCCACCGCCGACGGGCGCGTGTCGCTGGAGACGGCTCGACGCCTGTTCGCTCACCTCGCCGCCGCGGAGCGTCACGGCGCCGACGCCATCCTGGTGACGTGCTCGTCGATGGGCGGCACCGTCGACGCCGCTCGCCGCTTCGCCGGCGTCCCGCTGCTTCGCGTCGACCAGGCGATGGCCGAGCAGGCCGTCCAGCGCGGCCGCCGCATCGGCGTCCTGGCGACCCTGCGCTCGACGCTCGAGCCGACCGGCGAGCTCATCCGCCTCGTGGCCGCCGAGTCGGCGCGCGAAGTCGAGGTCCGCGAGCGCGTGTGCGAGGGCGCGTTCGAGGCGCTGCGGGACGGAGACACCGACCGCCACGACGAGCTCGTGCGCGACGGCCTGCGGGAGCTGCTCGCCTGGGCCGACGTGATCGTGCTGGCCCAGGCGTCGATGGCCCGGGTGATCGACACGCTGTCCGCCGACGAGCGCGAGACGCCGATCCTGACGAGCCCGCGCCTTGGCATGGAGCGCATGCGCGACCTGCTTCGTGGCCGATAGCGCCGCTGGGCGACAACCGGGGGAAGCACCCACACCGCTCGCCGAGCTCGCACGACGCGCGACGCACCGGCCGGCGGTCATCCTCGACGATGACCCGACCGGGACCCAGACCGTGCGCGACCTGCCGGTCCTGACCGAGTGGGATGCCGCCCGGATCGCTCGCCACCTCGCCGCGGGCGAGCCGGCCATCTTCCTCTCGACGAACGCGCGGGCGTTGGAGGAGGCCGATGCGGTGGCCGTCACCGCCGACGCGGCCCGCGCGGCGCACGACGCCGCCGACCGGGTCGATACGCCGATCAGCATCATCTCGCGCTCCGACTCCACCCTTCGCGGCCACTTCCCGGCCGACACGCTCGCGATCGCCGAGGCCATCGGCCGGCCCGACGCTCGCGTCCTCCTGGCGCCCTTCTTCGCCGAGGGTGGCCGCCTGACCCGCGACGACGTCCATCTGCTCGAGCGCAACGGCGTCCGGACGCCGGTGGCCGAGACCGAGTTCGCCGCCGACGCGGCATTCGGTTATCGGTCGTCGAACCTGCGCGAGTGGGTAGCCGAGAAGCATGTCACGGCCGGCCGCCCGGTGCCGCCCACGGTGAGCCTCTCGGTG
>DATLGA010000066.1:0-3818 GCA_035540715.1 Candidatus Limnocylindrales bacterium | reverse complement strand
CCGTCCGGCGGTTGTGGCGGCTGCGGTGGGGGCTCCGGGGTCGGCGGTGGCGGGTAGTAGCCAACTGCGAAGACGCGCTGCTTCTGGAGGTACACGTCGCCGATCGAGATCCCCCAGCCGAACGGCAGAGACAGGTCTCGGATGTTGATGATCGTGCTGAACCGATAGCAGATGCGGACCTCGACGTAGCGGCTTTCCTCCGTACCACCCTCCATCGCCGGATCCATCGGCTCGTGCAGGATGGTGCACTCATCGGGCGGCGTGGCGCCGAAGGCGATGTCCCCGCACAGCGGGTCGACGCCGTCGTGGACGCAGACGGCGATGACCGGGACGTCCTCGGCCGGATTCCCATGCGCAGCCGTCCAGCGACAGAGATCCCCGTCCTGGTATGTGGTTTCAGGCAGCAGGCGCGCTTCCCTGCACGCCGTCCTGGCCGCCATCTCATGCAGCTTCTCGTAGTACGCCTCGTTTGCGGGCGGGGGAGGCTGGTCCATCGGGGCAGGCGGAGCGCGAAGGTAGTCCTGTGCGGCCGCCTCCGCCGCGTTGCGTGCGGCAGCCTCGACGCTGATCCCGGCGGCGAAGACACGGCCGAAGTCGGCGATCCCGAGGAAGAGGACCAGGAGCATCGGCACGAGCAGCGCGAACTCCACCGTCGTCTGCCCGCGGCGCGAGCGCGAGCGGAGGCGAGTACGGATTCGGCGGGCGATTGAGTCCGACATGGGCATGATGTCGGGAATCCCGGTGGGCTCAGCAGCGGTCCGTCGAGACCCCCTGTCCGTATGCTGCTCCTGGGTGATGGAGGCGGTACCGTAGTACCAATCCGGTCGGATGACCATCGGTACAGACGGTCTCGGTGACCGCGTGCACCGGTCTTCCCACAGATTGGGCAGTGGAGTAGGGACCGGTGCAGACGACGCTTGGTACGAACGTACGCCTCTCACCTTGCAGCGGAACTTACGTCGCCCGGCGGTACACTGGCCGCCGATGGTCGAACAGGTGCTCGTCCTGCCCCGCGCCGACGTCCCCGGTGGCTGTGACTTCCTCGGCGTGCGCCGGGCGGACGCATCCGGCCTGGACGAGCTGCGCGCCGCGGTCGCGCGAAGCGGCCGCTACCTGGAGCGCCCAAAGGCCGAGACGGATCCGACGTTCAAGCAGCTCATCCCGTACGTCGTGGTCCGCGACGGCGACCGCGTGTTCCTCATGCACCGCACCGATGCCGGCGGCGACGCCCGGCTGCACGGCAAGGCGAGCATCGGCGTCGGCGGCCACCTCAACCCGGTCGACGAGGGCCAGGACCCGCTCCTGGCCGGACTGCGACGCGAGTGGGACGAGGAGCTCGAGGCGGCCTGGGAGCCAGGGTTCCGGCTCATCGGCCTGCTGAACGACGACACGAACCCGGTGGGAGCGGTGCATCTCGGCGTCGTCTTCACCGTCGAGGCAGCGGGGCGGCCGGTGGCGGTGCGGGAGCGCGACAAGCTCATCGGCGCCTTCGCCACCAGCGAGGAGCTTCAGGCCGGCTGGGAGCGGCTGGAGACATGGTCGCGGCTCGTGGCGGAGGCCCTGTTCGCGCCGTCCGGCGCGGGGGCCAGGATGAGCTCTTGACGCCGTTCGGCAAGCTTCGTGCTGAACCGAGCGGCCAAGCACATTGAGCAAGGGAGGGCCGATGGAGGTCACAGGAGCGGTCACGCTGACCGGTCAGGCGAACGGTCGCGTCATCGAGTGGTTCGTCGAGGGGGTCGCGCGCCGCCTGAAGCAGCGCGGGCATCCCGTCGAACGCAGCGGGCTGAACGGCGACGGCATGGGGTCCGACGTGCGAGTCGTCCTCAATGCCGTCGATGCCGAGGCACCGCGTGGCTTCCGTCGCCGGTCTCAGGACATCTTCGTGGTCGGCGTCGCCGAGCTGACCGAGGCGCCCGACGACGTCCTGGCGGCGGGGTATTCCCTGCTCGTCCGGTCGCTCTCCAACGTGTTCATCCCGATCGTCCGGGCCGGGGACGACCCGGTCGCGTACTTCATCACGATGGAGCAGGGCTTCCACCGCTTCCCGGCGATGGACGACGAGGACGCGTTCTTCGCCGATGTCGTCGAGAGGCTCATTCCGCTCATCGACTCGCGGCTCGTCATCAACAACGAGTTCCACCCCGACCTGCCCGAGGAGCTCTGGAACGGTGACGAGCACACCGAGGCGATGTACCGGACCGGCCTCTACCTGGCCGAGCTCGACCTGCTGCCGGCGCCCTGGCCGATCGACAAGCTCCTGTCCGAGGAGGACATGCGCCACGTGAAGCGCCTCTTCGGGATCGGCGGCCTCTCCTACGGGAACGTGAGCGCCCGGCACGATCGCGAGCGCTTCTGGATGAGCGCCAGCGGCGTCGACAAGAGCCATCTCAAGGAGATCGGCACCGAGATCTGCTTCGTGACCGGGTACGACGAGGAGCGGGGCGTCATCCACCTGAGCCATCCGCCGCACGTCAGTGATCCGCGCCGGGTGAGCGTCGACGCCGTCGAGCATGTGATGATCTACCGCGAGCACCCCGAGATCAACGCCATCCTCCACGTCCACGGCTGGATGGAGGGGATTGCCTCGACGGAGACGGTCTATCCATGCGGGACCCACGAGCTGGCGGAGGAGGTCGCGGTGCTGATCAACCGCGAGCCGGAGCCGGGCCGAGCGGTGATCGGGATGAAGAACCACGGCGTGACCGTCACGGGCCCGAGCCTCGACGAGATCCTGGAGCGGGTCGGCGGGAAGATCCTGCGACAGGTGCCGATGACCTGACCAACCGTTCGGTTCGGGGGCTCGGGCTTCGCCTCGCCGCCTCGTCGACGAACGAGCGCGCGCTGCGCCTGTTCGGGCCGCGGCTGCCCCGGCTCGCCGGCGCCGGCTGGATGCCCTGGCTGACGCTGCGGAGATACGATCGCCGGCCGCTGCCCGGCGACGAGTGGGTGCGCGTCAGGCCGGCGCTGGCCGGAATCTGCGGGACGGACCTGGCATTGCTGACCGGCCGTGCGAGCGCGGCGATGTCGCCGTTCGTATCCTTCCCGGCGGTGCTTGGTCACGAGGTGGTCGGGACCGTGGACGAGGCCGGCACCGCCGTGGCGGGCGTCGCGCCGGGCGACCGCGTCGTCGTGGACCCGGTCATCGGGTGCGAGGTGCGGGGCCTGGATTCGTGTCCCGAGTGCGCCGACGGCCATCCTGCGACCTGCCTGCGCCCGACCGAGGGCTTGCTTGCCGCGGGGCTCCTGCTCGGGTACTGCCGCGACCTGCCCGGCGCCTGGGGCGACGAGATGCTCGTGCATCGGTCCCAGCTCCACCGCGTGCCCGAATCGCTCGACGACGCGGAGGCGGTGCTCGTCGAGCCGCTGGCCGTGGCGCTCCATGCCGTGCTGCGCGACGTGCCGTCGGAGCGGCAGCGCGTCCTGGTGCTCGGAGGCGGATCGCTCGGCCTGCTGCACGTCGCGGCCCTTCGGATGCTCGGCGCGCGGTCCCGCACGGTGTGCCTCGCGCGCCATGCGGCGCAGCAGGTCTTGGCGCGCCGGCTCGGAGCCGACGAGGTCGTCGCCGATGAGAGCGGCGCGGCGCGGGCCGCCGAGGCACGCGGGCATCGGACGCTCGACGGCGGCACGAGCTATCGCGAGGGCTTCGAGGTCGTGTACGACTGCGTCGGTGACCGCTCGAGCCTGGACCTGGCGCTGCGGCTGGCGGGACCCCGGGGGCGGATCGTCCTGGCCGGCGGACCGGCCGTGGTGGGGCCGATCGACCTGACGCCGAGCTGGATCGGCGAGGTGCGGCTGGAAGGAACGTACGTGTACGGTCG
>DATLGA010000065.1:0-3279 GCA_035540715.1 Candidatus Limnocylindrales bacterium | reverse complement strand
TAGATGATCGGGGGAACGTGGTGAGTGACGGGGCGTACGTCGCGAGGGACGAGACGCCGCGACGGGCCACCTGCTCGGTGAGCCACCCGCCTCACGAGCCACGCGCCCGCGAGCTATCCCGTCGGCGACGGTGCGGGCTCCGTGGGCTCTTCCGCGCCGTCGGTCTCCGCCTCCGTCTCGGCCGGCGTGGGAGCGAGCGTGGGGACCGGGACGGGCGTGGGATCGGGGATGAGGCGGGACGGCACGCCGATGAACGCGAGGACGAAGATCGACACGAAGATGATGCCCATGATGATGAGCCACGTGCGGGCCAGGCGGTCATCGCGGGCCGGCAGCGTGCCGCGGTAGCCGCCGGCGGGGCGCTTCGGGTCGCGGTCGCGGTCGGTGCTCGTCATGTGATCGGTGTCTCTTCGATCGGCGGGGACGCTGGTTCTGCCTGGGCATGGACCCGGCCGTCCGGCCCTGCTGCCGAGCGAGCGATCGCGGCCATCAGAGCGGCATCCGCGCGCGCGGCAAGGACGGGGAGGCGTGCCTCCGCATCGGCCACCTGGCGTCGTCGGGCAGCCACTCGCTGCCGGCCACGATGCGTGGCGCGAACGGCGCTCACGGCGAGCGTCCAGGCGAGGGTTGCCAGCGAGCCGATGACCACCAGCGCGAGCGCCGCGACCGCAAGGTCGAGGATCAGTCCCACGGCGCGCGAAGGGTAGCAGATCGGATGGCGGGCACGCCGATCACCTGGCGTTTCGCATGGCCGGGATCAGCAGCCCGGTGGCGCCGGCGAGGGCGCAGATCGCGCCGGCGACCATGAGGACGACATCGGCGCCGATGAGGTCCGACAGCCAGCCGGAGAGGCCCATCGAAAGCGCGATCGCGCCGAAGACGAGCGCCTGGCGGCTGGACACGACGCGCCCCATGAGCGGTTGCGGCGTGCGCTGCTGGAACAGCGTGATGGTCGGGATGATGAAGACCATGTTGAACAGCCCGGTGAAGAAGAACACGCCGATGGCCAGGTACGGGTTCGTCAGCATGCCCGCGACGACGAGGGTGAGCCCCATCCCGATGAAGCCCGAGATGATCATCGGTCCCTTCGGGATCCGTTCGCCGATGGCTCCGACCGCCACGCCGCCGAAGACGGAGCCCAGGGCGACGGCGGTGAGGAGCAGCGCGTACACCTGCTCCGGGTCGGCGAGGCCCACGGTCAGGTCGAGCACGCGCTCGGTGTAGGGCACGGTCGCCACGATCTCGGCGCCGACCGCCACCTGGGCGACCGCGGACACGATCGTGTTGCTGAACAGCTCCGTCTGGCGGCGCAGGAACCGGAATCCCTCGACGACCTCTCGCCACACGGCGCGGGGGCGGAACGGGCTGGTCAGCAGATCCTGGCGCGGCGTGCTCATGACCGCGAGGAGGATGGCGCTGACGACGTAGGTCGCCCCGCCCAGCAGGAAGGCGAGCTCGAGCGAACCGGAGAGCGTGGCCACAATCACGCCGGCGAGCGGCAGGCCGACGAGGTCGGCCGCGGTGTCGGCCACGCTGCTCGCCGAATTGGCGGTCACCAGGTCGCGCTCCTCGACGATGGAGGGGATGACGGCCGTCTTGGCCGGGCGGAACAGCAGGGTGATCGTGGCGATCAGGAAGGCAAGCAGGTAGACGAGGGCGACGTCGATGCCGATCGCGAACGGCACGGCGAGGAGCAGGACCGCGCGGAGGAGGTCGCAGGCGATCATCGTGATCCGGCGGTCCCATCGGTCCACGAGCGCGCCGGCGAGCGGGCCGAGCAGGAGGTTCGGGGCGGCGGTGGCCGCGAAGGTGAGACCCACCTCGAGGGCCGAACGGGTCTCCTGGAGTACGAGGAAGGGCAGCGCGATGATGTGGATCCGCTCGCCGATCAGGCTGACGACCTGTCCGACCCACAGCAGCGAGAAGTTCCGATTGCGAACCAGGCGCAGGTACGGCGACTGGCGCCGCACGCCGGCGTCGGCGGCTTCTGCGCGCGTCATCTCCGGCGCGATGCGGGTCGGCTCGCCGTATGGGACGCCGACGTTCGTGGCCGAGGCCGCTCCCGGGCGAATGGCCGGGTTGCCGCCGATCACGTACGTGCCGCGCGACGGTGCGTCGGCCCGGGTCATCGAGTAGACGATCGCCCAGAAGATCCCGATCGCGAGGATCACGTCGCCGATGCTGACGACGTCGCGGATCACCGGGATCGGGAGCGGGATCACGTCGCCGAACAGGCCGCCCGAGGCTACGAACTCGGCGACCGTATCGGCCCTCAGGAGGAAGTGGAACGGGTCGTTGGCGATGTCGGCCTCGGTGAACCCGGCCGCGGAAAACGCGGCGGCCCAGATCGGCATCTGGCCGCCGTTGAGCAGGATCGCAAGGAGATTGGCGCCGATCCCGACCGCCGCGATCTGCAGGCCCGGCACGCGCCAGTTCTGCCAGAGCCACGCGAAGATCAGGCCGTACGCCGCGATGAAGGCCCAGCCCACCGGGATGTCCGGCGCGAGCCCGAGCTCGCGGCTGAATCCGGCACCCAGGCGCAGCGCGAGGGCGACGAGGAGGACGACGGTCCAGCGAAGGCGAAGGTCTGCGAGTCGAGGGAGTCCTCCCCCGGCGAGGGCGCCCACGATGAGCGCCAGGAGGATGGTGCTAAGAAACATCGTCCGAGGCCAGGGCGGGCCTCGTCTGCACGTCGGGTTCCGGTCGGTCGCGTGGGTCCGGCTGGTGGAGCATCGTCGGCAGCTCGTCCTCCCGGTCCGGCGGCCGGTCGAGGATGCGGCGGTCCAATCCGACGAGGATCGGGACGATCTCCGGATCGAACTGGATCCCGGCGAACTTCTCGAGCTGGTCGACGGCCTGCTCGTGCGTCAGCGGCGTCTTGCGATAGGGACGGGCGCTCGTCATCGCCTCGTAGGCATCGGCGATCGTGAGGATTCGTGCGCCGAGCGGGATGTCGAGCGCCTCGATGCCATCGGGGTAGCCCGACCCGTTGAACCATTCGTGGTGGGCGCGGATCAGCGGCGCCTCGGCCGAGAGCTGGGTCGCCGGCTCGACGATCTCCGCACCGATGGTCGGATGCTGGTTCATGAGGATCCGCTCGTGCTTGTCGAGCGGCCCCTCCTTGAGGAGGATGTTGTCTCGGATGCCGATCTTGCCGACGTCGTGCAGCAGGCCGGCCCACTTGATCTTCTCGATCTCGCTCTCGGGCAGCCGCATCACGCGGCACATCGCCTCGGCGATGTGGCTCACGCGGCTCGAGTGGTTTCGCGTGTACTTGTC
>DATLGA010000064.1:0-2089 GCA_035540715.1 Candidatus Limnocylindrales bacterium | reverse complement strand
CGGGCGGGATGAGCATCGCGCCGCCGAAGGCGCGCAGGAACGGCGGAGTCCAGATGATCTGGAGCGGATCGTCGGGCAGGCCGATGAGGTCCCGCTCGCGAACGAAGGCGAGGATGCGCTCGTGCTCGGCACGGCAGAAGTCGAGCAGCTCGTCCGCCTCCGGGTGCTCGCGGCCGATCGCGTCGAGCACCTGACGGGTGACCTCGTCGGCGTCCTCGGGCATCGGCGCGTCGCCCATCCAGGTCGACCACCCTTCGCGGGCCAGCCGCGCCATCTCGGCGCGTACCTCGTCATAGGTCTGCGCGGCGCGGCGCTCGAGCTCCTCGGGGCTGATCGTGCCCTTGAGCCGATGGTGGAACTTCCGCTCGTAGAGGTCCCTTCCCAGCCGGAAGTCGCCGTCGGCGGTCGGGAGCAGATCCTCCCGTAACCAGGCGACGAACGACTCGACCGCGTCGATCGCCGGCTCGGCGGCCGACTCGACGCGCTGCCGCGTGGCGCCGCCGTCCAGCTCGGCCGCCATCGTGACCGCGGTCCGGCACAGGTCGGCGACGCCGGGCATGGTCTGGATCGCCTTCTCGACGTGGAAGGTGGCGACCGCTCGCCCCCGGCCCGACAGCAGGTTGTCCCGCGCTGCGTCGAGCACCGCCCCGATCCCCTCCATCCGTTCGGCGGCGCTCGCCAGTCGCTGCTCGAGCGGAGCGAACTCGCGTGAGAGCAGACCGAAGAGGCCGCCGCCGAGCAGGTACGTGTAGGTGATCGGGCTCCAGGACGGCTCGTCGAGATCCTCCTCGTCGAAGCGCAGCTCGTCGATGGTGGCCAGCAGGACCCGTCGATCGATCTCCTCCTCGCGACCTAGGCCGTCGAGGCCCTCGAGGCGCGACCGCGCCCCGGCCAACCAGGCGAGCCGCTCGGCGGTCCCCGCCTCGGTCAGATCCGGCCAGCGGCCATCGTGCTCGTGGTTGCCAGCCTCGGTGGCATGGACTGGGTAGTGGCGGAAGAAGTCGGCGAAGAAGGCGGTCTGCGCCTCGCGGAAGCTGGATGTCATGGGGGCATGGTGACACGGACGGCTGCCGGTGACCCCATCAGGCCGCCGCCACCCGTGGTGACCGAGCAGTCGGCCATTCGGCGCGGGAACCTGCGTTGGCACGCCGCCTGTCCGATCTATCGGCCGCAGCGCGGCACGGGGCCGCGCCGGCGCACCTGTCATGCTCACCGGCGACCGACACATCGGTCACGCGCCGCGGGAGTGCGAGCGTAGGCGCCCTGCGGCCGATCGATCGGCCAGGTGCGAGGCCGAGCCGCTCGAGCCGCATGGGATCATGCGCACCACACCAGCACCTACCAAGGACGAGGCTCGATGGAGACCTGGCAGGCGATCAACACGATCCGCGTCGTGCGGAAGTTCAGTGACGACCCCATCGCCGAGGAGCACCTCGAGCGCATCCTGAACGCCGGTCGGCGGGCCGGCAGTTCGAAGAACGACCAGCACTGGGCGTTCATCGTGGTGCGCGACCGTGACCACCTGCGCGAGCTCGCGGCCGTCGGCCACTACGCCGATCACCTCGCCGGGGCGACGGTGGCGATCGCGCTGGTCACCCCGGATGCCGAGGGCCACTACAACAACTCGGTGATGTGGGACTCGGGCCGCGCCGCGCAGAACATGGTGCTGGCCGCCTGGGAGCTCGGGATCGGGAGCGTGCCGGCGACCGTGTACGACCACGAGCTGGCGTCACGCCTGCTCGGCCTCCCCGATGACCGCCGCTGCGACTTCCTCCTCTCCTTCGGGCATCCGGCCGATCCGTCCAAGCTGACCGCGCCGAACCGCGCCGGCGGCCGCCTGCCGCTGTCCGAGCTCGTCCACGAGGAGCGCTGGTAGGCGAGGGCGGCCCTAGACTCGACGTGCGGATGCCGTCCGAGCGCCGGGCCCCGGGCCGCGCGCCCTACTTCGCAGGCTCGAACTCGATCGATTCGAGGATCCGCTGGACATCGGCGAGGGCTTGCTCCGAAGTGCCGGCGTACCGAATGGTGTCCAGGACGAGCCGTTCGCCATCCACGTCCACGACGTAGACATCGAAAGTCTGGCCCACAT
>DATLGA010000063.1:0-13494 GCA_035540715.1 Candidatus Limnocylindrales bacterium | reverse complement strand
CCACCCACCCGGCCCGGGGCGACCGCATCGGCCCTGGCTGGCGGCGATCCTGTCGTTCGCCTTTCCCGGGCTCGGGCAGGCGTACTCCGGGCGGACGCGCGACGCCCTCGTGTTCGCCGTGCCGGTGATCCTGCTGCTCGCCGCGGCGGCCGCGCTCGTCACCGGGGTCGCCGGAGACCGGAACAGCCTGCTCTCGGCCGGGTTCCTTGCCGCCGTCATGGCGCTGAACGTCGCGCTCCTCGTCTGGCGCCTTGCCGCGATCGCGCACGCCGGCCTCACGCCCGCGCGCCTCGTCCGCGGAAGGCGGCGGCGAGTGGCCGGAGCGACGGTGCTCGGGCTCGTCGTGCTGAGCGTGGCGATGCACGCCTGGGTCGGCGTCGTCGTGGCGCAGCTCGAGGACACCCTTTCGCAGGTGTTCGCGGGCGAGCCCGAGCCAGAGCCCGATGCGGACCAGCCTCCGGCGGCGGGCGGCGACGAACCCGGGCCGGAGCCGACCCCGCAGCCGGTTCGATGGAGCGGCACGGATCGGCTCAACGTCCTGCTGATCGGCACCGACGCCGCGCCGGGACGCGAGGCCGTGCTCACCGACGTCGTGCTCGTGCTCAGCATCGATCCGGTCGACCGAAGCGCGGTGATGGTGTCGGTCCCTCGCGACACCGGGTGGATGCCCCTCCCCGACGAGCGGCTGTTCGTGCGAGGGCTCTACCCCGGCAAGGTCAACGAGATCGCAGCCCAGGCCGAGCGCGATCCTGCCACATGGTGCCCCGACCTGCGTTCGGCCTCGGCGTGCGGGATTCGCACGCTCCGGGAGTCGGTGGGCCTCTATCTCGGCCTCGAGATCCATCACCACGCTGCGGTGGACATGGTCGGCTTCGCCGAGCTGATCGACGCGGTCGGCGGGCTGCGCCTCTGCCTGCCGGGGCGTCTCGTCGACCCCCAGTTCGACGGCAGCCTCGACAACCGCGCCTCGACCGAGGCCCTCATCCTGCCGGCCGGCTGTCACCACTACTCCGGCATCGACGCGCTCGCGTACGCCCGCAGTCGCAAGGGCTGGATCGAGATGCCGGACGGCACGATCGAGCACCAGACCGACTTCCACCGCAACGAGCGGCAGCAGCACGTGCTCCTGGCGCTGCGACGCGAGCTCGCGGAGGCCGATACGTTCTTCGAGCTACCCGCGCTCATCGGCGCCATCGGCCGGACCGTGACCACCGACGTACCGCGCGACCGTGCCGGCGACCTGGCGAGCCTGCTGCCGGTCATCACCGGCCCCGACATCGACCGCGTCGTGCTCGGCTACCCCGACTTCGTCGACCTGCCCGACGAGCCGGACGTGAACTACCTGCTCATCCCGAAGCGGGACGCGATCCGGGCCGAGATGGCGCGACTCTTCGGGCGCGACGAGCTGGTCGGGTGGTACCTCGGCACACGGATGTCGTCGCCGACGACGGAGCTTCCGGACGACCCGGAGCCCTGAACGGCCTCAGAGGAAGCGGAATCGCGCCACGAGCACGGCCAGCGTGGCGAGCGCGGCCGAGGCGGCGGTCAGGATCAGCATCGCATCGCGCTGCGAGAGGCCACGTCGCAGGAGCTGGTGGTGGATGTGCCCTCGGTCGGCGACGAAGAACGGCTCGCCGCGCGCCGTCCGCCGGATCACCGCCCACAGCGTGTCGAGAATCGGGACGGCGAGGGCGATGATCGGCACCCACGGGGCGACCGGATGCACCCCGTCCTGGGTGAGCGAGATGCCGAGCGCCGCGACCACGAAGCCGAGGAACATCGAGCCGGTGTCGCCCATGATGATCGACGCGGGGTGGAGGTTGTAGGCGAGGAACCCGACCGCGGCGCCGCCCGTCGCCGCGACGATCGGGAGCGTGGGATCGACGCCGTCGACGGCCGCCAGCAGGCCGAACGCCCCGAGGACGCTGAGCACGACGCCGGTCGCCAGCCCGTCCAGGCCGTCGATCAGGTTCACGGCGTTGATCACCCCCACCACCCAGGCGACGGTCAGGGGAAGGGACAGCGCACCGAGCTCGACCATGCCCCACGGCAGGTGGAGGAACTCGATGCTCAGCCCGAGCCACCAGGCCAGCGCCGCCGCGCCGATCTGGAGGGGCAGCTTCACGAGGGCCGGCATGCCCCGCGTGTCGTCGATGACGCCGACCACCAGCAGCACGCTGACGCCGGCCAGGATGGCCGGAGCGCGGTTCGGCCGGAGCCCCTCGGTTGCGCCGAGATCCGGTGAGACGAGGGACGCCATCCCGACCGCGACGCCGAACGCGATCGCCATCGCCACGCCGCCGAGGCGCGGAACCGGAACGTGGTGGATCTTGCGTCCGCCGGGAAGGTCGAGCAGCCCGAGCCGATGCGCGACGCCGCGAACGACGGGGGTGACGACCAGCCCGCCGACGAGTGCCACGGCGAAGGTCAGGGCGGTCAGCATCGGTCTGTGATGGTAGCGCCCCCGGATGCATGGTCGGGGCGGCCGGATTCGAACCGGCGACCTCCTGCTCCCAAAGCAGGCGCGCTACCAGGCTGCGCCACGCCCCGACGCTCGATGCCCCGATGTGCATCGTAGCGTGCCGGCCGGCCCGCCGCCCGCCGGCCAGCCGTCACGCGGCGCCGCGATCGGTCCGCTCGATGAGCTGGGTCAGCTGGTCGGCCATCCCGTCGACGTCGGGCTCGCCGGACAGCCGGGCCACGAACCACCGCTCGGCGTGATCGACATGCGCGCCCGGCTCGAGGACCGTCAGCGGTCCGAGGGTCTCGAACTCGAGCATCTCGGCATCGGTGAAGGCCTCCGTGTTCGCGCCCATGTCGGGGTACCGCGCACCGGGGACCGCGGCGTACCGCTTCACGAAGGCGATGCCGGCATTGACGTAGGCTGCCCAGCCCCGCGAGTTGAGCGCGCCGATCTTCTGCTTCGTCGTGGCGGCCGGATCCTGGCGGAGCGCCACGACGCGCGCGCCCCACGTCCAGCGAGGATCGGCCATGTCGGTGTAATGCCAGAGGACGAGCGGCCGCGCGGGCGTCAGGACCTCCGGATGCGGGCGGTACTCCTCGTGCGGCAGCACGAACACGCCGCCGGGAGCCATGACCGAGAGCGCCCACGGGGCGAGCTCCACCGGCCACGGTCCCCGGTTGACCAGCCGGTGCGTCACCTCGACCGCCGGCTCGCTGTCGGCGACCGCCACGGTGATCTCCTTCTCGAGGCCGGTGTCGCGCTCGGTCATCGCGAGCGTCAGGCTGCGTCCGTCCCAGTCGTGGCGGATCGGCTCGTTGTCCGGTGCGTACGTCCGGGGCGTGACCTCGGGCGCGTGCCAGAGGCGGTGGCCGCCGTAGCTGCGCCATTCGGTGCCACCGGTCATGCCCGCCGTGTCCGGCGCGACGTGGAACAGGTTGGGCCCGCCGATGGGACCGACGTGGATGACGCGCGGCCCGACGTCCGTCGTCGCGATCAGCTCGAGGTGGCGGTTCGCCAGCCGAATGCAGTTCGGCCAGCCCCGATATTCCCGACGCTCGATCATCGACTCGTCCCTCTCAACACGAGGCCATCGGTGAGGTCGCCGCGTGTCGCATTGGTCACCGAGTGCTCCCTTCCTGGGTGAGTGCTACGGCCTGCCGCCGCGGGCGCACATGCGACCGACGATCTCGAGATACCTGGCCTTCTGGACCTCCCAATCGTAGGCCGCGACCTGGCGCCGAGCCTCGCGACCCATCGCGACGGTTCCGGCCGGGTCGTCGACGCGCGCCTCGACGGCGCGTGCGATCGCGTCCGGATCGCTGCCGGGCACGAAGTGCATGGCGGCATCGGTGAAGTGGTGCCGGAAGGTGGCCAGGTCGCTCACGATCGCGGGCACGCCCATGGCCGCGTACTCGAGCAGCTTCGTGCTGAGCGAGTACTCGAGGTACGGCTGCGCCAGCGAGGGCACCAGCCCGATGTCGGCACCGGCGAGCAGGCCCGGCAGATCGTCCATCGGCACGCGGCCGTGCAGCGTCACGCGGCCGGCAGTACCGGTTCGCTCGATCGCCTCCTCGATCCGGGGGCGCCAGGGCCCATCGCCGTACACGTCCAGCTGCCAGTCGACGCCGGTGCGCACCCGGGCGAGGCCCTCGATCGCCACGTCGAGCCCGTAGATGCGCTGCAGGTTGGAGTGGTGGATCAGCCGCAGGCAGCCATGTGCCATGAACGGGCGGCGGTCGTGGCGCTCCGGGTCGAACAGGCGGGCGTCGGCGCTGTTCATGACCACGCTGATGCGATCGGGCTCCACGCCCCGCTCGATCGACAGGCGCCGCAACGGCTCGTGGACGGTGATGATCTCGTCGGCCATCGCGGCAGCGCCACGTGACACGGCACCGACGATCGGGAGGAGCGGCCGCAGCAGCGGGCTGGAGAAGCGGTCGCGGAAGAACTGCGGCATGTCCTCGTGGAGGTCGAGCAGGAGCGGCACGCCCGCCAGCTTCTCGGGAACGGCGGCAACGGTCAGGAAGTCGGGCACCGTCGCCACCTGGACCAGGTCGTACGGCCGGCGCCGGTGCTCGCGTGCCATGCGGACGGTCGCCATCGCGGTGAAGGCCAGATACTCGGCGAGATGCCAGGCGAAGCCGATGAACCCGCGGTCCAGCGGCAGCCGCAGGATGCGGAGGCCGCCGATCGCCTCGTCCGGCTCCTGCCCCGCCTGGCGCAGGCAGATGATGTCGACCTCGTAGCCGGCGTCGAGCAGGGCGTCGCTCTGGCGCCGCACTCTCGGGTCGCCGGGGAAGACGGCATGCACCACGATCGCGACGCGACGAACGCGCCCGAGCATGGCTATCGAGCCTTGACTTCGTCCCACAGCTCGTCCTTCTCGGCCAGCGACAGCGCCTCGAGCTCGACCCCCCGCTGGGCGGCGAGCTGCTCCACCTGGCGATAGCGCGCCACCCAGCGACGGTTGGCGGCCCGCAGGGCCTCCTCGGGGTCGAGCTTCATCCAGCGTGCCAGGTTCACGATCGCGAACAGCAGATCTCCCATCTCGTGGAGGCGTTCGTCATCGGTCCCGGCGGCACGAAGCTCGGCGTGCTCCTCCGTGACCTTCTCCCAGACGCCGTCGATCGTCTCCCAATCCCACCCGAGCGCCGATGCGCGCTCCTGGATCTCGCGGCTGGCCGCCAGGGCGGGCAGCGCGCGGGCGACGCCACCGAAGGCGCCGTCCTCGTCCTTCCCACGCTCCGCCCGCTCGCCGGCCTTGATCGCCTCCCAGTTACTGAGCACCTGCTGCTCGCCGTCGACCTCCAGGCCGCCGAAGACGTGCGGATGGCGCCGGACGATCTTGGCGGCGATCGAGCGGTAGACGTCGGTCAGGTCGAAGGCGCCTTCCTCGGCCGCGAACTGGGCGTGCAGGATGACCTGCAGGAGCAGGTCACCGAGCTCCTCGGCCAGGTCGGCCGGCGTCCCGTGCTCGATCGCGTCGACCGTCTCGTAGGCCTCCTCGAGCAGATATGGCCGAAGGCTGAGGTGCGTCTGGCGCCGGTCCCATGGGCAGCCGTCCGGCGCGCGCAGGCGAGCGCTGATGGCCGCCATGCCGTGCGGGCTGGCGAGGTTGTCGACCGGGGAGAGCGCCGGCACGAGCCAGTCGCTGCCGGCGAGGCTCTCGTCGTCGAGGTCGGCGACGGCGCGCTCGCCGGCTCCGCCGAGCGCTCGGATGGGATGTGCGTCGGGATACAGGGCGCGCAGCACCGCCGCCGGACCGCCACGCGCATGCCGTCCCGGCAGGACCGGTGCGCCGGCAGCGCCTTCGCTCCGGAGAATCACGAGGGGCAGCGACGGATCGAAGGCCACGGAGGAGAGCCGGTCGGCCGAGACGAGCTGGACTCCCTCGGCCGGATCGAGCTCGGCCTCGGTGAGGAGCTCGTCGACGCGGCGGCCCGGGCCGGTCATCGGCTCAGCGGCCGGCGGTGGTGGCGAACTGCGGGTCGATCCACGTCTCGACGGGTCCCCGGACCTCGCTCGCGAGCCAGCGTTCGAATCCGGTCGCGCGCAGCGTCCCGAGCCGATCCGGCTCGATCTCGCGGCCCTCGCTGGTCTCCAGCAGCTGGTAGATCGTGATGGTGCCGGTCGCGTCCTCGAGCGGCTCGCTGATGGCGCCCTCCTCCTCGAGGGCGAAGATCGCGTCCTCGGCCATCACGTCGAGCTCGTAGCGCGCGACCCAGCCGACCTCCCCATCGTCGCGGGCGGTGGCGTGATCCTCGCTGACACGGCGGGCGACCTCGCCGAACGAATCGGGTTCCGCGCGGAGCTGCTGGACGAGATCGGCGGCGAACGCGTCGGGGCTCTCCCGCTCGGCGATCTTCTGGACGATGTGCCAGCCGAAGTCGCTGCGCACCGGCTCGCTGACCTCGCCGACGTCGAGCTCGGCCAGGGCATCGGCGAACTCCTCGACGAACGGCGACTGCTCCGGGTCGTACCAGCCGAGATCTCCGCCGCGCGCTCCGGAGCCGGTGTCGTCGCTGTGCTCCTCGGCGATCGCGAACCAGTCGGCGTCCTCGGCGATCAGCTGCTCGCGGAGCTGCTCCGCCTCCTCGCGCGCCGCCTCCCACTCCTCGTCGGTCGCCTCGGACTGGTCCTCGGCGTCGGGATCGGGCTGGATGAGCACGTGACGTGCGCGCTCCTGCGGCACGGCCTCGCCGGTCGTGGCGTTGATCACGATTCGCCCAACGCGCCGCTGCTCCGGCTCCTCACCGATCACCTCGGTGAGGAAGTGATCCTCGAACGCGCGGTACAGCAGGTCGTCGGCGACGTATCGGCGGTAGGCCTGCTCGCTGACGCCCTGCTGGCCGAGCAGGCTGCGCAGCTCGCCCTCGCCCGCCTCCCGCCGCTCGATGAGCTCGAGGACGACGAAGCCGTCGTCGGTCTCGACGGGGCCGACGAGATCACCGGCTTCGGAATCGGCGAGGAGGTCGAAGTACCGGCCGTAGGTCGCGTCGTCCTGGGTGAACCATCCGAGCATGCCGCCGAGCATGGCGGTCGCGTCGTCGCTGACCTCCCCGGCCACCGTCGCGAAATCCTCGCCCTCCTCCACGCGATCCCGCGCCTCCTGGGCCGCCGCGCGGGCCGCAGCCACCTGCTCCTCGGTCGGGTCCTCGTCGGCGTCGCCGTCCTCGGAGTCGACCTCGTCCCCCTCGTCCGCGCCGGTCTCGTCGCCCTCATCGGTCTCGTCGCCCTCGTCGACCTGCCGCGGGTCCACCAGGATGAGCCGCGCGCGTACGCGGTGCGGCACCTGCAGCCGCTCCGCGACCGCGGCGTCGACCTCGTCGTCCGAGACGGAGATGCCGAAGTCGGCCGCGCGTTCGCGGAGGATCCGCGACTCGACGACCGAGTCGGTGGCGAACGTGGCGAGCTGGTTGAACTGCTGGCTGATGCTGTCGATCTGCTGCTGGATGAGCTGGTCGCGAGGGCCGCCGAGCTGCGCCTGGAGCTCGGTCACGGTCGCCACCGCCTCGGCGGTCAGGATGCGCTCGCGTTCGGTCAGCTCGCTGCGATCGACCGTCTGACCGCCGATCACCGCGACCGGCCGGAGGTGACTCTCCCAGTAGCCGTTCCACGCCGCCGCACCGAAGATGCCGAGCGCCAGGGCGATCGCGATCGCGAAGCCCAGGATCGTGAGCTGCTGCGTGCGCAGCTCGTCCTGCCAGCGTGGGCGGTGCTTCCGGTCGAGGACCGGGCGGGATCGGAACGTCATCGGCTCTCGGATCTGCGGGGGCTCGGCGCACGGTCGGTCCGGACCATGGCGACCCGGCGAGGCGCCATGCTATCCCATGAGGATGCCGGCCGCACGAGCCGCGGATCGCTCACCGGCGGCCGACCGCGTCGCGGATCGCGCGCCAGCGCAGAGCCAGGACGAGGAGCATCGCTTCCCGCACGATGCCGCCGCTCATCTTCGACGCGCCGGCGACCCGCTCGCGGAAGACGATCGGCACCTGGGCGATGCGCGCGCCGCGACGATGCGCCCACCAGGTCGTCTCGATCTGGAAGCCGTATCCCGAGCCGGCCGTCTCGCGCAGCCGGATCGCGTCGAGCAGCTCACGGCGCCAGGCCTTGAATCCCCCGGTGAGATCCCGGTAGGGCAGGAGCAGGACCGTGCGCGCGAAGAGCGTCCCGCCACGGCTGATGAGCTTGCGGTACCACGGCCATCCGACCGTCTCGCCGCCCGGCATGTAGCGCGTGCCGAGCACGAGGTCCGCCGACTCCATGAGCGGCGCGAGGAGGCGCGGAAGGTCGCCGGGGTCATGGCTGAAGTCGGCATCCATCTGGACCACGGCGCGCGTCTCCGGACGCTCGAGCACCCAGCGGAAGCCGTCGCGATAGGCGACGCCGAGGCCTTCCTTGCCGGGTCGGTGCAGGACCGCGACGCGGGGCTCTCGCGCGGCCAGCGTGTCCGCCAGCTCACCGGTGCCGTCGGGCGAGCGATCGTCGACGACGAGCAGCGACGCCTCCGGCAGCGCCGCCAGGATCGCGGCCGCCACGGCCTCGAGGTTCTCGCGCTCGTTGTAGGTCGGCAGCACGACCCAGACGCCGCGTCCCACCGCCATCCCGACCGGCGGCGGCGCGGCCTCAGCGCCCGATGCCGACATAGGGAATCCCCGCCTCCTCGTACCGAGCTCGGTCGAGCGCGTTCCGCCCGTCCACGAACAGCTCCAGGTTTGGCAGCGTCGCCGGGTCGAGATCGCGGTACGCCGCGTGAGCGGCCTGGAGGATCGCGACCCGGACCGGCTCGGGGTCGCCGAGGTCGTACGGCTCGAAGCCGAGCCGGCGCAGGTGATCGGGCTCGAAGTACGGATCATGTGCGAGGACGCGCGCGCCCGCCGCGAGCAGCTCGTCCCGGAGCCGGAAGGCGGACGAGAACGCATCCTCGCGCACGTCGTTGCGGTAGGCGACGCCGAGGATGACGACCGATGCCCCGTCGAGCGAGCCGACGCGGTCCTCGACGAGATCGACGGCGAACTGGCCCATGCCGTCGTTGATCTCGCGCGCCAGGGGCGGGATCCGGAGATCGGGATCGTCGTTGAACAGGAAGTGCGGATAGACGGGGATGCAATGGCCTCCGACACCGACGCCCGGCTGGTGGATGTGGCTGTACGGCTGAGAGTTCGCCGCGCCGATGACCTCGGTGACGTCGATTCCGCGCCTCGACGCATAGCGGGCCAGCTCGTTGGCGTACGCGATGTTCACGTCGCGGTAGGTCGTCTCCGCCAGCTTCGTGAGCTCGGCCGTCTCGGCATTCGTGACCGCCCACACGTCGGTGCCCTCGTCGAGGACGGACCGATAGAACTCGACCGCTCGGCGGGTGCTCGCCTCACTCGTGCCGCCCACCACCTTGGGATACCGCCGCAGGTCCGCGAACACACGGCCGACCAGCACCCGCTCGGGACTGAATGCCAGGAACAGGTCACGATCGAGCTCGAGGCCGCTTCCGGCGGCGAGCGCCGGCCCGAAGCGGTCGCGCGTCGTGCCGACCGGCAGGGTGGTCTCGTACACCACCAAGGTTCCCGGGCCGATGCGTGCCGCGGTCTCGCGCGTGGCCGCGTCGATGGGCCCGAAGTCGACCTCGCGCCGCTCGTCGACGACCACCGGCACGATGACGACGACCGCCTCCACCTCGCGCAGTCCGTCCGCCTGCTCCCAGGCGGCCGCACGCAGGCGCCCTGCCGCGACGAGCTCGGGCACGCGCTCGACGAGCGCCTGCTCGTCTCGATGCGGCGATTCCCCGCGTCCGATCGCCTCGACGACGCGTGGGTCGATGTCGATCCCCAGCACGTCGTGCCCCCGCGTGGCGTACTGCACGGCGAGCGGCAGCCCGATGTGCCCGAGCCCGACGACGGCGATCCTCACGCCAAGGCCTCCGCCAGCTCGGCCCCGGCGATGACGGATCCCGTTTCGGCGGACTCGACCATCTTACGCGCCAGGAGCAGTGCGGTGAGCGCATCGCGAGGATCGACCGGCGGCGGCCCCCCGGATCGGACCGCGGCGGCGAACTCCTCGAGCTCCACGGCCAGCGGCTCTCGCCGGGCGATCACGCGACGCGTCATCTCCCCCTCGGCAACCGAGGTGATCGGCGCGCCGGTGCCGCGGTTCACCCAGGTCTGGAATGCGTCGGGGTTGGCGTAGAAGACGAGATCCTGGGCGATGTAGTCGGCGACGTACATGCCCCGCTCGCCGGTGACCGTCAGGGTGCGCCGCTTCGTCGGCGTCAGCCAGTTGATGTCGAGTACGCCGATCACCCCGTTTGCGAGCTTCATGAGGCCGACGAAGAGGTCCTCGTGGTCGGTGTGGATGCGACGCTCCGCCTCCGCGTAGATGCGCACCGGCTCGGAGTCGGCGAGGAAGCACATGATGTCGAGGTCGTGCGGTCCGAGGTCGACGACCACGCCGACGTCCCGGATTCGCGCCGGGAACGGGCCGAGCCGAGTCGCATGAATCTTGAAGATGCGACCCAGCTCACCGGCAGCGAGGCGCCGTCGCAGCTCGCGGATCGCGGGATTGAAGCGCTCGATGTGGCCGACCGTCAGCATCCTGCCGGCGTCGTTGGCGGCCTCCATCATCTCGATCCCCTCGTCGCGCGAGGCGGCGATCGGCTTCTCGACCAGCACGTGGACGCCGGCGCGCAGCGCTGCGATCGCGAGCGGCCGGTGGAGGCGCGTCGGTGCGACGATGCTCACCAGGTCGAGCTGCTCTTCGGCGAGCATGCGGCCGGGATCCTCGAAGCCGCGGGCGCGCCGTCCCGCGGTGGCGCGCCGGACGGCGGCGGGATCGGGATCGGCGACGGCGACGAGGTCGACGTGCTCGACCGTCTCGTCCCAGACGCGCACGTGGTTGCGGCCCATCATCCCGAGGCCGACGACACCCGCGCGCAGGCGCGGCCCGCTCGAGTCGGTCACCGACCGCGCGCCTCCGCGGTGATCGGCCCGATCTCGTCGGCCGTGGCGTTCACCGCCTCGATCACGGTGTCGACCTCGTCGTCGCTGAGGCCGGGATGGACGGGGATGCTGAGCACCTCGCTCGTGAGCGCATCCGTCACCGGGAACGTGCCCGCCTCGTGGCCGAGGGCCGCGAAGGCCTCCTGCCGGTGCACCGGGATCGGGTAGTAGATCGCCGACCCGACGCCGCGCTCCCGCAAACGTTCCGCGAAGCGATCTCGCTCGGCGACCCGGATCGTGTACTGGTGGTAGACGTGGGTCACCCCGTCGCGGACGAAGGGCGTCACGACGCCGCGGAGCTCGCGGTCGTACCGGGCGGCGATCTCAGCGCGCCGGCGATTGTAGCCGTCGAGCTTCGGCAGCTGCGCCAGGCCGATGGCGGCCGCGATGTCGGTCATGCGGAAGTTGTACCCGACCACCTCGTGGTGGTAGCGGACCCGCATGCCGTGCTCGCGGAGGAGGCAGACCCGATCGGCCAGCCCGGCGTCGTTCGTCGTCAGCATGCCGCCCTCGCCGGTGGTCATGTTCTTCGTCGGGTAGAAGCTGAACGTGCCGACCCCCCACGTCCCGCTGCGGCGGTCTCCGATGGCGGCACCGTGCGCCTGGCAGGCGTCCTCGACCACGGCGAGCCCCCGGCGCTCGGCGATCTCGACGATGGCCGGCATGTCGGCCGGCTGGCCGTACAGGCTGACCGGCATGATCGCTCGCGTGCGCGGCGTCACGGCGGCCTCGACCTGTCCGACGTCGATCGTGAAGTCGCGCGCGTCGACGTCGACGAAGACGGGCCGCGCTCCGGTGTAGAGGATGCTGTTGACGCTCGCGATGAAGGTGAAGGGCACCGTCACCACCTCGTCCCCGTCGCCGATGCCGTGCCCGAGAAGCGCGAGGTGCAGCGCCGTCGTTCCGGAGCTGGTCGCCACCGCGTGGTCCACGCCGACGAACCGGGCAAAGGCCTCCTCGAACTCGCGCACGCGCGGGCCCTGGGCGAGCGAGCCGGAGGCGAGCGCCTCCCACACGCGCTGCTTCTCCTCCTCCCCCATCAGGGGCCGGGCGATCGGGATCACGAGGCCGGAACCTCCTTCGGTGCACGGCCGCCGGCGACTCGCGCGTCGATCCGTTCGAGCGCGGCGACGATCCGTCGGGCGGCCTGCCCGTCACCGTACAACGCCGGCCGCGGCCTGTCGCGACGCATGAACTCCGGGTCGCTCAGCGCGGCGGCCAGGGCCGCCGGGTCGGCGTCGACGACGCGGTTCCAGCCCGCCTCCACCGTCTCGACCCATTCGGTCTCGCCGCGAAGGGTGACGCACGGCACGCCGGACAGGTACGCCTCCTTCTGAACTCCGCCCGAATCGGTGGCGATGGCCGCCGCACGTGCCTCCAGCGCGACCATCGCGAGGAAGCCGACCGGCTCGATGACGATCACGTTCGGCGGGACCTCACGGTCGAGTCGTGACAGCGCCCCCCGCGTCCGGGGATGGACGGGGAACACGACGGGCGCATCGATCGCGAGCCCCTCGAGAATGCGCTCCAGGCGGTCCGGGTCGTCGACGTTCTCCGCCCGGTGCAGGGTCAGCAGCACGTACCGATCGAGCTCGCCGGCGGCGGCCGGAAGATGCCGGTCCGCGCGCTCCGCCGCCCAGGCGTGGGCATCCACCATCACGTCCCCGACGAGCTCCGCCCGGGCCGCGAGGCCCTCATCGGCCAGATGCGACATCGCGGCGGGCGTCGGCGCCAGCAACAGGTCGGCGAGGTGGTCGGCGACCACGCGATTGCGCTCCTCCGGCATGACACGGTTGAAGGACCGCAGTCCGGCCTCGACGTGGGCGAGCCACGGCCGCCGCCCGTCGGGGTACGCCACCTTGGCCGCCACGATCGCGCCCGCCAGCGTCGAGTTCGTGTCGCCGTAGACGAGCACGCCATCCGGCTCATGCTCGAGGACGATCGGCTCGAGGCGGCGCAGCATCTCTCCGGTCATGACGCCGTGGCTGCCTCCGCCGACGCCCAGGTTCACGTCGGGCTCGGGGATCTCGAGCTCGCGGAAGAAGGTGGCGCTCATCGACTCGTCGTAGTGCTGCCCGGTGTGGACGAGCACCTCGCGGTGTCCGGGTCGCAGCACACGGGAGACCGGGGCCGCCTTGACGAACTGAGGCCGGGCCCCCACCACGGTGAGGACCTTCACGCCGCGTCCTCCGGAGGGAACGCGTTGCCGCAGCCGGGACACGGACCGGCGAAGCCTCGCCCATCGTCGCCGTCGCGGAGCGGCTGCCCGCACGGGCAGACGCTGCCGAGCCGGCGGGCGGGGTTGCCCGCGATCAGCTCGTGGTCGGCCACATCGCGCGTCACGACACTCCCCGAGCCCACCATCGCCCATCGGCCGATCGTGACGCCGGGCAGGATCGTGCTGTTGGCCCCCAGGGCCGCGCCCGTCCGGACGAGCGTCGGAACGACCTCCCAGTCGTCATCGGACTTCGGCGAGCCGTCGACGTTGACGGCGCGCGGCACGCGGTCGTTCGTGAAGCACACGTGCGGACCGATGAAGAC
>DATLGA010000062.1:0-18016 GCA_035540715.1 Candidatus Limnocylindrales bacterium | reverse complement strand
CTGGTGCACGACATCGAACGACCGCGACGACGCGCCGTCGCTCAGGGTGAAGGTCGACAGGCCCAGGTTGCAGCCCGAAACATCCGGCACGGGATCGCCGGCGTGCACGAAGGTGACCGATGCCTCTGCGCTCAGGCACTCGTAGGCGAACACCTCGAGGGTGCCGAACTCCTGCACCTCGCCCGCATAAGCGATGATCGTCAGCACCGTCAGGTGCTGATCCACGATCTGGAACCCTTCGCCGACTCCCCCGCCGAAGTCGCTGGTCAGCCGATAGTCGCCCTCCGGCAGGTCCATCTCGGCAATGCCGCTCTCATCGGTCACCACGTTCGCCACGAACTCCCACGCGAGGGTGTACACGCCGAACTCGATGAAGGCTGCCGGCATACAGTCCGCGTAGTCGGCGGAGTTCGAGAGCGGGCTCACTTGGCTCGGGCCGTAACGGATGACCTCGACGCGTCCTCCACCGCCGTCGTCCGGGCAGGCCAGGGCCTGGATCTCGAGTGTGCCGCTCCCGGGTTCGGCGGCAACCGCGCCCGGCGGGCTGGCGGCGCTCGTGCCGATGAGGGCGCTCAGGCCGAAGACGACGGAAGACAGGACGGAGTACGCGCGGCTGCGCGACGACTGACCGGGCACTGGTCACCCCCTCGGGCACAGCCGATAGCGTGGCGGACGGAGGGTTCGCCCTCGGCACCGGCCTATTGGGCGCACCATACGTCCCGCGCGCTCCGACCACAAGCCCCTTGTTTTGCGGTCGAATCGGGCCAACTGCCGCCCACGGACGCGTATCCGGCTCGGTCAGTCCAGGACCTGCCACGTCGGCGGGGTTACGAGTCTCCGGCAGACAGATAGCTGCCGTGACGCGGCCCGGGTGGCGTTAGGCGTCCGACCGCGACAGATGCGTGCCGACGCCCGCCGCCACGGCATGGTCGGCCTCGCGCGGCAGCTCGTCCACGACGGGATTCTCGATGGCGCCGATGCCCTCGATCTCGCAGCGCATGACGTCGCCGTCACGGAGGTACCGGGGCGGGTCCTGGTAGTGGCCGACGCCGGCCGGCGTGCCCGTGGCGATGATGTCGCCCGGCTCGAGGGTGATCGTGCGCGAGACGAACGCGACGATCGTCGCGACGTCGAACACCATCTCGGCCGTGGTGGAGTCCTGCCACGTCTCGCCGTTCACTGCCGATTGCATCCGGAGGTCCTGCGGATCGGCAACCTCGTCGGCAGTCACCACCGCGGGCCCCATCGGCGCGAAGCCATCCGACCCCTTGGCCCGCAGCCACTGCCGATCCTCGCGTTGCAGATCGCGCATCGTGACGTCGTTGAGCACGGTGTAGCCGAAGACCGCGTCGAGCGCGTCCTCGCGACCGATGCGCGACGCCCGGCGGCCGATCACGACCGCCAGCTCGCACTCGAGGTCGAGCTTCTCGGTGGCGCGCGGCCGCATCACCGCCACCCCCGGATCGGCGACGGCGTTCGCGAACTTGCTGAACAGCATCGGATAGTCGGGCGGAGCGACCGACTGCTCGCGGCAGTGGTCGTGGTAGTTGAGGCCGATGCAGATGATCTTGCCGGGCCGGGCGATCGGCGCGCGAACCGTCACCGATGCCGGATCGACGAGCTCGCCGTCCGCGCTGCCGAGCGTTGCCAGAACGCCGGGGCGCGCGAGCAGCTCGCCGACGTCGGCCACGCCGAGCGCGGCGGTGAGGTCGCGGATGCCGTCGTCGGTCCGCATGCCGAGGCGGGTGGCGGCTCGATCGGCGGCCCCGCCGCGCGCGTAGGCGAGCAGCTTCACGCGGTCGAGTATAGGGAGCGGCGGCTCAGGGCTCGCTGAAGTACGCCTGCGCGGCCGGCCTCAGCAGGGCGATGACGAGCGCCGCCGAGATGAGGGCTCCGAGCGGAACGGTCAGGACGTACCAGCCGTTCGCGGCCTCCGGCGGCATCTCGAGAAGCACCGGCGGAAGCCCGGCGAGCACCGGCACGGGCAGCAGCGCGATGACCACCGCGAACCGATGCGCGATGCGCTTGCGCTGCATCGCGACCGTGATGCCGAAGAGCACCACGGCCAGCTCGATCATCATGAAGATACCGAGCAGGCTGAACGGGGCGCGCTCGCTGAAGTCGATGAACTCGACGATCCGGCCCAGCAGGAGGCCGGTGACGGCCAGCAGGGCGAAGGCCCAGGCAAACCACAGCTTCACCGACAGCGGAGTCGGTGCGTGCCGCTCGTCGGCCGATTCCGGCGCCGCGGATGGATCGCTCACGCCCGAGATGCTAGTCGAAGTGGGAGGCGGGCAGGTACGCGGCACGAGGCGGCTGAGCTCGACCACGAGGGAAGGTGCTTCACGCAGGCTGGGGGTCCGTTCGGCCCTTGACACGATTGGCGGCCGGCGGGTACAGTCCCGCTCTAAACCGGTTTACTGAACCGGTTCACCGGCGGAGTTCGACCGAGGGAGCGCCCAACCGGCCCCATGCCCAGACCCCGCATCCAGGACGTTGCAGCCCGCGCCGGAGTGAGCAAGACGGCCGTGAGCTTCGCGTTCAACCAGCCTGACCACCTCAACGAGGTGACGCGCGAGCGGATCCTGGCTGCGGCCGCGGAGCTCGGCTACCGCCCATCGCCGATCGCCCGCAAGCTGGCCGCTCGCCGCACCGATCAGATCGGTCTGGTGCTGCCCCAGCCCACCCACGACGCGTTCGCGAACGCGTTCATTCCCGAGCTCCTGCGCGGGATCGGCGACGTGTGCGACGAACGGGGCATGTCCCTCGTGATCGTGCCGCCGGCGGGCGGATCGATCGCCCGGGCCGTCGAGGCGGCGCTGGTGGACGGGCTCATGCTGCTCGGACTGGCGCCTGACCATCCGGACCTCGAGCGCGCGCGGCGTGCCGGCGTGCCGATCCTCGCCCTGGACGTCGACGACTGGGCCGATGCCGAGATCGTCGCCATCGACGATCTCGGTGGGGCCCGCGCCGCGGCCGAGCACGTGTATCGGCTCGGGCATCGTGACGTCGCGATCGTGCTCATTGCCGAGCACCCGGCCGCAACGCTCGACGAGCTGGGTGGCATCTCCGGACGTCGCCTGGCCGGGATGCGCGCAGGCTTCGCGGCGGCACGCGCCGAGTCCGACGGGACGGCGGTGCGCGAGCGCATCCTGTCGGCGCCGGTGTCCGAGGAGGGCGGACGTGCCGCCTTCGCCGAGCTGGCGGAGAACCTCCCGACGGCCGTGTTGGCGATCACCGACATGACGGCCATCGGCCTGCTCAATGCCGCGGCCGACGCCGGGGTGCGGGTGCCCGAGGACCTCTCGATCGTCGGGTTCGACGACATCCCGGCGGCATCGTGGACGACGCCGCGCCTGACGACCGTCCATCAGCCGATCCGCGAGAAGGGCCGCCTGGCGGCTCGCCGGCTCATCGATCTCACCCACCCCACCGATGGACACCGCCCCACCACGGAGCGGCTCCCGACGCGCCTCGTGGTGCGCGGGTCGACCGCACCACCCCGGGGGGAGGGAGGTGCGAACCGTTCCTGAGATACCGACGCTCACCCAAAGCCCTGGAGCCACTCACACCTGGAGGAAACCGACCACCATGTTGTTCACCACCAAGCGGGCGTTGCTGCCGATCGGCGTGACGCTGTCGCTCGTCCTCGCGGCGTGCGGCGCGGACACCACGGCATCGCCGAGCCCCGCCGGCCCTGACGCCACCGACCCGGCCGCCACCGACCCGGCCGAGACGAGCGAGCCGACCGCCGCCTGCGACGGCGTCGACTCGATCAGCTTCACGCACACCATGAACGACCAGGAGTCCCCGGTGATCGCCGAGATCGCGCAGGGCTTCGAGGGCACCACCGTCGAAGTGACGCAGATCCCGTTCGATGGTGCGCAGCAGGCCTACGATCAGCAGGCTGCCGGCGGCGAGGCGCCGGACGTCTTCCGCGCCGAGATCGCCTGGATCGCCGACTATGCCGACAAGGGCTACCTCGTCGACCTGACCGGCCTGGTTCCGCAGGAGGAGTGGGACGACTACCTGGAGGGCCCGCTGGCTTATGGCCAGTGGCAAGGTGGCACGTACGCGATCCCGCAGGTCACCGACGCCCTGGCGCTGCTCTACAACGTCCGCCTCTTCGAGGAGGCCGGCGTGGACGTGCCGGACACGATGGACGAGCTCATCGAGGTCGGCGAGACGATCGAGGCCGAGACCGACGTCGATTCGGCGTTCTACATGCGCGGTGACGCCTACTGGCTGCAGCCGTTCCTGTGGGCCTTCGGCGGCGGCCTCTTCAACACCGACGAGGAGGGCAACGTCACCGAGATCCTCGTGAACAACGAGGGCTCGGTCGAGGGCCTGACCTTCCTGCTCGAGGACGTGCTCGGGACGATCGCCCCGGAGAACGTCGACTTCGCCAACGACTACGGCAACGCGATGACCGCCTTCAAGGCGGGCGACGTCGCGATGATCCTCAATGGCCCGTGGTCGACCGCCGATGCCCTCTCGGGCGAGGAGTTCACCGACCCGGACAACCTCGGCGTGGCCGTCATCCCGGCCGGTCCGGGTGGCGAGCGCGGCTCGCCGATCGGCGGCCACAGCTACGTCGTGTACGCCGGCATCCAGGACGAGGCGCGCCAGCAGTGCGCGGTCGAGTTCGCCCGCTACCTCAGCTCGGCCGAGAACCAGGGTCGCCTGGCGACCGAGCTCAACCTGCTCCCGACCCGGACCAGCGCCTACGAGCTGCCCGAGGTCCAGGAGAGCCGCCTGATCGCCGACTTCCAGGCGGTCATCGAGAACGCCACGCCGCGACCTGTCGTGCCCGAGGGCGGTGCCATCTACGCCGAGTTCGGACCGAACTTCCAGGCAGCCTGGACCGGGGACAAGACCCCGCAGCAGGCCCTGGACGACGTCGCCGCGGCATGGGAGACCCTACTCGCCAGCCGCCTGTCGCAGTAGAGTTCGTCAACTGCCCGGGCCGGGCTCCGGCCCGGCCCGGGCTCCCTTCGTCCCATTCGCCTGAGCCACCCGAGGAGCGAGGGAGCGCCTGATGCGGGATCGAATGTGGGTCGCCTACGCCTTCCTGGCGCCGGTGCTGGTCGTGATGGCCATCATCGTGCTCTACCCGCTCGCGCTCTCCATCTGGTCGAGCTTCACCGATCTCAATCGGGCCAACGCGGCGAACATCTTCCGCGAGGGCACGGAGCAGTTCATCGGCCTCGACAACTACATCCGAGTGCTGACGAGCGAGGACTTCCGCGGCCGGTTCGTCTGGACCGTCATCTGGACGGCGGTCAACGTCACCTTCCACTTCACCTTCGGCCTCGGCCTCGCGCTCCTGCTCAACCAGCGCTTCCGGGGCCGGACCGCGTATCGGCTCGTCCTCATGCTGCCGTGGGCGATCCCGGCCTTCATCAGCGCCGTCGCCTGGCGCTACCTGTTCAACGGGCAGTACGGGTTCATCAACCAGTTCCTGGCGGGCTTCGGCATCCAGGGCCCAAACTGGCTCTCCGATCCCTTCTGGGCGTACGTCGCGCCGATCATCGTCAACGTCTGGCTGGGAGTTCCCTTCATGATGGTGGCGCTGCTCGGTGGCCTCCAATCCATTCCCGCGGACCTCTACGAGGCGGCGCGCGTTGACGGCGCGAGCCGGCGCCAGACCTTCTGGAACGTGACGCTGCCCCAGCTGAAGTCGGTGTCGGTGGCCGTCACGATGCTCGGCGTCATTTGGACCTTCAACCTGTTCGTCGTCATCTTCCTGACCACCGGTGGCGGGCCGGGCGGCCGCACGCGGATCCTGGTCGTCGAGTCGTTCGCCCAGTTCCAGGCCGGTCAGTTCGCCCTTGCCGCGACGTATTCGGTCGTGATCCTGTCGCTGCTGCTGCTCTTCGTGGCCGCCTATCAGCGCGCATTCCGCACGGAGGACGTCGCCAAGTGAAACAGCCGCTGTGGGAGAAGGTGGCGACGCACGTCGTGCTCCTCTTCGCCTGCGCGATCGCCGTCTTCCCGATCCTGTGGATCGTGTCGACCTCCTTCAAGAACCAGTTCGACGTCCTCTCGACCCGGATCGAGCTCATCCCCTCTCGACCGACGCTCGAGAACTACGAGAGCCTGTTCAATCCGGCCACCGCCGCGGGCGGGTACTTCTGGAACTGGTTCGGCAACTCGCTGCTCATCGCGGTGCTGACGACGGTCTTCTCGGTCTTCCTCGCCTCGACCGCGGCTTACGCGCTGAGCCGATACAAGTTCTGGGGCCGTGGGGCGATCACGCGCTACTTCCTGGTGAACCAGATGTTCCCCGCGGTGATCCTGCTCGTGCCGCTCTTCCAGCTGCTCGGCGTGCAGTTCCGGCTGCTGAACACGCCGTGGGCCCTCGTCCTCGCCTACGCCACCACCGCCGTGCCGTTCTGCGTCCTCATGCTGAAGAGCTACTTCGACACCCTCCCGATCGAGCTGGAGGAGGCGGGGCGGATCGACGGGCTCGGCCCGCTCGGCACGTTCTACCGGATCGTCCTGCCGCTCTCGACGCCGGGGATCGCGGTGACCGCCTTCTACGCGTTCATCACCGCCTGGAACGAGTTCCTCTTCGCTCTCGTCTTCCTGACGCGCCCGGAGTCGTTCACCTTGCCGATCGCGATCCAGCTGTTCATCAACCAGTTCACGCAGAACTGGGGCGGCGCGATGGCCCTGTCGGTCGTCGTGACGATCCCGGTGATCATCTTCTTCTACCTCGCGCAGCGCTACCTGATCAGCGGCCTGTCGACCGGCGGGATCAAGGGCTAGTCGCTAGGTCCACGGCTCTGCGGGACGGTCGGACCCGTCCCCGGGCTCGTCGACCGCCTCGGGCGCGGCATCGCCACCCGGCTCGTCCCGGTCGGTTGGCACGGTCCCGCGTGCCTGCCCGTCCGGCAACGGCAGAGCGCCGGCGCCACCGAGCGCATCGGCCGGATCGACGTCCTCTCGCTCGCTGCGGTCTCGATCGGTCATGCGTTCATCCACCTGCAAGCGGTGGACCGGCCAGCCCCTACCATGGGGCCGATGGAGTGGCTGGGCGAGCTGTTCGAGACGAACCGGATCATCGTCCTCTCGATCTACGGACAGGTCTTCTTCGTGCTCGGCCTCGCCGTGGCGCTCCAGAGCCGGCAGCGCTCCGAGCTCCCGCTGGCCCGTCCCCTCGGCTGGCTGGCGGCCTTCGGCATCGTGAACGGGCTCATGGCGTGGGGATACCTGTTCGTCCCGATCCAGGCCGGCTTCCTGCCGCAGCCGATCATCGAGCTGCTGCTGGGGGTGCAGCTGCTGCTCAAGCCGATCAGCTTTGCGCTCCTCCTCCAGTTCGGCGTCGAGCTCCTCCTCAGCACCGGTGACGAGCGCCGCACGACCACCGTGCTGGGTCAGCCATGGCTGCGGCTCCTCCCCGTCGCCACGATGGCGCTGTGGGCGGTCGTGACCGGCATCGTGTCCACGAACGTCGCGGCCGGGTTCGTGCCGGACCCCGGACCGTGGCTGCGGTCGGACGAGATCGGCCCGGCCATCGCGGCCGTCGGAGCACCGCTGGCGGTCGGTGACGCCGTGGCGCGGCTGGGGATGGCGCTCCCCGCCTCGGTGCTCGTCGCCATCGGCCTTCGCCGAACGACTCGACTGCTCGGCTCCGTGGCGGGGCCGCGCATCGAGCGCTCGCTCACCCTCGCGGCGATCTCGTTCCTGGTGTACGCCGCGCTGGCCGGCCTCGTGCCGCTCCCGGCGCCCTTCCCGCCGGCATCGGTGCTCAACGACCGGACGGTCGTCGAGTCCCTCGGCGTGCCGATCGAGGTCTTTCGCTCGCTGGCCGGACTGGCCATCGCCCTGGCCGTGATTCGAAGCCTCGACCTGTTCGAGCAGGAGACCGATCGCGCCCTCGCCGACGCGCGCCGCCGGGAGCTGCTCCTCCGTGAGCGCGAACGGATCGCGCGCGACCTGCACGACGGGATCATCCAGTCCATCTACGCCGCGGGACTCCACCTCGAGCAGGCGTCCGCAGAGGTCGGCTCACGGCCGGCGTCGGCGGGCGAACGGATCGGCACCGTCATGGGCGAGCTGAACCGGATCACCGGCGACATCCGCAGCACGATCCTCGACCTGCGCTCCGGCGAGCTCGAGATGCGCGACGCGGAGGCGATCGTCCTGGCGGTGGCGGACGAGCTCCAGGCGCACACGCTCGTCCGGCTCGAGATCGGCTCCGAAGGCCTCTTCCGCCCACGTCTTCGGCCGGAGCAGGCCGAGCACCTGCGCCACCTCGTCACGGAGGCGTTCTCGAACGTGCTCCGGCACGCCGATGCCGGCGTCGTTTCGGTCCGGATGGCGTGCACCCAGCGTCGCTTCACGCTGGAGATCGCCGACGACGGCACCGGCTTCGTTCCGGAGGCGCGGCCGGAACGTGGCCGTCGCGGGCACGCGCAGGGGCTGGCCAACATCCGACGGCGCGCCGAGCTGCTCGACGGCCGACTCGAGATCGAGACGGCGCCGGGACGGGGCACGCGGCTCTCGCTTACGATGCCGGTGGCGACCACTCGCCGACCCTCATGACCGATCGATCGCCGAACGCGGCCGCGCGCGACGCGGACATTCGCATCCTCATCGCGGACGACCACGAGGTCGTCCGGATCGGGCTTGCCGCGCTCCTCGACGGGCAGGACGGACTCTCGGTCGTCGCGCAGGCGTCGTCGGGCGACGATGCGGTGCGCCTCGCACGCCAGTATCGGCCCGACGTCGTGGTGCTCGACATCCGGATGCCGGGGGGCTCCGGCATCGACGCCTGCCGCACCATCAGTGCGGAGCTGCCCGACACGCCGGTGGTCATGCTCACGAGCCACGCCGACGCGGAGGCACTGTTCGACGCGATCGACGCCGGGGCCTCGGGCTACGTGCTCAAGCGAGTCGGCTCCGGCGAGCTCGTCGACGCCGTCCGAACCGTGGCCGGTGGCGGGTCGCTGCTCGACCCGGCCGTGACGCGGACCGTCCTCGATCGGTTGCGGAACGCCAGCCGGCTCGAGGAGGCCGGCGCCTTCGCCGAGCTGACCGAACAGGAGCGGCGCGTCCTGGCACATGTCGCCGATGGGGCCTCGAACCGCGAGATCGCGGAGCGGATGGGACTGGCCGAGAAGACGGTCCGCAACTACGTCTCGAACATCCTCGCGAAGCTCACGCTCGAGAGCCGGGCACAGGCCGCGGGGTACGCCATCCGGAATCGGCTGCCCGAGCTCGCCGAGGTGGACCGATGAGGCGAGGCCGCCGGGTGACATCGTGGCTCGTCGCCACGCTCCTGCTGGCTGCGTGCGTCCTCGACGCCGACCCGACCCCGACGCCAGCGACCACGCCGAGCCCGACTGCGGCGCCGACCGCGACCGCGGTCGCGTCGCCGACGGAGACCGACGACCCGACGCCGACCGAGACGCCGCAGCCGGAGCTCACGCTGGCGCTGCCCGCCGAGGCCGACGAGCGGCGTGTCGAGGTATCCGTGGCGGTCGAGATGCCATCCGACGGCGACGGGACGATCGTCGTCACCGTCACGAGCGTGGCCGACAGCATGATCGAGGAGCTCGTCCTCCGCTGGCCGGAGGAGCTCCACGAGACGCTGTTCCCGGCGCCCTTCGTTCCGTCGCAGGATCGGATCCGTGACGGCGGACCACCGCTCCTCCAGCCCTGGACGAAGTGGGTCGTCGGTCCCGGTGAGCGGGGCGAGCCGGAGGGCACCGTCTCGCTCGGCTACGGGCCGCTGCTCGCCGGCGCGACGCTCGAGATCCCGCTGTTCGTGACGCGCGTCGCCGAGACGCCGACCGAGTTCGACCTCCAGGTGCTCGCCGGCGAGGCGATCCTGGCGCTCGATGGCGGCGAGCCGGCAGCACTGCGGGTCGAGGTGCCGTGATGCGCCCGATCCTCCCCGCCTGGACCGATGCCGACGCCGCACTCCACAGGCGGCTCGGCGCGGCGATCGACCCCGACCGCAAGGTCCTCGCCGCACTCGAGCGGATCATGCCGCTCAGTGGGAAGCGAATCGCCGACGTCGGGACCGGGATCGGGCACTACCCGATGCTCCTGGCACGCCGCACCGGCCGGACGTACGGCGTCGAGTCGGACCCGGAGCTCCTGGCGGAGGCGCGCCGCCGCGTCGCGGCCTCCCACCAGCCGAACCTCCGGATCGTGGAAGGCGAGCCGGCCGCTCTGCCGTTGCGGGATGGAGCCGTCGACGTCGTCCTCACGAGCCGAATCGAGCCCGACGATGCGTCGCTTCCGGCCGTGGCCGAGGCGATGCGCGTGCTGCGGCCGGGCGGCCGCCTCGTCGTCATCGGCTACTACGGTCGCGACGACGTGTCGGCGCTTCTCGAGCCCGAGGTCGTCCGCCATGCCCTCGAGGCGACCCAGCGCCGAACCGGCTGGTGGCTGCGCAACGGCTTCAAGATCAAGGTCGTCCACGCGTCGATCGACCTCCGCGACGTGGCCACCGCTCACGAGCTGCTGCCGCGACTGTATGGCGATCGCGGCCGTGCCTACCTCATGGGCCCGCACAGGGCTTCGCTGAGCCTCAACCTGGGGCTCTACCACCGCCAGCGCGACGCCTGAGCCCGCGAGCCTGCCCGATCGGTGGACAAGCAGAGCGCTCGGAGCAGAATCGGTGCGAAAATCCGCTTGCGGACCCGATTCGCCGCGGATATGATCGGTCGGTCCGAAGGCCAGGCTCTTCTCCCCCCGGAGCCTGGCCTTCGGCGTGTCCTGACCGGCCGGTGCGATAATGGACGCCACTCCCGACGTCCCCCTCGGGCATCCGCCCGCGCTGCAGACCCGTACCGCAGGAGGCGCACCTCGTACCGATGGCCACCACGCCGCGCATGAAGATCACCTACGCGACGCTCTCCGCCGACAATGAGGAGCTCCAGGCGGCCTTCGACGCCGCCCTCGACCGAGCTCGCGGCGAGCTGGGTCGAACCTACCCGATGCTCATCGGCGGCGAGGAGCGCCACTCGGACGACACCTTCGAGGACCGGTCGCCGATCGACCGCGAGATCGTCGTTGCGCGATTCCCATCGGGCACGAGGCAGGACGTGCGTGACGCGGTCGACGCGGCGCGCGCCGCCTATCCCGCCTGGCGCGACACGCCGTGGCGCGAACGGCTCGCGATCCTGCGACGCGCCGCGGAGCTCATCAGCGAGCGGCAGTTCGACTACGCCGCGCTCATGACCCTCGAGGTCGGCAAGAACCGGCTCGAGGCGCTGGGCGACGTCGAGGAGACGGCCGATCTGCTTCGCTACTACAGCGACGAGTTCGAGAAGGCGGACGGCTTCGTGAAGCCGATGGGCTCGCTCTCCGAAGCGGAGAGGACCCGATCGGTGCTCCGCCCGTACGGCGTCTTCGCGGTCATCAGCCCCTTCAACTTCCCGATGGCCCTCGCGGGCGGACCTGCCGGGGGCGCGATGATCGCGGGCAATACCGTGGTCGTGAAGCCCTCGTCCGACGCACCGCTGATGGCGTGGAAGTTCGCCGAGGCCCTGCGCGATGCGGGGCTTCCGGACGGGGTCTTCAACCTCGTGACCGGTCCCGGCGAGACGGTCGGCGCGGAGCTCGAGGAGAATCCCGGCATCGACGGCATGGTCTTCACCGGCTCGTACGAGGTCGGCATGAAGCTGTACCGCGGCTTCCCGAAGGACTACCCGCGCCCGATCATCACCGAGATGGGTGGCAAGAACCCGGCGATCATCACGCGCAACGCGGACCTCGACGAGGCGGCCGAGGGCGTCATGCGATCGGCCTTCGGATTCGACGGCCAGAAGTGCAGCGCCAACTCGCGGGTCTACGTCGAACGGCCGGTCGCGCGCCAGTTCGTCGACAAGCTCGTCGAGAAGACCCGTGGGCTGCGGGTCGGAGACCCCACCGAGCGCGACACCTTCATGGGCCCGGTCATCAACGAGCGCGCTCTCAAGAAGTTCACCGATGCGGTCGAGGAGGCCCAGCGCGACGGCGCTACCGTCGAGGTCGGCGGTGAGGCCGATGCGGAGCGCGGCTACTTCCCGACACCGACGGTGGTCACGGGCCTGCCGCTCGAGCACCGCCTGTTCCACGAGGAGCTGTTCGTGCCGTTCCTGGTCGTCGGCGAGGTCGACTCCCTGGACGAGGCGATTCACGAGGCGAACGCCACCCCGTACGGGCTGACGGCCGGCATCTTCAGCACGGACCGGAGCGAGATCGAGCGCTTCCTGAACCACATCGAGGCCGGCGTCGTGTACGTGAACCGCCGTGCCGGAGCCACCACGGGCGCGTGGCCGGGGATCCAGAGCTTCGGCGGCTGGAAGGGATCCGGCTCGTCGGGCAAGGGCGGGCTCGGCCCGTACTACGTCCAGCAGTTCCTGCGCGAGCAGTCGCAGACCCTCATCGGCGAGGAGCCGCCGGCCCTGTGATCACCGAGACCGACGAGGACGTCATCGTCGAGCCGTCCGGCTGGTTCGCGGTCCAGCTTCGCTATGCGTACCTCGCCGGCGAGCCGGAGGCCGCCACGCTGGTCGAGGACCGCGTGATCCTGGTCGACGGCGAGGACGAGGAGGCGGCGCTCGGTCGGGCGGTCGAGATGGCTCCCGAATACGAGGACGAGTACGAGACCGATGACGGCCAGCCCGGCATGATCCGGTTCGAGGGCATCGTCGCGATCAAGGAGCTCGACGACGCGCCCGCCGCCGGAACCGAGGTCTGGCACGAGTTCATGTCGCCGGACCCTGCCCGCCGTCCCACCGCCGACGGCGAGGAGCCGCTCCCGCCCGTCTACCCGGAAGAGATGGCCTTCCCCCGCGCTCACGACGACTGACCGGTGAGCGGCTGGCGCCTGGCGGCCTATCGTGCCGTGCGCCCGCTGCTCTTCCGGCTCGATCCGGAACGCGTGCACCACCTCGCGCTGGGCGTGCTCGGTTCGCGGACCGGACGCGCCCTCGCTCCCATCGTGTCCGGGGTCCGCCCTCGTGATGAGGCGGGCGTCGAGCTGATGGGGCTTCGCTTCCGCAACCGCATCGGGCTCGGCGCCGGCTTCGACAAGGACGGGGACGCCATCGCCGGCTGGGCGGCGCTCGGCTTCGGCTTCGTCGAGCTGGGCACCGTGACACCACGCCCGCAGGCGGGCAACCCCCGTCCTCGGCTCTTCCGACTTCCTGCTGACCGGGCGCTCGTCAACCGCATGGGCTTCAACAACGCCGGTGCCGATGCGCTGGCGAGCCGCATCGGGCACGCGCGGCGCGCCCTTCCGTCCGGCTTCGTCATCGGCGTGAACATCGGCCGCAACCGCGACGGTGGCGTCGACGACTATCCCGCCGCCGCCCGCTCGGTCGCATCGGTGGCCGACTACCTGGCGATCAACGTGAGCAGCCCGAACACGCCCGGCCTCCGGCAGCTCCAGGACCCCCAGCAGCTGAGCTCGATCCTGGACGCGGTCGCCGATGCCGCGCCGCACCGCCCGCTGGTGGTCAAGCTGTCGCCCGACCTGTCGCATGACGAGCGGGCGGCGCTCCTCGACATGCTCGCCGGCTCTCCCGCCGCCGGCGTGGTCGTCTCGAACACCACCGTCACGCGGCCGCGACTGCGGTCGCGGCGCCTCGCGCAGGAGACGGGAGGCCTCTCCGGCGCACCTCTGCTGCCGATGACGCTGTACGCCGTCGAGCAGGCGGCCAGCCGCGGCCTCGCCGTCATCGCCTCCGGCGGCATCGGTTCCGAGGCCGACGCCCGGTCCGTGCTCGACGCCGGTGCCGACCTCGTCCAGCTCTGGACCGGGATGATCTTCGCCGGGCCCGGGCTCGTCGGGGCCTCGGTGAAAGCCTGCTCCCGCGGCCGGTGAGCGCGTCATAGGTGCCGCGGCATCACCGTGATGTGCGCCGTGTGAGTGAGTGGCTGGTTCACGGACCCCGGCTCACCCAGCTGACCCGGCAAACGGGTCGCTCCCGGACGCGGTCACTCCACCGAAACAGCCCGGGCTGGACGCCGACCAGGAGAGCGGGTGCTAGGATGCAGCCGTCTAGCCAAGGTGCGCGGGCAGGACGCGCCGCTCCGACACCGGAGTGCTACCCCGATGACCACCATGCAGGCCACCCCCTCGGCTGACGGTGCCCGTGACCGTTCGGCGCCGCACATCGCGACCGAGCTGCCAGGGCCGAATGCCCGAGCCATCATCGAGCGCGACCGGGCCGTCGCCAGCCCCTCCCTGACCCGAGCCTACCCGCTCGTCGCCGAGTCGGGCGCCGGAGTCGTGGTGACCGACGTCGACGGCAACCGGTTCCTCGACTTCGCGGCCGGCATCGCGGTCTGCTCGACCGGCCACTCTCATCCCCGCGTGGTCGCGGCGATCAAGGAGCAGGCTGACCGGCTCATCCACATCGCGGCCACCGACTTCTACGAGCCTCGCTACCTCGAGTTCATGGAGCGCCTCGCCGCCATCGCCCCGTTCGCCGAGAAGGCCCGCGTCTTCCTCACGAACTCGGGCACCGAGGCGGTCGAGGGCGCCATCAAGCTCGCGCGTCACCACACCGGCCGTCCCGGGATCATCGCCTTCGAGGGCGCCTTCCACGGCCGCACGATGGGCTCGCTGTCGCTCACGAACTCCAAGGTGAAGCAGCGCGCCGGCTTCGGTCCGCTGCTGCCGATGGTTCACCACGCCCCGTTCCCGCGCGTGCGCGCCTGGCGCGAGCGGTCCGGCGGCGACGGCACGGCGGAGCTCGACCATCTTCGGCGGACGATCTTCGGACGCCAGATCTCCCCCACCGACGTCGCGGCGATCGTCGTCGAGCCGATCCAGGGCGAAGGCGGCTACTTCCCGGCCCCACCGGCGTTCCTCGCCGGCCTGCGCGAGCTCTGCGACGAGCACGGCATCCTCCTCGTCGCCGACGAAATCCAGTCGGGCATCGGTCGAACGGGGCGGTGGTGGGCGATCGAGCATGCCGGGGTGGAGCCGGACATCGTCACGACGGCGAAAGGGATCGCCTCCGGCATGCCGATCGGAGCATTCATCGCCCGAGACTCGGTCTGGACGTGGCCGCCGGGCGCCCACGGGTCGACCTTCGCCGGGAACCCCGTGTGCGCTGCAGCGGGCCTCGCGACCCTCGACGTCATCGAGACCGAGGGGCTCGCCAATGCCGCCGCGATGGGCGATCGGCTTCGCAGCGGCATCGAACGTGTTGCCGCCGCGAGCGGCGCCGTCCGCGACGTCCGTGGTGCCGGCCTGATGCTCGGCGTGGAGTTCGCCTCGCACGAAGCCGCCGAGGCGGTCCAGGAAGCCGCCTTCCGTCGTGGCCTGCTGACATTGGAGTGCGGCGAGTCGTCGCTCCGCTTCAGCCCGCCGCTCATCGTCAGCGATGTGGAGATCGACGCCGCGGTCGAGATCTTCGCCACGGCGGTCGACGCCGCCCAGGACCCTCAGGCCGGGACCGCCGAGACCGGCGGCTAGGACCGACTCAATCGGGTGGCCCGTTGGCGGGAACGCCGGCCGGCGGGCCGCCCGGGATGAGGATCAGGAGCAGGCCGATCCCGATCAGCACCAGTCCGGTCGCGATGCCGCCCGGCACGCGGCCGGCCAACCTCGCAACGTCGCCCTGTGCGCCGCCCGACGACCGGCCGAGCAGCGCGATGCCCAGGACGATCGCGAGGCCGACGATGACGAGCAGGACGCCGATCGCATCCATTGCATGACCTCCTTGCCCGCCCGGCCGCCGCAAGTTCGGCGCCAGCCGCGCTCGGCGGCCTACTGGAGCATGTCGGACAGGCTGGTCAGCACGAAGCCGCGATCGCGGAGGCCGGGCACGATGAGGCGGAGAGCGTCGAGCGTCTCATATCCGCCGAGGTGGAAGAGGACGTTCGAGCCGTTCACCGAGTTGTTGATGACCTTGGCGGCGATCTGCTGCGCGGTTGGCCCGCCGTCGCTGACCGGCTTCCAGTCGATCGTGTCGATGTCCCACATGAACGTCTTCGTGTACCCGACCGACGCTGCGGCATCGATGACCGCCTGGTTGACGGACCCGTAGGGCGGTCGCCAGTACGGCTGGGGGTTCTGCCCGGTGCCGGCGCGAAGGATGGCCTCCGCATCGGTCAGCTCCCGGCGGATGAAGTCGCGCGTCGGCGCACCTCCGGTCTGGCACGGGCCCGTGCTCGGTGAGCCACCGCCACCGCGGACCAGGTCGCAGTGGTACATCGTGTGGTTCGCGATCTCGAAGAGGCCCGGGTTGGCCTTGATGATCGCCATCACCTGACGACCCGGGGCGGTCTCGCTCATGACGCCGGTGGCGAAGATCGTCGCGCACACGCGGTTCGCCACCAGGAAGTTCATGATGTCCACGGCGGGATCCATGCGACCGCCCATGTCGAACGTGAGCGCCACGGCGGGCCCGGCGTTGGGGATCGTGCGGAACGTCTGCACCGACCCTGCCGGAACGCGGTTGCCGGCCGTGCAGCCGGTGCCCCCGGACGGCGGCTGGGTCGGCCGCGGCGTGGGCTGTGGGGTGGCGGGAGCCGGTGTGGGAGCCGGCCGTGGCGTGACACCCGGCTCGTCACTCACGACAAGGACCCATCCGGGCTCGATGACGTTCGGGTTCGTGACGATCGACGGATAGCGACCGGCGTTCCATGTCTGCAGCTGCTCGACGGTCGTCCCGTACATCCGGGCAATGCCGAACAGACCCTCTCCCGCGCGCACGGTGTGCGTCGTACCGGCGGGGGCCGGCGTCGGTGACGGGCTCCCCGGCGTCGATGACGGAGAGCCGGCCGGCGAACGTGGCGCGGCCGTGGCAGCGGCGGTCGGCGTGGTCGTCGCATCTGGCGTCGCACGGGCCGTCGGGCTCGTGGGATCAGTGGGGGTCGTCGCGGGCGATGCGCATGCCGCGAGCACGAGGAGCACGGCAAGCACGACGGGGAGGATGGCCGGGCGCGTCATCGGTCTAGTTCGGGTGGTAGCCGAGATCGGCGGCCGGGACGGGCGGCATGGCGCCATCACCGAGGAAGCGCGCCTCGCGCCGCAAGAGCTCGAGCTCCGCACGCAGGCGGTGAGCCGCATCGGGCAGCTCCAGCAACCGCTGCTTCCGCGCGAGCTCGATCTGGAGCACCCCGCCCACGGCATAGCTGGCCGCGACGGGATCGTCGGGCAGCTGGATCGGCTTGAGTACCTCGTCGAGCGAGGTCGTCATGTCCACGGGCTCCTCGGCAGTGTCCCCACCAGACGCCGCGCGAGCCACGAATCGTTTCACCGTCGCGAGATAGGCGTCGAGCGCGTGCTGGACGGCGGGCACGAGCTGCGCCGCGCCGGCGCCGATCGGCTCGGTGATCTCCTCGACCTCGACGGTCGCATACGGTTCCGCCTGGTCGACCCTCAGCAGCCTGGCGCGCGCGACCCCGACCACGAGCAGGAGCCAGCGGCCGTCGGGGAACTGCTCGGCGCTCCGAACCTCGCAGATGGTGCCGATCGCCTGGGCCGCCGCCTCGCCGCCCACCTCCCGGCCCTCGGTGATCATGCTGACGACGAACCGTCCCGCGTATGGAGAGCCGCCCGCCATGACGTCGCGAGCCATCGCGCGATACCGCTCCTCGAAGACGTGGATCGGAAGCGGGAGGTGCGGGAAGAGCACCGTGTGCAGCGGAAAGTATGGAAGGCGCATCGGACCGGCATCCTCGCACCGCGGGCTTGCCGGGGCAAGCCGCCCGACCTCAGGGACGCCGTCACGGAGGAATGGGCGCTTCGGGGTGGCCCCGCGGTCACGGGCCGTAGGCGTTGGGGCTACTCCTCGTCCACGAACGTCGTGTCGATCTGGGCGCGTTGGAGCTTGCCGGAGTAGTCGACGTAGACGCTCTTCCACTCGCTGAAGAAGTCCAGCGCCGCCTGGCCGACCTCGCGGTGGCCGTTGCCGGTCGCCTTCGTCCCGCCGAAGGGCAGATGCGCCTCGGCGCCGATGGTGCCGTGGTTCACGTACCCGAGGCCTGACTCGAAGTCGCGAATCGACCGGAAGGCGAGATTGACGTCGCGCGTGAAGAGCGAGGTCGACAG
>DATLGA010000061.1:0-3377 GCA_035540715.1 Candidatus Limnocylindrales bacterium | reverse complement strand
GCCCGAACTCGGCATTCTCGGATGGATCATCATCGGCCTCATCGCCGGCGCGCTGGCGGGCTTCTTCGTCCCCGGCAAGGAGCGGATGGGGTGCCTCGGCACGATGATCGTCGGCATCATCGGCGGCCTGCTCGGCGGCTTCCTGTGGGTCAACGTGCTCGGCCAGGACGAGGCGACCGGCTGGCTCGGCGCGCTCGTGCTCGCCACGATCGGCGCGATCCTCGTCCTGTTCGTGCTGCGGAGCATGCGCGGCAACCGCTGACCGTGGCGGGGTGGTGGCCGGCTCTCGCCGGCCGGCGCCCCGGATTCCCCAGGATTTCGACATCGGCGCCGCACCGCTGGGGCGTGGTTGCGTACCGCCCGGCGATCGGCGACGATACGTCGGCCGCGCTGTGTCCACGCGCGGTTCGTGGTGGCCTTAGCTCAATCGGCAGAGCACTGGATTGTGGCTCCAGAGGTTACGGGTTCAAGCCCCGTAGGCCACCCCACTCATCGGTGCGCGGGGCCATGGAGCCCGGATGACGCGTGACCGATGGCCCTCGACCGACGGCTTCCACCCGGCCACGCTGAGCCGGTGGACCGATCCTCGAGCCCGTTCCTGCCGATGCGTCCGGGCGTCCGGTCGTCCGGCGCCGCCGGGCGGCCGTATCCGCTCGAGCTCGCCGGGGCCTGGCAGGCGCGGGACGGCACGTCGCTCACGATTCGGCCCATCCACCCCGACGACGAGCCGCTCCTGGTGCGCTTTCACGAGCAGCTGTCGGCCGAGACCGTGTACGGGCGCTACTTCGGCTACCTGAAGTTCGGTCAGCGCGCAGCGCATCGACGCCTGGAGGGTGTGTGCCACATCGACTACGACCGGATCATGGTGCTCGTCGCCGAGAGGGTCGATCCGGACCACGGAGAGCACGAGATCGTCGGCATCGGTCGGTTGATGAAGACCCAGGTTCCCGGCGAGGCCGAGTTCGCCGTCGTCGTGGCCGACGCGTGGCAGCGGCACGGCATCGGTACGGAGCTGATCCGGCGCCTCATCGACTTCGGTCGCAGGGAGCGACTGTCGCGCATCTGGGGCGAGATCCTGGGCGGCAACGCGGGGATGCTCCGCGTCTGCCAGCGCCTCGGGTTCCGGCTGCGACACGACGCGCCGGGGGCATCGGTCCGAGCGGAACTCGACCTCTAGCCTCGCGCGCGCCTCGGTCGATCGCCGGGCGGAGGGAGGGCCGCCGGTCCCGTCCGGAAGGGGCCATTGGGCTCGGGACCCGTGCCCACAGGCGGGCGAGAATCGGGGTAGACGACGCACTGAGGAGTCTTCCATGCTCCGTCTCGTCCTCGCCATCGCCGTGGCGATCCACGGCACGTTCCAGCTCTTCGGCGCTGCGGTCGCCTTCGAGCTCGTCGACGCCGAGCGCCTCTACGAGAACCTGCTCTTCGGCGGTCACCTCGAGCTCGCCTCGGCGGGTGGGGCGCAGATCGGCGCAGCGTTGATCGTGACCGGCGTCGCCTTCATGGCGGGCGCGGTGGCGCTGCTGGGGCGGCGCGGCTGGGCGCTGCCTGCGATCAGCGTCACGGTCATCGTCTCGATGCTGGTGACGGCGATCGGGGAGCGCTCCGTGTCGGGCACGCTCGTCAACCTCATCCTCCTCGTCGGCGTGTGGCAGCTGTGGCGCTCCGAGCCGGCCTGGGAATATCCCCGCTGACCGATGCGGATCCTGATTGCGACCGACGGTTCGCGAGCCGCCCAGGCCGCGATCGACCTGGTTGCCGGCCGCGCCTGGTCCACCGATGCGACCGTGCGCCTCGTCGCCGTCGACGACGCCTACGGCGAGGGTCGCGCCGAGCTCGAGGCGCACGTGGAGGCCGCTGCCCGTCAGCTTCGCGCCGCCGCTCTCGAGGTCGAAACGGCGATCTGGGCCGGTCGCGCGGCATCGGTGCTCCTTGCCGATGCCCGCACCTGGGGAGCCGACCTCGTCGTGGTCGGCTGCCGCGGACGGGGCCGCGTCCAGTCGCTCGTGCTGGGGTCGGTGTCGGCCGAGATCGTCGAGCGCGCGAGCGCGTCGGTTCTCGTGGTCCGCCGGCCGCGGATCGGTCGGGTCCTCGTCGCCGTGGACGGCTCACCAGCCTCGCGCGCGGTGGCGCCGTTCCTGTGCGCGACCGGCGCCCTCGGGCCCGTGCCCGCGCTCGTCGTCAGTGTGAGCCGGGACGCCGAGCCGTGGCCGCCCAGCCTCGATCTCATCGCCGCCCGCGCCGCGACCCGCGCTGCCGAGCAGCTCGGCCGATGCGGGATCACCGCCCGACGCGAGCTCCTCGTGGGTGAACCGGCCGCCACGATCCTTCGCCGCGCCTCCGACGAGGATGTCGACCTCATCGCCGTCGGCTCGCGCGGGTTGTCGCGCCTGCGCCGGCTCCTCATCGGGAGCGTCGCTCGCAACGTCACCTGGTCGGCGGCCACGAACGTCCTGGTCGTCCGTGCCCGGCGGCCCCGAGTCGGGCGCGAAGCCAGACGATGATGATCTCGATCCCCGAGCGCCCCTGGGCCATCGACGCGGGGGCGGTTCTCGAACGGCTCGACAGCACCCGGAACGGGCTCGCCGCCGACGAGGCTCGACGGCGGCAGGAGACGTTCGGCGCGAACGAGCTCGAGGACGCCCGGGGACGCAGCGTCGTCGCCGTGCTCCTGAACCAGTTCCGGAGCCCGCTCATCTACATCCTGCTCGTCGCCGGCGTGGTCACCCTCCTCCTGCGCGAGTACGTCGACTCCGCCGTGATCGCGGTGGTGCTCCTCATCAACGCGGTCATCGGCTTCACGCAGGAGTACCGCGCCGAGCAGTCGATGGCGGCGCTTCGGCGGCTCTCCAGGGCCCACGCGCGGGTGGTGCGAGACGGGCGGGAGCGGGAGATCGACGCGGCCGAGCTGGTCCCCGGCGACGTCGTCCTGCTCGAGGCGGGGGACCGGATTCCGGCCGACGCCCGGCTCCTCCACGAGGCCTCGTTCGAGGTCGACGAGTCCCTCCTCACCGGCGAGTCGACCGTCGTGACGAAGACGGTCGATCCGGTGCCCGCCGACGCCGTTCTGGCCGATCGCGCGAACTCGGTCTTCATGGGGACGACCGTGACGCGCGGCCGCGCGCGCGGGACGGTGGTCGCAACCGGCCGAGCCACCGTGCTGGGCAACATCGCCGAGAGCGTCCGCCAGATCGGCGAGACCCAGACCCCGCTCCAGCGGCGGATGGGACGCTTCGCGCGAATCATCGGTATCGCCATCGGGATCGCCTGTCTCATCGGGTTCGCCTTCGGGCTCGTGGCCGGCGAGGAGCTCGGCGAGCTGGTGCTATCGCTCGTCGCGCTCGCCGTCGCGGCCATTCCCAAGGGCCTGCCGATCG
>DATLGA010000060.1:0-2847 GCA_035540715.1 Candidatus Limnocylindrales bacterium | reverse complement strand
TCTCCAAGGCTCGCAGGATGGCCATCTGCTCGTCGCCCCCCGATCGGCGGCGACGAGCAGATGGCCATCCTGCGAGCCTTGGAGACGGGCGAAATCGACGTCGACGAGGCGGCGCGCCGGCTCGCCGGAGGCGCCAGCGATGCCTGAGGAGCTCGAGACCGTCCTCCGCCTCGTGGCCGAGGGGCGCCTGACGCCGGAAGAGGCGGCGCCGATCATCGAGGCGCTCACCGCGGCCGAGCGGCGGACGGCCGCCGCCGACGACCCCGGCGAGGACTGGGAGGAGCCGTTCGGTGACCTCGGGCTGGATCGGCTTGGCGAGCGCATCACGCGACGGGTGAACCGACGCGTTGCGCGCGCGCAGCGGCACGCCGCGCGCGCCGCCGAACGCGCCACGCGCCACGCGGAGCACGCCGTCCACGCGGCGCACGGCGAGCATGCACGACATGGGCTCCAGCTGCGGATCCGCGTCACGGAGCGCGGCCGGCAGGTCGTGAACCTCCGGATCCCGATCGGCTTCGTCGAGACCGCGCTCCGCTTCGTGCCGGGGCTGGGCGGCGACCAGGCGGAGCGCATCCGCGACGCCGTCCGTGCCGGAGCGGTCGGGCCGATCCTGGACGTCGAGGACCCCGACGGCGAGGGCGGCGTCCTCATCAGCGTGGAGTGACGGTGACGTACGCGATCGAGGCCACCGGCCTCACCAAGGATTTCGAGAAGGGACGCCGCACGGTCTGGCAACGGCTGCGGCGGGAGCCGGATCGGCGACAGACGTTCCGCGCCGTCGACGGGGTCGACCTGGCCGTGCACGAGGGCGAGGTGTTCGGCATCCTCGGCCCGAACGGCGCGGGTAAGACCACGACGATGCGCATGCTCGCCACGCTGCTCGAGCCCACCGAGGGTCGCGCCACGGTGCTCGGCCACGACCTGGCGAGCGAGGCCCGCGCGATCCGCCGACGCCTGGGCGCCGTTCTGTCCGGCGAGCGCAGCCTGTACTGGAAGCTGACCGCGCGCGAGAACCTCGAGTACTTCGCCGCGCTCTACCACGTGCCACGAGCCGATGCGCCGGCACGGATCGCCGACATCCTCGAGGCGGTCCACCTGACCGATCGGGCCGACGACTACGTCGAGAAGTTCAGCACCGGCATGCGGCAGCGACTCGTGCTGGCCCGCGCGCTCCTGCCCGCCCCATCGCTCCTGCTCCTCGACGAGCCCACCGTCGGGCTCGACCCGCAGGCCGCGCGCGACCTCCGCGAACGTGTCCTGCAGCTCCGGGACGAGGGACGCACGGTCCTGCTGACCACCCACTACATGGAGGAGGCGGATCAGCTGTGCGACCGGATCGCCATCGTCGACCACGGGCGGGTCGTCGCGCTGGACACGCCGGAGCGGCTGAAGCGAAGCCTGAGCGGCACGGAGGTCGTCCGCATCGAGATCAGCGCGCCCGAGCGATCCGAACCGGCGCTCATGGGCCGCATGAACGGGGCGGCGACGATCACCCAGCGCGAGGAGATCGACGGTGCGCTCCACCTGACCGTGCGCTGCTCGTCGGCACGCGAGCTCGTGCCCCTCGCGATCGACGCGGCCCGCGCCGCGGACGCCGAGGTGCGCAACATCCAGGTGCAGCCGATCAGCCTCGAGGATGTCTTCATCTCGCTCACCGGGCGGGCGCTGCGGGAGTGAGCGCGCGCCTCGCCGACGTCCGCGCCGACCTGTGGGCCTTCCTTGCCGCCAGCCTGAAGGAGATCCGCATCCTGCGCCGCTACCCGGGCACCGTGCTGAGCTTCATCTTCTGGCCGATCGCGCTGCCGCTCGCCTTCGTCTTCCAGGCCGAAGCCTTCGCCGGCGGTCGAGCCGATACCGCGGCGGCGTTCGCCGAGCGCACCGGCACCCACGACGTGGCCGGCTTCCTGTTCGTCGGTTGGGCCACCTACATGTGGCTCAGCCTCATCCTGTGGGGGCCCGGCACCAGCCTGCGCACGGAGCAGGTGCGCGGCTCGCTCGAGGCGATCTTCCTGACGCCGGCCTCGCGCCTCGTGGTCCTGTTCGGCCCGGCCATCAGCCAGCTGATCTGGGCGGTCTGGATCTTCGTCATCGTCGGCGTCGCGCTGTGGATCGGTTTCGGGGTCACGATCGGCCCGGCGGAAGCGCTTCGGGCGCTGGGCGTGATCCTGGTCGGGGTGCCGGCGCTGTACGCGATCGGCGCGCTCTTCGCCGCCGTCGTGCTGCGCTTCGGGCAGGTCCATGCCCTGGTCCAGGGCGTCCGCGGCCTGTTCACCGCCGTGTGCGGCATGAGCTTCCCGATCGTCGTCCTGCCCGAGTGGGCGCAGGTCGTGGCGCTCTCGCTGCCGCCGACCTACCTCATCGCCGACCTGCGCGAGGTGCTCCTCATCGGCTCCGGGCTCGGACGGATCGCCGGTGACCTCGCCGTGCTGGCCGCGATGGGCCTCCTGCTCGCTCTGCTCGCGATCCATGCCTTCCGGCGCACGGAGCAGTTCGCCCGCCGCGGCGGGCAGCTGGCGCAGTACTGATGACCGGACCGTTGCTCGTCGAGCTCCGGCAGGAGGGTCGCGCCGCCTGGGCGATCGCCCGCAAGGAGCTGCAGATCTTCGCGCGCTATCGGCTCAACGCTGTCAACCAGGTGGTCCAGCCGATCTACCAGGTCCTCATCCCCGGCATCCTGCTGGGTGCCACGTTCGCGATCGGAGGGCAGGCCGTCGGCCTGGCGGAGACGGCCGGAACGACGGACATCGTCGGCTTCCTCTTCCTCGGCATGCTCGCATTGACGCTGGCCAGTGCGGGGTTCTGGGGCGTCGCCTTCAGCATCAAGCTCGAGCTCGACGCGGGAACGCT
>DATLGA010000059.1:0-70297 GCA_035540715.1 Candidatus Limnocylindrales bacterium | reverse complement strand
GTCCTGGTCTTCCTGTTCCTCCAGGGCGCGGGTGGCAGCGCCGAAGGAGCTCGCTTCACGTACGGCTACAGCGCGGTGCCATACGAGATCACGAACCAGGTCGACCTCACCGAGGATCAGTCGATCACCATCGACGGTCAGCAGGTGCCGATCCCGCAGGAACCTGGTCCTTCGCCGATCTGGCTCACTCTGTTCACGAGCATGTTCATGCACGGCGGCTGGCTCCACCTCGCCGGGAACATGCTGTTCCTGTGGATCTTCGGCGACAACGTGGAGCACCGGATCGGGCATGTGCAGTTCCTGGTCTTCTACGTGGTCGCCGGCGTCATCGCCGCCTTCGCCCAGATCCTCGTCGACACCCAGTCGGTCATCCCGGTCCTCGGCGCCTCGGGCGCCATCTCGGGGATCCTCGGCGCGTACCTCGTCATGTTCCCGACCAACCGCGTGCTCGTCCTGATCATCCGGTTCCCAGTCTGGGTACCGGCGATCGTGGCCATCGGGATGTGGGCCGTGTTCCAGCTCGTCAACGGCCTCGGATCGTTCGCGGTGGCCGAGGGAACCTCCGCCGGTGGCGTGGCCTACATGGCGCACATCGGCGGGTTCGTGGCCGGCGTGGTGGCCGGGATCGTGTTCCGCGTCGTCTACCACGAGCCCCGCCATCCGCGAGGCACCCCCGCCAGCGCCTACCGATGACCGATGCCGGCGAGGCGGCCGGCCTGTTCGGCCCGGACAGCGTCTCGTGGATCGTCGACCGCGAGCTGATCGTTCTGGCCGGCGGCTCGTGCGCGTTGCTGATGCAGGCCGCTCATCCCGTGGTCGCCGCCGGCGTGGCGGAGCACTCCACGTATGCCAGCGACCCGTTCGGCCGGCTGCTCCGCACGCTCACGAGCAGCTTCGACGTCGTGTTCGGCACGCGATCCGAGGCGGAGCGCACGCTGGATCGCGTGAACACGATCCACGAGCGGGTGCGCGGGCGTCGCCCTGACGACGGCTCCCCGTACACGGCGCTCGATCCGGAGGCGCTGCTCTGGGTCCACGCCACGCTCGTCGACACGGCGCTTCGCGTGTACGGGCGCTTCGTGCGGCCGCTGCCCCCGGCCGAGGAGCAGGCGTACCACGAGGAGAGCGCCCGGGTCGCGACCCGGCTCGGCGTGCCGGCCGAGCTGCTGCCGCCCACCATTGGCGGCCTGCGCGCCTGGATGGACGAGCGGATCGAGCGCGGCGACGTCCGCGTCACGCCGGGGGCGCGACGCATCGCTCGAACCGTCCTGTACCCGAGCCGATTTCCGCCCCGCGGCGTCTGGGACGTGGCGCACCTCGTCTCGATGGCCTCGCTGCCCGAGGCGCTGCGGCGCCAGTACGGCATCGGCTGGTCCCCGGCTCGCGAGCGCGGCATGGACCGCATTGCCGCGGCCCTCCGCGCCACGCTTCCGTTCGTGCCGGCTCCACTTCGCTTTGCCCCACAGGCCCGCTCCGCCGAGCGGCGCGTCCGTCAGGCCGCGGGGTCGATCCGGTAGCGGCGGCGGACGGCGACGGTCCTGAGTCCGGCACGCTCGAGGTTGCGCGCCGACGTCCCTGCCTCGTTGGCCGACGCCCCGACGAGGTCGCAACCGAGCCGGCGTGCCGCCGCGATCCGAGCGCCGATGAGCGCCCGATGGACCCCCCGGTCGCGGTGTCGTGAGTCCACCGACGCGGCGCGCAGCCACCCGACGCCTCGATGGGTATGCAGGCTCGCGACGCCGACGGGCCGTCCGTCCAGCTCGGCGACGAAACGGTGGTGATGCGCCTCGCGGGCGAGGTGCGGCTCGAGGGCGGCGAAGGCGGCTCCGATCGCCGCGGACAGGCCGGATGCACGGGCGACGAGGTCCGACCAGCCGCCGATCTCCGTTCGGCCGAGCTCGCGGACGACCAGTCCGGCCGGGCCTTCGGGCGTGCCGTCCGCAAGCTCCACGGGACCCGCCAGGTACGCCGCCGTGGCCTCCACGCGAGCGCCTGGCCACGGGTCCTCCTCGGCCCACAGCCAACCCGTGACGCGATGACGCGCGAAGTGCGCCACCGCCCGGTCGGCGAGGTGCGGCAGGTTCGCGAAGCCGAAGCCCTGGTTGAACACCGGGCCGGGCAGCGTGGGCGCCGCCGCGATGAGCAGCTCACCGTCGTCGACGATCTGCACCGGGACATCGGCGGCGACGGCCGAGCGCCAGAGCGACAGGTTCGAGGCCCGTTCCGCGCCGTCGAGCTGCGCGGCGGCCAGCCAGCGCTCGGCACGGTCGTCGGTCGGTGGCGTGAGGCGAATCGCGTCGCCGGGCCGTACCGTCCCCTCGCGGATGACGCGGGCGTACATTCGGCTGTCGGCGGGATGGGCCGTCACGTTCAGCCGTCCGAAGCGAAGGTCGCGGAACGAGTGGCGGATCGTCCGGCATGGGGTGACGGACGAGCTCAGCTCGAGGACGCACTCGGAGCCGATCGAGAGGCGCGTGCCGATCGGCAGCGCCGACACGTCGAATCCCTCGGTCGTCAGGTTCTCGCCGGTCGTGCCGGGCGCGATCGGGTGGCCTTCCGCGCCGACCCGTCGGATCGCCTCGACCCCGAGCAGCGACACGGCGCGATGCGGTCCACCGTGCACGGTGAGGGCTCGCTGGCGATCGCCCTCGACGCCCAGGCGGGTGATCCGAGCGCCGTCGACGGGCCGCTTCGGCACGCCGCCGTCCGAGACGTTGACCTGGAGCACCCGTCCGTCGCTCATCGGCGCATCGTAGGGCCGATGGCCCGCCCCGTCAGCGGCGTCTATCATGGCCCGGCCGCTCGCCGTGCCACCTCAGAGCGGCCAGAGGAACCGATTTGACCCGATTCGCCAAGCTCGCGGTCGCGGCTGCCGTCGCGACCTTCGTCCTGATCGCGGTCGGTGGGCTCGTCCGCGCCACCGATTCCGGCTTGGGGTGCCCGGACTGGCCGCTCTGCTTCGGCGGGTGGCTCCCGCCGGCCGACCTGCACGCCTGGATCGAGCACACGCATCGGCTCATCGCCGCGACCTTCGTCGGCCCGATGGTCGGTGCCATCGGGCTCATCACCGTCTTCACCCACCGCCGCCGCGACCTGCCGCTCCTGGGCGCAGCGGTGGTTGCCGGCGTTCTCGTCATCGTGCAGTCGCTCCTCGGCGCCGCCGTGGTGCTGCAGGGGCTTGCAGCGGAGCTCGTCAGCGCCCACCTCGCCATGGCGCTGATCGTCTTCGCATCGGTCATCTTCATCGCCGAGCGAGCCAGCCACGGCCGGATGCCGGCGGTCGACGTGCGGCCCGGCCTGACGCGGCTCGCGGCGCTGACCGCGCTGGCGATCTTCGCGCAGATGATCCTCGGGTCGTGGGTCACCGGTCACCATGCCGGGCTGGCGTACGCCGACTTCCCGCTCATGAACGGGACGTTGCTGCCGGCGATCGTCGGCAGCGAGCAGGCCGCGCACTTCGCGCATCGCGCGATGAGCGTGGTCCTCGTGGCGCTCGTCGCCTGGCTGGTCGTCGCGATCCGCCGCTCGACCGACGCGCCGCTTCCGCGGCGGCTGTCGCACTGGATGGCCGTCCTCATCGTGGTCCAGATCGCCCTGGGCGGCCTCAATGTCTGGTCCCGACTGTCGGCCCTGTTCGTCGTGCCGCACCTGGCGGTCGGGGCCGCGCTGTTCGGCCTGTCGATCTGGCTCGTGCTGGCGGCGCGCCGCCTGCGACCGTTCGAGCTGCGCCTGCCTGCCGATGCGGCCACGCGCGACCCGAAGCCGCTCGAGACGCTGCGCGCGTACGTGGCGCTGACGAAGCCGCGGATCATCGAGCTGCTGCTCGTCACGACCGTGCCGACGATGGTCCTCGCCCATGGCGGCATCCCGTCGCCGTGGCTCATGGTGGCGGTCGTCGTCGGCGGCACGCTGGCGGCCGGTGGCGCCAACGCGATCAACATGTACGTCGACCGCGACATCGACGACGTCATGCGGCGCACGCGTCACCGGCCCTTGCCGCGGCACGAGGTCGACCCGCGCAGCGCCCTGGCGTTCGGGATCGGCCTGAGCGTCGCGGCATTCGCATGGCTGGCGCTCGCGGTGAACGTGCTCAGCGCCCTGCTCGCGCTCAGCGCCACCGCGTTCTACGTCTTCGTGTACACGCTGTGGCTCAAGCGGACCACGCCACAGAACATCGTGATCGGCGGGGCTGCGGGCTGCGTCCCGGTGCTGGTGGCCTGGGCTGCCGTCACCGGTGAGGTCGGGCTGCCGGCGCTCGTCCTGTTCGCCATCGTCTTCTACTGGACGCCGCCGCACTTCTGGGCGCTCGCCCTGCGCTACCGCGGCGACTACGCCGCCGCCAACGTGCCGATGCTTCCTGTGGTCCGCGGCGAGGCCGAGACCGCGCGGCAGATCGCCCTCTACTCGATCGCGCTCGTGGCGGTCTCACTCCTCCTGCTGCCGGCGGCCGGGATGGGCTGGATCTACCTCGTGGCGGCCGTGGTGCTCGGCGGCTACTTCGTCCTTCGGGCCCTCCGCCTCCATGCCGCCCGTGGTGACGGCCGCGCCGCCATCGGCCTCTTCCGCTACTCGATCAGCTACCTGACGCTCCTCTTCGCGGCCGTCGCCGTCGACGCCATCCTGCACTTCCCGCTTGCGTAGCCGTCAGCCGGGCTGCTCGCCGCGCGCCGCGCGTTCGGCCGCCAGCCGGGCATCGAGCCGCGCGGTCCGCCGCTCCTCGTGACGCATCCAGAGCACGACGACGATCGCCATCCCGGCCAGGAAGGCCATGTCGCCGACGACCCACATGATCACGCCCCCGAGCTGCTGATCCTCGAGCGGGCTCATGCCCCAGGTGCGGACGTTCGTGACGTAGTGCGGATAGAGGGCGGTCGACGCCGACATGAGCGACACGCCGAGAAACGACTGCTGCGGCATGGCGAGGAACAGGTACGCGAGGCGGACCGGGTGCGGCAGGCGCCACGGCGACGGATCGGCGCCCACCACCGGCCACCAGAACAGCAATGCGGCCACGAGGAAGTGGGCATGCTGGAGGTAGTGCAGCGCCTGGTTCTCGAGCGCGTCGTTGTAGAGCGTGCTGTAGTGCCAGCCCCAGTTCGTGGCTGCGAAGAAGACCCACGCCACGACCGGGAAGGCGAGCGCGCGAACCACTCGGCTGTGGAGGACCGCAAGCAGGCGGCGACGCACCAGCGGGGAGGCGACCCGGAGGGCCAGCGTGATCGGGGCGCCGGCGAGCAGCAGTGGCGCGGCCACGAGCTGCAGCAGCATGTGCTGGACCATGTGGACGCTGAACAGGACGCCCTCGTACGCCTCGATGGGGGAGAGCAGCGCCACGGCGATCGCGGCGAGCCCGCCGAAGAAGAGCCATGTTCGATAGCGCGGATGCGGGTTGGCCGGGTGCGCGCCGGCCACCCGTCGCACCGCCCACAGGTACCCGGCGGCGGCCACCACCAACCCGCCGACGGCGAGCGGGTCGAAGCTCCATCGGAACAGGACGTCCGGGAAGCTCGGGGGCGGCACGTCGACGCCGTGAGCGAGGGCGACGGCCGGGGTGAGGAGCAGCCATGCGACTGCGGCGAGGACAGGCGTGGAGCGCATCGAAGTCCATTCTTGCGCGAATGCGACGGCACCGCTCGACGAGCCGATACCGCGGCGGCGGGCTTCGCTACAATGCAGCCCGTGCCGCCGTCAGCCCGGCTGAGCGCGCGCGCTCTGACCCTCGTGTCGGTCGAACCAGGAGCCTCGAGAACCTGCTGATGCAATCTACGGCGCCTCGCTCCCGGCTGCGGACGATCCTCCGCGTCGGGGCACCGCTCCTCCTCGTCGCCGTCCTGGCCGGCTGTCTCCTGCCGCCGGAGCCGCGCACCGAGGCGGGGCGCAGCGTCTTCAACCTGTACCTGCTGCTCCTCGGGCTCGCCGCCGTGGTGTTCGTCGGCGTGGAGGGCTTCATCCTGTACGCGATCTTCCGGTATCGGCGAAAGCCGGGCGACGACGTCCTTCCGGAGCAGCATCATGGCAACAACCTGATCGAGGTCATCTGGACCGCGATCCCGAGCGTCATCGTGCTGGTCCTGTTCGTCTTCAGCATGCTGAGCCTGGCGGAGGTGGAAGCGCGCGTCGAGGGCGACGAGGGCGTGTCGATCCAGGTCGAGGGCTTCCAGTGGAGCTGGCGGTTCATCTACGAGGATGAGGGCGTCGCCATCACCGGGACGGCGGCCGAGCCGCCCGAGATGGTCGTGCCGGTGGGTGAACCCGTGGTGCTGACGCTCACGGCACTCGACGTCAATCACGCCTTCTACGTCCCCGACTTCCTCATCAAGCGCGACCTCATCGACTTCGGCGAGCACCGCGAGGACAACGAGCTGCGGTTCACGGTGACCGAGGCCGGGACGTACGCGGGCCAGTGCGCCGAGTTCTGCGGAACGGCCCACGCCGACATGACCTTCACGGTCAGGGCACTCGAACGCGCGGAGTACGACGCCCACCTGGCCGCCATCGCCGAGGGGGAGGAGCCGCCCGAGCCCGTTACCGGCGAGTGCGCCGAGACGATCGAGATCAGCGCCGACAACCTGTCCTTCGACATCGACGAGTTCGAGGTGCCGGCCGAGACCGAGTTCTGCATCGAGTTCGAGAACCGCGAGAACCTGCCGCACAACGTGTCCATCTATACCGCTGCCGGCGAGGACCTGTTCATCGGCGAGTTCCTGAACCAGGCGGGCAACATCACCTACCTCGTGCCGGCGCTCCCCGCCGGCGAGCACACCTTCGTCTGCGACGCCCATCCGAACATGGTGGGCGACGTGATCGTCACCAGCGACTAGCGGAGCGCGAAGAGAGACCCATGGCAACCACCACGCTCGAGCCTCGCGCCGGTACCTACCGGCAGTCCTGGGTGCTCGACTGGCTGACGACCGTCGACCACAAGAAGATCGGGATCCTATACATCCTCAACAGCTTCCTGTTCTTCTTCGCGGCCGGCATCCTGGCCCTCCTGATTCGTGCCGAGCTGGCCGTCCCGGGCCTGCAGTTCACCGATTACGACACGTACAACCAGGCCTTCACGATGCACGGGACGATCATGATCTTCCTGTTCATCGTGCCGGTGCTCGCGGGCTTCGGAAACTACATCGTCCCGCTCCAACTCGGCGCGCCCGACATGGCGTTCCCGCGCATCAACGCGCTGTCGTTCTGGCTCCTGCCGCTCGGCGGGGGGCTCATCTTCTCGGGCTACCTGTTCGGCGGTGCCGCGGCCGAGGGATGGACGATGTACACGCCGCTCTCGAATGCTCCGTACGCCCGCAACGTCGGCACGGACCTGTGGATCATCGGCCTGACGCTCGTCGGCACGGCGTCGATCCTCGGCGCGGTGAACTTCATCGCCACGATCTTCAAGATGCGCGCGCCCGGCATGACGCTGTTCCGGATGCCGATCTTCGTGTGGACGATCCTCGTCACCGCGACGCTGATCCTGCTCGCCACGCCGGTCCTGACCGCGGGCCTCATCGCGCTCTTCATCGACCGCAACTACGGCGGCTCGTTCTTCGACCCGAGCGTGGGCGGCAACCCGATCCTGTGGCAGCACATCTTCTGGTTCTTCGGCCACCCCGAGGTCTACATCGTCATCCTGCCGGCGATGGGCGTCGTGAGCGAGGTCCTGCCGGTCTTCAGCCGCAAGCCGCTCTTCGGCTACAAGGCCTTCGTCTTCGCCACGATCGCCATCGGCCTGCTGAGCTTCAGCGTGTGGGCGCACCACATGTTCACGACCGGGGCCGTGTTCCTGCCGTTCTTCGCCTTCATGACGACCCTGATCGCGATCCCGACCGGGGTGAAGATGTTCAACTGGCTCGGGACGCTGTGGCGCGGCAAGCTCATGCTGACCACGCCGATGCTCTTCGCGCTCGGCTTCCTGTCGATGTTCCTCATCGGCGGCATCAGCGGCGTCATGCTCGGCCAGCCGCCGTTCGACTTCCACGTCCAGGACACGTACTTCGTGGTGGCGCATCTGCACTACGTCTTCTTCGGCGGCTCCGTGTTCGGCGTGTTCGCCGCGACCTACTACTGGTTCCCGAAGATGACCGGCCGTCGGCTCAACGAGCCGCTCGGCAAGATCCACTTCTGGATCCACTTCATCGGCTTCAACCTCGCATTCTTCCCGATGCACCAGCTGGGCCTCGACGGCATGCCGCGGCGGATCGCCGACTACGATCCCAACGCCGGCTGGACGCTCCTCAACTTCGTGTCGACGATCGGTGCGTTCATGATCGCGGTGAGCATCATCCCGTTCCTCATCAACGTGGTCGCCACCTTCATCAACGGCGAGCGCGTCGGTGACGACCCGTGGGAGGCGAACACGCTGGAGTGGGCGACGAGCTCACCACCGCCGCCGCACAACTTCGATCGGCTCCCGCCCATCCACTCGGAGCGGCCGCTCTTCTTCCTGACCCACGGGCACGGCCACCCGGCCGAGCGGCCCGAGGACCTCGTGGAGGAGGAGCTCGTCGACGAGAAGCCAGGCGACATCGAAGAGCGGCCGGAGGACCTCGTATGAGCGCCCAGTCGATGCCGGCCCGCCCGGCCGAGCAGCCCCACCCGAAGGTCCCGCACCAGCAGGGGATGCCAACCGCGCTCGTGGGGATGCTGCTCTTCATCGCCAGCGAGGTGATGTTCTTCGGCGGGCTGTTCGCGACCTACTTCAACGCCCGCGCGGCCGTTCCGGCCGGTACCTGGGAGCCGCCGCCGGGCGGCCACCTCGACCTGCCGTTGGCGGCCGTCCTGACCGTGATCCTCGTGGCGTCGAGCTTCACCATGCAGTTCGGCGTGTGGGCCATCCGCCGCGGTGACACCGGCAAGCTGAAGCTGTGGACCGGCATCACGCTGGCCCTCGGCGTCCTGTTCCTCATCGGCCAGCTGTACGACTACAGCATGCTGGGCTTCGGCATCGCCGACGGCCCGTTCGGAACGACCTTCTACACGCTGACCGGGTTCCACGGCGCCCACGTCTTCGGCGGGGCCGTGGGCCTGGCGATCATCCTGGCGCGGGCCATGCGCGGCCAGTTCAGCGCTCGCAACCACGTGGCGGTCGAGGCGGTCAGCATGTACTGGCACTTCGTCGACGTCGTGTGGATCGCCGTGTTCACGACGATCTACTTCCTGCGCTAGGGAGCCATCGAACCGATGACCGACGCCGCATTCGGATTCCTCCTCCTCGGCATCGCGATGCTCGTGGTGCTCGGCATCGTGTTCGCCATCGCCTCGCGCGGCGGACCGCGCGGGGAGCATCCGAAACCGCCTGCCGGGGTGCACATGCCGAATCCGAGCTTCCTCCCGGTGGTCTTCAGCGTGGCGGCGACGCTCATCGGCGCCGGCCTGGCGTTCCGCCGCGAGGAGGAGCTGGCGAATCCCTTCCTCATGATCCCCGGGCTCGTCCTGCTCGTGCTGGCGGCAATCGGCTGGGTCCGTGCGGCGAATCACGAGTGGCGGGAGGTGGAGCACGGCGCGCACCATGACGACGGGGCCTCGCACTGAGGAGCCGATGACCGCCGGAGCGGCCGCCCGCAGCGGCCCGGATCTGCGACGCCTCCCGCTGCGCCACCTCGTCCTCGCGGCGGTGCTGCCGGTCGTCCTCCTCGGACTCCTCGGGATCATGCTCGCTGCGCGCGCACCGGTATCGTCCCCGACGGCGGTGGGGTCGGTGGCGCCGGACTTCTCGCTTGCCGATCTCGACGGCAACCCGATCCACCTCGCCGAGCTGCGCGGCCGCCCGCTCGTCGTGAACTTCTGGGCCAGCTGGTGCGGACCCTGCGTCGAGGAGTTCCCGCTGCTTCGCGCTGCCGCCGCGCGCCACGCGGACGACGGGCTCGTCGTGGTGGGGATCGTCTACCAGGATCGCTCCGAGGCGGCGCGCGACTTCATGGTCCGCAACGGCGCGACGTGGCCGGCGGCGATGGATCCGGGCGAGCGCGTCGCATCGGCGTATGGCATCCTCGGTCCACCGGAGACGTTCTTCATCGGTCGTGACGGCACGATCGTCGCGCGGCAGTTCGGCCAATTTTCGGCGGCGTCGCTCGGAGAGAAGATCGCCGCCATCATCGACGAGGAGTAGGCATGGAGCGGAACCTTCCCGCGACGCGGACGGACGCGCCGCACGACGATCCGGCCGACCACTACGGAGAGGCCCCACGGCAGCCGGTGAGCGTGGCCTTCCTGCCTCTCGCGCTCGTGACCTTCATCGTGCTCGCCTTCACGATCGCGGCCTGGACGTTCCTCTCGACGTCGCTCTGACCGTTCGCCGGGCGCTTGCTCGCTGAGCGGACAAGACCTGCGCAAATCTGCGTATCATTCCGGCATGGCCGTCGAGCCGGTTATCCAGATTCGAGGCCTCCGCAAGTCGTACGGGGCCATCGAGGCCGTCCGCGGGATCGATCTGGACGTGATGGCCGGTGAGGTCTTCGCACTGCTCGGACCGAACGGCGCGGGCAAGACGACGACGGTCGAGATCCTGGAGGGCCACCGCCAGAGGAGTGACGGCGACATTCGCGTCCTCGGCCAGGACCCCGGAGCCAACGAGCGAGTGCTGAAGGAGCGGGTGGGGATCGTCCTCCAGCAGACGGGCGTGGACGAGTACCTCACCGTGCGCGAGGCGATCGAAATGATCGCCGGCTACTACCCCCGGCCGCGCGACGTGGCCGAGGTGCTCGAGCTCACCGGTCTCGTCCAGCAGCGCGACCGGCGCATCAGGAAGCTCTCCGGCGGTCAGCGGCGGCGCGTCGACCTGGCCATCGCCCTGGCCGGCGACCCCGAGATCCTGTTCCTGGACGAGCCGACCACCGGGTTCGATCCGTCGGCTCGTCGTCAGGCCTGGGAGACGCTCCGTGGCATGGCCGCGCTGGGCAAGACCATCTTCCTCACCACGCACTTCATGGACGAGGCACACGCCCTCGCCGATCGCCTCGCGATCATCGTGGAGGGGCGGATCATCGCCTCGGGAACGGCCGACGAGCTCATCGGCGCCGCCGGACGCGCGAGCCGGATCCGCTTCCGGGTGGCCGGCGGAGCTCCGCCGCCGGCCGACCTCCACGCCACCGGCGATGGATCCGCCTGGGAGGTCGTGACCGACCAGCCGACCGGGGCGTTGCATCGGCTCACCGGGTGGGCGCTTGCCAGCGACGTCGAGCTCGTCGACCTCGAGGTCGCCCGTGCATCGCTCGAGGACGTCTACCTCGAGCTCACCGGGAGCCCGAAGCCGTGAGCGATCTCGCGCTCGCGCTCCGCCAGGTCGGCTACGAGAACCGCGTGTTCTGGCGCAACCCGCCGGCCGCCTTTTTCACGTTCGCCTTCCCGCTGCTGTTCATGGCGATCTTCAGCGTCATCTTCGGGCGCGACGCGGCGGCGTTCTATACGCCGGGCATCATCGTCTTCGGGGTGGTGACCGCGACCTATACGAACCTGGCTCTCACCGTCACCATCGCGCGCGACGAGGGGATCCTGAAGCGGATGCGCGGAACGCCGCTGCCACTGTGGGCGTACCTGGCAGGTCGCATCGGGCACGCGATCGTCATCGCGATCCTGCTCGTCGTGGCGGTCGCCGGCTTCGGCGCGATCGCCTACGGAATCGAGGTTCCGTGGGAGGCGCTGCCGGTCCTCATTCTCGTCCTGGCCGTCTCGGCCGCCGCGTTCAGCGCCCTCGGCCTCGCGATGACCGGGTTCATCCCCAGCGCGGATGCCGCGCCGGCCATCGTGAATGCCACGATTCTGCCGCTCCTGTTCATCAGCAACGTCTTCATCAACATGGACGGGGCGCCGCAGTGGCTGAACACGGTCAGTCGCGTCCTGCCGGTCCGCCACGTGGCCGACGCGATGATGGCGCTCTACCGCGAGGGCGCCGCCGCAGGCGTACCGTGGACCGAGCTCGGGGTGATCGCTGCCTGGGGCGCCGCGGGCGTCGTCGTGGCCCTGCGCTTCTTCACTTGGGAGCCGCGTCGATGACGGGGCAACGCGCCGTCGCGCTCACGGTGCTGGCGGCGCTCGGCGCACTCTCCACCGCCTGCCTGCCCGGTGGGGGCCCGATGCAGCCTCCGGAGGCGGTCCCGGCCGTCGGCCCGGAGCTCGTCCTCGAGGTCGTCAACCGGTCGAACGTCCCGGCCGTCGCCGGTTACGAGTTCGAGGCGGTGGCCTCTTCGGGTGGCGGCGAGGGCGAAGTTCCCGCGTGCCATCGGGTCATGCTCGTGTTCGGGACCGTCGGCGGCGACTACGAGATCCTCGTCGATCGCGACGTCACCGCCGAGGGTCGGGTACCGGCCGGAGTCCCGCCCGAGGGCTTCCTGGTGCTGCGCATCGTCATCGACGAGGGCGGCGTCGCGACGGCGGGCGAGCCACGCTGGACGCGCGTCCCGCCCGACGTGCCGAGCCAGCCGCTCGGCGACTGCGCTTAACGGCCGCTCCCGGCGCCCGCCATCGGGGACCGATAGCGGCGCTCGACGTAGCCGTCGAGGATGGCGAGGAAGCGTGGCACGATGTCGTCGCCCCGAAGCGTCTCGGTCTTCTGTCCGTCGACGAAGACCGGCGCGACCGGCTCCTCGAACGTGCCGGGCAGGCTGATGCCGATGTCGGCGTGCTTCGACTCCCCCGGACCGTTCACGACGCAGCCCATGACTGCGACGCGCATCTCCTCGACCCCCGGGTGGGCCTCGCGCCAGCGCGGCATCTGCTCGACGAGGTAGGCCTGGATGTCCCGCGCCATCTCCTGGAAGAACGTGCTCGTCGTCCGGCCGCACCCTGGGCAGGCGGAGACCTGCGGCAGGAACGAGCGCAGGCCCATCGACTGGAGCACCTGTTGCGCGACCTGCACCTCCTGCGTGCGGTCGCCACCCGGCTCCGGTGTGAGACTGACCCGGATCGTGTCGCCGATCCCGCGCTGGAGCAGGATCGCGAGGCCTGCGGTCGAGGTGATGATGCCCTTGGCGCCCATGCCGGCCTCGGTCAGTCCGAGGTGGAGCGGGTAATCGCAACGCTCGGCGAGTCGAGCGTAGACCTCCACGAGATCCTGCACGCCCGACACCTTCGCGCTGATGATGATCCGATCGTGCGCCAGGCCGGCCTCTTCGGCGAGGCGGGCCGATCGGAGCGCGGACTCGATCATCGCCTCGATCATCACCTCGCGGCTGTCCTTCGGATACGGTGAGGCGGCGTTCGCGTCCATCATCTCGGTGAGGAGCTGCTGGTCGAGCGACCCCCAGTTCACCCCGATGCGCACCGGCTTCTCGTTCGCGACCGCGACGCCGATGATCTGGAGGAACTGCTCGTCCCGGCGTTTCGTGCCGACGTTGCCGGGGTTGATGCGGTACTTCGCCAGCGCCGCCGCCATCTCCGGGTATCGCGTGAGGAGCAGATGACCGTTGTAGTGGAAGTCGCCGACGATCGGCACGTCGACGCCGAGCCGGTCGAGCTTGTCGCGGATGACCGGTACGGCCCGGGCCGCCTCGTCGTTGTTGACCGTGATGCGAACCAGCTCGGAGCCGGCATGCGCCAGCTGCGCGACCTGCAGCGCGGTCGCGTCGGCATCGGCGGTATCGGTGTTCGTCATCGACTGGACGACGATCGGGTGGGCCGAGCCGACCGGCACGCCGCCGACGAAGACCGTGCTCGTCGCCCGGCGGAGGGGAGTGGTCATCGAGGCCCATGGTAGATCCTGCCTGAGCGATCGGCACGCGGCGTGCACGGCCGCAGCGCGTGAGCGAGCATGTCGCCGTCGATCCGGCGTGGGCGCGCCGCGTCTGGATCGTCGAGGACGAACCGGCTGCGGCGACGCTCGCGGCTGAGCTGTGCCAGCAGTTCGGCGCGGCGCCGAGCGTCTTCCGCTCTCCGCTGCCGTTCCTGAGCGCCCTGCGCGGCTCCTCGCCCCCGGCCGCCGTGGTCCTCGACTGGCGCCTCGAGCACGAGCTCAGCGCGGCCCTCTTCCTGGCCACCCGGCACCGGTATCCGCGCGTGCCGGTGATCTACTGGACCGGCAGCCCGCCCGAGCTGCTTCCGGCCATGATCCGCGCCGACGAGCACGCCCGCATCGTGGACAAGGCAGCGGGCACCGAGGGCTTCGAGGCGGCCCTCGCGTGGGCGTTCGAGGGGACGGACGCGGACTAGGCTCCGGCGTCGCGGCCGAGCACGAGCGAGGCGTTCATCCCGCCGAATCCGAAGGAATTGCTGACGGCGGCCTCCACCTCGGCATCGAGCGGCTCGCCGAGCACGCACAGGTCGATCTCCGGATCGGGCTCGAGGAGGTTGCAGGTCCCCGGCAGGATGCCGTGATGGAGGGCCAGGGCGGTGATGGCGGCCTCGATCGCGCCGGATGCGCCGAGCGCGTGACCGTAGAGGCCCTTCGTCCCGGACACCGGGAGATCGGCGGCCGCGTGGCCGAAGGCCGCCCGGATGGCCCGTGCCTCGGCCGCCTCGTTGAGCGGCGTGCTCGAGCCGTGCGCGTTCACGTAGCCGACGCGACTCGGTTCGATCCGCGCGTCGGCGAGCGCGGCCGCCATCGCCCGGGCGGCGTCGCGCCCGTCCGGCCGCGGTGCCGTCATGTGATACGCGTCGTTCGAGGCGCCGAAACCGAGCAGCTCGGCGAGCACCCGTGCGCCGCGACGGCGCGCCGCGTCGCGCTCCTCGAGCACGAGGACCGCGGCGCCCTCGCCCATCACGAAGCCGTCTCGGTGGCGGTCGAACGGGCGCGAGGCCGTGCCCGGGTCTTCGTTGCGTTGGGACAGCACGCGGATCATCGCGAAGGCGCCGAAGGTCAGCGGAGCCAGCGGCGCCTCCGCGCCGCCGGCCAGCGCCACGTCGACGGTTCCGTCGCGGATGGCCTGCAGGGCCTGTCCGATCGCGACGGCGCCCGACGCGCACGAGTTCGCGTTGCCGACCGCCGGGCCGGTCAGCCCGAGGTCGAGTGCCACGTTGCTCGCCCCCGCTCCGCCGAAGACGGCCAGCGCGAGCGTCGGGGCCACGCCCCGAATGCCTCGCGCGACGTATCCGGCGTGCTGTTCCTCGCCGAAGGCGATACCCCCGAGGGCCGATCCGATCCAGACGCCGGTGCGCGCCGCGTTGCCGTTCGGCGGCGCCAGCCGCGCGTGGTCGAGCGCCATCCGCGACGCCGCCACGGCCAGCGCGCTGAACCGGTCGAGACGGCGCGCGCGGCGCGGGTCCAGGTGGTCGGCGGGGTCGAAGTCGTCGACCTGCGCCGCGATGCGCGAGGGGAAGGGCGAGGCGTCGAACCGATCGATCGCCCGGACCGCCGATCGGTTGTCGAGGACGCCCTGCCACAGTCCCCTGGCACCGGAGCCGATCGGCGTGATCGCCCCGATGCCGGTCACGACCACGCGCCGCGAGGTCATCGGCTCCGCGCCTCCGCGAGGTCGCGGATGCGGCGCAGCGTGCGCCCGGCGATGGCCTCGATGAACTGGGGGCCGACGACGTGGTCGGCCGCGAACTTGCCGATCAGGGGCCACTCGAGCTCGAGCCGGTGCTCGATGCTCACGTCGACGAGCCCGTCGCGCTCCTCGAACCGCCAGGCGACCCACATCCCGCGTGTCACGCCGCCGGTGTGGACGAACTCGATCGTCCGCTCGTCCGGCCTGGGGCGCTGGATCGCCTCCCAGCGGACGGGGATCGGACCGCGCCGCGCCCCCATCGCGAAACGGCGCTCTCCGTTCGGATCGGGGACCGGCCGGACGTACCGGTAGTGGGGCAGCATCTCCGGCCAGCGCTCGACATCGGCGGCCAGCGCGAAGATGCGCTCCAACGGCGCCCGCATCGGCTGGTGGAGCCGGCTCCTCACGGGGCGAGCACCTCGAGGACCGCCCGCGGCGACAGCGCGCTCGTTGCGGGGCGACAGTCGCCGAGCGCCGAGCCGAGTCGCAGCGCCGCGGCCGGCCGCCGCTCCAGCCGGGCAACGGCGTGCTCGAGGAGGCCCGGGGTCGCGAGGAACGCCTGCACGACCCAGCTCAGCGCCGACTTCGCCGCGAACGCACGCCGCCGGGCGGCGAGGTATGCATCCTCCACGCCCCGGCCGGCGAGGATGGCGTCCGCGGCCGCCCGCGACGACCGAAGCGCGCGGTAGATGCCCTCGCCGGTGAACGGATCCACGAAGCCGGCCGCGTCGCCGACGAGCAGCCAGCCCGGTCCGGCAGCCCGGCGCACCCGGTGGCCGATCGGCGCTGCGCCTCGAATCGGGCTCACGCGCCGCGCACCGGCGAGGCGAGCTGCGACGCGCGGCAGTGCCCGGAGCGCCTCCTCGAATCGAGCCGCCGCGGGCCCCACGCCGTCGATGGGGAGCGCCATCCCGACGTTCAGCTCGCCGCCCGGGGTCGGCGCCAGGCCGACGTACCAGCCGTTGGCCGCATGCATCTCGCCGTGCGTCACCGGCCCGTCCGCGCCCGCGTAGTGGGCCACGAGGCCCAGCCGTCTCGGGAACCGGACGCGGGCCTCGACGCCGACGCGCCGCGCCACGACCGATCGAGCTCCATCGGCGCCCACCACCCAGCCCGCCTCGACCGTCGTCGTGCCGCCCGAGCCGTCGCGCAGGACCGCGCCCGTCACGCGACCGCCGCTGCTGACCAGGTCCACGACCCGCGTCGCGTCGCGCAGGATCGCGCCGGACTCGACCGCCTTCGCGGCCAGGCACGCATCGAACGCCCGGCGGTCGAGACCCCAGGCCGTTCGGAGCCGCTCACGATCCGCGTAGCCGATGCGGACGGCGTGGTGGGCGGCGTGGAGCTCCATCCCGTCCAGGGGCACCGCGCTCGCACGCCAGGACGACGGCGACATGCCGATCCGGCCCAGCTCCTCGACGATGCGCGGGCTGGCGTACTCGGCGCATGCCTTCGGCCGGGGATGGCGGCTGGCCTCCACGGCCAGGACCGATGCGCCGGCCTGTGCCAGCCGCGCAGCCAGCGCAGCACCCGCCGGGCCTGCGCCCGCGATCACGACGTCGAACCGCGTCATCGGTCGGTCCGGAATGCGGCGATGGTCACGATCCGTGGCATCCACGGGGCCGTCCGGCCGCGCACCTGGAGGCCCGCCTCGACCAGCAGCTCGTCGAGCTCGTCGAGCCGGTACGCGCGTCGCACGGAGAGCAGCCCGTCGTGGCGGGTCGTGCGGCAGCGGCCGAGGATCGCCACCGCGACGCCGGTGGCCAGGAGCGGCAGGATGCCGCGACGCAGGTCGTTGATCACGACGCCGCAGCGAGCGACTCGCCCCATCTCGCGCAGGACGCTGACCGCCACGGATGGATCGAGGTGGTGGAGCAGCAGCGATGCATGGGCCACGTCGAAGCTGCCGTCCTCGTACGGCAGCGCGCGGCCGTCGGCCTCGACGATCGTCACGTCCCGGCTCGGGGCCGTCGTCTCGCGTGCGACGGCCGCTACCGCGGCATCCGGCTCGACGCCGACGACGCTCCAGCCGCGGTCGGCGAAGGCGAGCGGCATGTCGCCCGCCCCGGTGCCGACGTCGAGCACGCGAAGCCCGCGGCGGTCGCCCCCCGCGGCCGCTGCGATCGCCGTCACGCTCGTCCGCGTGCCGCCGGGCAGCCGGTTGAGGCGTGCGAGGTCGGCGAGGTTGCGTCGCAGCTCGGCCGGCGGCACGTCGCCCGCGTCGAGCAGCTCCGGTTCGGTGCTGCGAACGGCGAGCGGCAGCCATCCGGCCGCGGCTCGCGTCGGGCTCGGGATCGGTGTGGGGTCGTCATGCATGGCGGTCACCGGGCTGGTACGTGCATGTTCGTGGCCCCGACGCGATCCGGCAATGCCGGCGGCTCGCGGAGTACACTTGCGCCCACGATGACCGCCACCGTTCCGCCCTCCACGGGGGCTCCCGACGACGATCGGACCGACACTCGACATCACAAGATCGTCATCATCGGCTCCGGGCCGGCGGGCCTGACCGCGGCCATCTATGCCGGGCGCGCGAACCTCGAGCCCCTCGTCATCGCGGGCAACACGCCGATGGGCCAGCTCATGATCACGTCCGACGTCGAGAACTACCCGGGGTTCCCCGACGGCGTACAGGGGCCCGAGCTGATGCAGCAGTTCCGGAAGCAGGCCGAGCGCTTCGGCACCACGATCATCGAGAAGGACGCCACGAAGGTGGACTTCGGCGAGCGGCCGTTTCGCATCTGGGTCGGGGAGGAGCTCTACCGCGCCGATGCCGTCATCGTGGCGACCGGCGCATCGGCGCTGTGGCTCGGATTGCCGTCGGAGGAGGAGTTCCGCGGCCGTGGCGTGAGCGCGTGCGCCACGTGTGACGGCTTCTTCTTCCGCGACCGGGAGATCGCCGTCGTCGGCGGCGGTGACACGGCCCTCGAGGAGGCGACCTTCCTGACCCGCTTCGCGAAGAAGGTCACCATGCTCGTCCGCCGCGACGAGTTCCGAGGCAGCAAGATCATGCAGGATCGCGCGCTCCGTGACGACAAGATCGACGTCCTCTGGAACAAGGAGGTCGCCGAGGTGAAGGGCGAGATGACCGTCAACGCGCTCACCTTGCGGGACACGAAGACCGGCGAGATGAGCGAGCTGCCGGTCCAGGGCCTGTTCGTCGCCATCGGCTACAAGCCGAACACCGATCTGTTCGCGGGACAGCTGCGCGTCGGCAAGGGCGGCTACCTCGAGGTCGTCGGCGAGACCGGATCGGGGATCGACGGCGTCTTCGTGGCCGGTGACGTTCACGACAGCCACTACCGCCAGGCCGTCACCGCCGCCGGCGACGGCTGCAGGGCCGCCATCGACGCCGAGCGATGGCTGGCATCGGTCGGCGAGATCGAGGCCGCGACCGCCACGAACTGGTAGGCATCCGCTCGCCGGCGCCCCTCGCCTACACTGGGCCGCTCAGCCGCAGCGAGAACGTCGATGGCAGCACGCGCCCCGCGCCCCGAGGACCTGTACGACCTTCGCGTTCCGACCGAGACCGCGCTGTCGCCGGATGGTCGGTTCGTGGCCTTCACGGTCAAGGCCGTGGCCCCCGGGAAGGATGGCTATCGGACGGCGCTCTGGATCGCGCCGGCCGATGGCAGCGCGCCGGCTCGGCAGCTCACCGCCGGCTCGAAGGCCGACACCGCGCCGCGCTGGAGCCCCGACGGCCGGAGCCTCGCCTTCCTGTCCGACCGTGGGGCGGTGCTCCAGGCCGGTGGCGGCGGCGCGAAGCCCGGCAAGGCCGAGGCCCCGGAGGAGGGCGGCACCCAGCTCTGGGTCCTGCCCTTCGCCGACGGCGGGGAGGCTCGCCAGCTGACCGACCTCCCGAAGGACGTCGAGGGGCTCGACTGGTCACCGGACGGCCGCCGCCTCGTCATCGTGAGTGGCGCGGCTTCGGCCGGGCCGGAAAAGAAGGCCGAACGCCGGCCGGAGGACCCCCCGGAGCCCGATACCCGCCTCATCGACACGCTGGCCTACCAGTTCAACGGCGCCGGCTTCGTTCACGACCGATTCTCGCGGCTCTGGCTGGTGGACGCCGAAACCGGGGAGGTCGAGCTGCTCACCCGCGGCGACCACCACGATCGTGACCCGCGGTGGGCGCCCGATGGCCGGCGCATTGCCTTCGTCTCGGACCGGCATCGCAACCCCGATCTCGGCTGGCGATCGGACATCTATGTCGTGGAGGTCGGCGACGGCGGCGTGCGGCAGCTGTCGACCGGCGGCGGGCGTCAGTCGTGGGGCTCTCCGGCCTGGTCGCCGGACGGCCGGTGGGTGGCGGCGATCGGGATTCGCGACTGGACGAAGGGAGTCCTCGACCAGGCGTCGGTCTGGCGCTTCCGCCTGCGCGATGGTCGCGACGAGCACCTGCTGGAGGGCGCCGATCTCGACGCGGCCTCCGGAATGAACAGCGACCTCTTCGGCGGCGCTCCGCCGCTTGTGCACTGGATGACCGACGGCCGCTGGGTCGTCTTCGCGGCCGCCGTCGACGGCAGCGTGGAGCTGTGGCGCGTCAGCGCCGAGGATCGGCGCGTCGAGCGGCTGACACGGGACCGGCACGCGCTCGGCCGCCAGCACCTGGTCCCGCTGCCACGCGGCGGTGCCCGGATCGCGGCCGTCCGCACGAGTGCCACCGAGCCGCCGGACGTCGTCGTCGGCGACCTCCCGGCAGGGCGGCTCGGGGCGACGCCGGTCGAGCTGCGGCGTGTCAGCGACCTCATGGGGGAGGCGTGGGGCGGCATCGACCTGGTCGAGCCCGAGGAACGCTGGCACGAGGTGGACGGTCGCCGGATCCAGGGCTGGTTCTATCCGGCGCCGCGAACCGCCAAGCGCACGGCCGCGCCGGTCGTGCTGCAGATCCACGGCGGTCCGGCGAGCCTCTACGGCTGGTCGCTCATGTGGGAATGGCAGATCATGGCGGCGAACGGCATGAGCGTCTACGCCTGCAACCCTCGAGGCTCCCAGGGGTACGGGCAGGCCTTCCTGACCGCCAACGTCGCCGACTGGGGCGACGGGCCGATGCGGGACGTCATGGGCGGCCTGGATTCGCTTGTCGCCGAGGGGCTGGTCGATCCGGACCGGATGGGAGTCACCGGCGGCTCCTACGGCGGCTACCTCACTTCGTGGATCGTCGGGCACACCGATCGGTTCAAGGCGGCGGTGACGTGCCGCAGCGTGAACGACATGGTCAGCCAGATGCTCTCCGGCGATATCGGTGGGCCGACGTTCGGGCTGTACGAATACGGCGTCCAGCCCTGGGAGGACTGGGACCTGTACCGCCGCCACTCGCCGCTGACCCATGCCGAGAAAATCACGACGCCGCTCCTCATCCAGCACGCGGAGCAGGACCTGCGCTGCACGATCACACAGGCGGAGGAGCTCTTCGCCGTGCTTCGCTCGCTGCGGCGGACGGTGCGGCTCATGCGGGTGCCCGACGAGTCGCACGAGCTGACGCGCTCCGGCACCCCGTACCGGCGGGTCGACAACCTGCGGCTCATCGACGAGTGGTTCCGCCACTTCCTCCTCGAGAGCAAGACGCGGATGCCGCGAATCGATCCGAAGCGCGGCCGAGCCCGGGACCGATAGACTCGCCACGATGAGCACCGAGATCGAGACGGCCCTGGCCACCGGCTATGGCTTCGAGGGTCCCGCCGTGACCTTCGGCGCGGGGATGGCGGGCGAGACGGCGCTCCCCGAGGCGCCGATCCGCGTACCGCTCTCGATGCTCAACCGACACGGGCTCGTTGCCGGCGCGACCGGCACCGGCAAGACGAAGACGCTCCAGGTGCTTGCCGAGCAGCTCTCCGACGCCGGCGTCCCGGTGTTCATCAGCGACATCAAGGGCGACATCAGCGGCCTCGCGGCGCCGGCCGAGGCGAACGACAAGCTCACGGCCCGGGCCCAGGCGGTCGGGTTCGTCGACTACGCGCCGCGCGCCTTTCCCGTGGAGTTCTTCACGCTCGATCGCAAGCGAACAGGCGTCCGGCTGCGGGCATCGGTCTCGAGCTTCGGACCGATCCTGCTGGCCAAGGTTCTCGACCTGAACGAGACGCAGCAGTCGGTGCTCGCGCTCGCGTTCAAGTACTCCGACGACCATCAGCTGCCGCTCATCAACCTCGAGGACCTTCGCGCGCTGCTCAACCACCTGTCGTCCGACGAGGGCAAGGCGAAGATGGCCGAGTACGGCGGCGTCGCCACGGCGACCGTCGGGGTGATCGTGCGCAAGATCGTCGAGCTCGAGCAGCAGCAGGCCGACGCCTTCTTCGGCTCGCCAGAGTTCGAGGTCGCCGACTTCCTGCGCACGACGGAGGACGGCCGCGGGATCGTCAGCGTCCTCGAGCTGGCGGAGATGCAGGACCGCCCGGCGCTGTTCAGCACGTTCATGATGTGGCTGCTCGCCTCGCTGTACGAGTCACTGCCCGAGATCGGCGACCCGGACAAACCGAAGCTCGTCTTCTTCTTCGACGAGGCGCACCTCCTGTTCCGCGACGCGAACAAGACGTTCCGCTCGCAGATCGAGCTCGTCGCGCGGCTCATCCGCTCGAAGGGCGTCGGGGTGTTCTTCGTCACGCACTCCCCGGCCGACGTCCCGTCCGAGGTCCTCGGGCAGCTCGGCAACCGTGTCCAGCACGCGCTGCGGGCGTTCACGCCCGACGATCTCAAGGTGGTGCGTGCCACGGCGGCGACGTTCCCGCGCTCGGACCTCTACGACGTCCAGCACGAGCTCACGAACCTCGGCACCGGCGAGGCGCTCGTCACCGCGCTCGACCTCAAGGGGCGGCCGATGCCGACCGCCCGGACGATGATGCGTCCGCCGATGTCGCTCATGGCCCAGGTGGAGCCGTCGGTGTTCGCTTCGGTCGTCGCCGCGTCGCCGCTCGCCGCCACCTATGCGACCGACACCGACCCGGAGTCCGCCAAGGAGCTGCTCGCCGCTCGGATGAAGCAGGCGACCGAAGCGGCGAAGGAACCGATGGACGGCGTGCGGGATCCCGAGACGCCCGAGGAGCGGGCGATGCGGCCGACGCGCGCGCCCGAGCGCAAACGCCGAATCGACTGGGCCCAGGAAGGCGCCCGCTTCGCCCGCTCCGGCACGTTCAACACGATCCTGCGCTCGGTGATCGGCATTCTCACCAAGCGCCGCTGAGCCCGCGCGGCGTAGGTCAAATCTCCAGCAGCCGATCGACGACCGTCGGGTCGTCCCCGCACAGGCCGGCCTCTGCAACCCGTCGCAGGGCTTCCCGCCACGTCGGGTCGGCCGCGAAGGCGATCGACATCTCGCGTCGTCCAGCGCCGAGGTCGCCGCTGCGTGCGAGCTCGATGGCGCGCCAGAAGACGAGCTCGACCGCCTCGGGCGAGAGGCTGCGCGCCAGCGCGTATCGCTCGGCGACGGGCCTGCTGTCCGATGGTCCCTCGACCTCGCCCATCAACCGGTAGGCCTCGCGCATGCGTGCCAGGCGCCGAAGCTCCCCGAGGGGGTCCTCGTGATCGTCGACGCGCACGTCCATGAGCACCTCGTCCCAGGGAGCTTCCGACTGCGTTCCGGAGACGACGACGAGGGCGGCACTCTGCCGGCCTCGCACGTCACCACCGGCCCGCTCACCGGCATCGAGCGCCGCCAGCAGACGCTCCCAGAGCGGCGCGCCGAGGGTGCTCTCGAACGCCTCTGCCATGGCGGGCCAGACATCGGACGAGCGAAGGAGGTTGCCCTGGACGCTGTACGTGGCACCGATCCGGTGGCCGGCGTCCCGGATGCAGCCGGCCCCGGTGTGCGCGGCGACCCTGCCGGTCGCGTCGACGATGGCCAGCTGCCGCAGGTGCGCGTCGCCGTCCTCCGCGATCAGACGAGCGATCGCCTCCTCCGCCGCCACTCCGGCCCGGAGCAGATCCAGGCCGTGGCGACCGAACCCGACGTTCACGGTTGCCTGAGTCGCAATGGCCCCGACCCCGGGGTCGAGCCACGGCACCACGGGCCCCACCCCGAAGAAGTGCGACTGGACGGCGACGCCCAGTGCTCCGCTCGAGGGGTCACGAGCGACGATGCTGTAGGTCATGTCCTTGGCGCGAGATCGGTCATGGCGACGGCAAGCTCATGGGAAAGCGTGACACCCGGCGTAGACTCTACCCAGATCCCGCGAGCCGGGCAGCGACGCACCGGACTTCCGCCCGGCCGCGTGGCGAACGGAGGTGGCGCATGCGCGCATTCATCGTCGAGCTCGAGAACCGCCCTGGCAGCATGGCCGACGTGTGCGAGGCGATCGGAGCCGAGGGCATCAACGTCGTCGGCGTTGCCGGGATGACCTGGGACGCGGAGGGCGCGGTGGGGCTCATCACGAACAACGACTCGGCGACTCGACGGCTCCTCGAGGAGCGCGAGGCGAAGTACCGCGAGGTCGAGCTCGTGGCGGCCGGCCTCGAGGACCGGCCCGGAGCGCTCGCGGACGCGGCCCGCAGGCTTGCCGACCGGGGCGTCAACATCGAGGCGGCCATGACCACGAGCATGCTCGGCTCGAAGGTCACCATCGCCTTCGGGGTGGACGACGCGATCGCCGCGCGCGAGGCTCTCGGCGAGCTGGCGAACCTGAGCGGCGCCTCGATCTAGCGTCGGGTCAGCGAGGCAGGGCGTCCCGCGCGACGTCCGGGACGTCGGTGACGAAGCCCCAGACCCCGCACGCGGCGAGGTGCTTCATGCGCTCCGGGTCGTTGACCACGTAGCAGCCGACCTCGCGGCCGTAGGCGTGTGCCTGTGCGAGGAGCGGCAGCGGGTCCATGCCGAGATCGGCCTCGTACGGGTGGACCCCGGCGTGCCCGTGCTCGGTCGCCCACACCAGGGCCGGCTCGATCGGTTGGGTCGGCACGAGCAGGTAGCCGGTCCGGATCTCCGGGTCGAGCTCGCGCACCCGCTCGATCGCCGCCTCGTCGAAGCTGATGACCGCCAGGCGGCCGTCGGCTCGAACGGGGTGGTCGCGCAGCGCCTCGACGACGGCCTCCGCGGCCGCGCGGGCCTTGATCTCGATCACGAGCCCGACGCCGTCCGGCAGCCACTCGAGCACCTCGGCCAGCGTCGGCACCCGCAGCCCACGGCCGCGGAACGGGTGGCCCGAGTCGTCGCCGCGGCTGAAGCGCGCCCCGGCATCGGCCTGGCGGATCTCGTCCATGGTGAGGTCACGGATGGCGCCCGTGCGGTCCGTCGTGCGGTCGAGCGTGTCGTCGTGGATGACGGCCAGCTGGCCGTCCGCGGTGAGATGGACGTCGAGCTCGATCGCATCGGCCCCCGCCTCGACGCCGAGACGGAACGCCTCCATCGTGTTCTCCGGCGCCTGAGCCGATGCGCCGCGGTGCGCGACGATGACCGTCATCGCGCCTGCTCCCCGGGCGGCACGATCGCCGGGGGCGGCACGATCGCCGTGTCCTCCTCCGCCACCGACGTGCCCGGGTCCGGCACCCCGAGGATGAGCCAGAAGCCGATGGCGAGCAGCACGAGCAGGCTCAGGATGGCGACGGTGTAGGCGATCGGATCCGGTAGCAGCGCAGCCACGATCTGACCGTACACGAACGGGCCGATCACCGCACTCAGCTTTCCGACCAGCCCGTAGAGGCCGAGCATCTCACCGATCCGCGCCGCGGGCGCCATCCTCAGCAGGAGCAGCCGATCCGTGACGCCCACACCGCCCAGGCCCGCGCCGAGGACCGCTCCGGCGACGAGGAACGGAACCGGGTCCCGCCAGAAGGCGAGCACCGTGAGGCCGGCCGCCCACGTCGACAGCACCACGACGAGCGTCCGTTTCGGGCCGATGCGGTCGACCAGGACCCCCCAGCCGAACGAGGCGATGACGGCGACGACGGTGAGCAGGATGAGGATGTTCAGAGCCTCGGCCTGCGTGAAGCCGACCGCGAAGACCGCAAAGGCGCTCATCACGACGATCGCGGTATTGACCGGATCGGTGTAGAAGAAGCGACCGACCAGGAAACGGAGCAGGCCGGGGACCTCGCGCGCGTGGCGGACCGTGGTCCGCAGCTGCGCCCACGAGCGCACGACGTCGGTCACGCGGAACCGCTCGCCCGCAGGGCGCCGCTCACGAACGAGGAAGAACAGCGGTGCCGCGAAGAGCGCGAACATCGATCCGACGAGCAGGAAGCTGGCGATCGTGCTCGTGCCATCCGCGTCGGTCGTGAACCGGAAGAGCAGGCCCGAGACGATCGTCCCGGTATACCCCAGTGCGACGCCGACGCCCGACAGCCGCCCGCGTCGATCCGGGCGCGCGACGTCGGGCAGGAGCGCGTCGTAGTAGATGAGCGCCGCCTGGTACGCGAAGTTGGCGATCGCGAACGCCAGCAGGCCGAGCCCGATGTCCACCATGCCGATGAGGACCGTCGGCACGATCGTCAGGACCGTGAAGAACGCGAGGAACGGCTTGCGCCGGCCGGTCCGGTCGCTCATGGCGCCGAGCACCGGGCTCACCATCGCGTTGACGAGGACCGACACGCTCACCGCGATCGTGAACCAGCGCTGTCCCTCGGCCTCGCCGAGGAAGCTGATCGTCCACAGGCTCATCGCGAAGCTGACGATCGCGAAGGAGAAGATCGTGTTCGCGAAGTCGTAGAGGGCCCACGCGAGGCCCTCCGCCGCCGAGCCCGAACGGGTCAGTCCGCCGAGGCCGCGCCACCACGCGGCGGGGGCGAGCCGGCTCACGGGCGAGGGCGGGATCGCGTCACGCGGCGGATCATAGCCGGGAGGACCCGGCTCAGCGGCGGAGGATCGACCCGAGCAGGCCGATGACGGCCCGCTCGACGAGGCCCGCGTCGAACCGGTCGCCGGCCTCGGCCTGGTGGGCGATCACGCCGTCCATGAGCATCGTCGCCGCGACGGTGAACTCCTCGACGTCGACCGTCGGTTCGACCTCCCCGGCGGCGATCGCCTCGCGCAGGAACATCGCCGCGAAGGCACGCACCTGATCGCAGCGACGGCGAAGGAGGTCGCGGAGGGCCGGCTTGACATCGGCCTCCGCCCACCCGGCGGTGACGATCGCGCCCCAGCGCTCGGTCTCGAGGCTCTCGATGTAGGTGCGGATCGCGGCCGCCAGCCGCTCCCGCGGGTCGCTGATCCGGCTCATCTGCACGGCCAGCTCGTCGAGGTTCGCCTGGGTCACGCCCTCGCACATCGCGAGGTAGAGCTCTTCCTTGCTCTCGAAGTACCGATAGAGGAGGCCGACGCTCACCTCGGCCTCGGCAGCGATGGCCGGCATCGTCGTCCCGTGGTAGCCACCGCTGAGCATGGCCCGATGCGCGCCGTCGAGAATCCGCTGGCGCATCTCCGTCGCGTGCTCCGCACTGGTTCGTGGCATCGAGGTCGCCTCCGGCAGAGGTGAATTGTCGTTCATTCTGCGGTTTGACGCACCCTTCGCGCAAGGCGTACAGTGCCGGACGGCATGGTGAACGACGATTCAGTATTGATCGGCGACGCGGTCGCCCGCAACGGCGCCTTCGCCGCCCTCGGCCGGTTCACGTACCGCTGGCGGCGCGTGCTGCCCATGATCGGCATCGCGCTCGTCATCGGTCTGAACCTGTGGTCGATCACCGCCGCCGCGCGGCTGAGCCAGGGCGGCTGGCAGGTCCCCGGGTCGGAGGCGGCGCGCGGGGACGCGCTCCTCGCCGAGCGCTTCGGGGAGCAGGCCTCGAGCCTCATCGTCATCCTGACCGATCCCGACGGCGACGCCGCGTCGCCCGGCTTCCAGGCGACCGTCGCCGCCGCCGTGGCTCCCCTTGCGGACGAGCCGATCGTCGACGAGATCCTGACCTATGCCGACGTCGGTGACCCGTCGTTCGTGAGCGCCGACGGCGATCGGACCTTCGCGCTCGTCCGCCTCAACGAGGGGATGGAGGACGCCGTCGACGACGTCGAGCACCTCGACGAGCTCATCGAGCGACCGGCCGGCGTCGAGACGATCGTGACGGGCGTGCCGGTGGTCCAGTTCGAGTTCAACGAGGCGGTGGAGCGGGATCTCATCCGCGCCGAGCTCGTGAGCCTGCCGCTCGCGCTCGTCATCCTGCTCGCCGTGTTCGGCTCGCTCGTCGGCGCGGCCCTCCCGCTCGTCATCGCGGCGATGGCGCTGCCGAGCTCGATCGCGGTCATCGGGCTCCTCGCCGGCGTGACCGAGATGAGCATCTTCGTCGTCAACGTGACCACGATGATCGGCCTGGCGCTCTCGATCGACTACTCGCTGTTCACCGTGAGCCGATTCCGGGAGGAGCTCCGCCACCGGTCGGTGCCCGACGCGGTCGAGCACACGATGGCGACGGTTGGCAAGGCCGTCGCCATCAGCGGCGTGGCCGTCGCCATCGGGTTGTCGAGCCTGACCCTCTTCGAGTCGCCGGCCCTGCGGTCGATGGGCATCGGCGGCGTGGTCACCGTCCTGTCGACGCTTCTCTTCGGGCTCACCGTGCTGCCAGCCATCCTCGGCATGCTCGGCCCGCGGGTGAACCGGCTGCGGATCCCGCTGCCGCGCGCCCTCCGACTCGTCGAGGAAGATCCGGCCGCCGCGGCGGCCCGGCAGGGCAACGGGATCTGGGGCCGCATCGCGCGGCGGGTCATGCGCCGGCCGATCCTCGTCGCCACGCCGTTCCTGCTCGTCCTTCTCCTCGCCGGAACCCCGTTCTTCGGCATCCAGCTCTCGACCGGTGGCAACCTCGACGACCTGCCGCCGTCGGCGAGCGTCGAGGGCTTCCGGATCCTGGCCGACGAGTTCCCCGGCGGCGGCACCGACCCGGTGGAGGTGGCCCTCCGCGCCGAGGGCCCCGTCCTGGAGAACGGGGCCCTGCCAGTGGCATGGATCGAGGAGCTCGACGCCTACGTCGGACGGCTCGAGGCGGTCGACGGCGTCACGTCGGTGGCCAGCCCGTTGGACCCTCCGCCCGGGCTCGACGAGGCCACCTATCGCCAGCTCCTCGCCCTCCCGGAGGGACAGCGCCCCCCGGAGGCCGCGTTCGTCGGCGCGTGGCTCGAGCAGCGGGTGGCCGGCGACGTCATCGCGATCGAGGTGTTCTCGGGCCGGCTGCCCGACTCGGCGGAGGGGCGCGCGCTCGTCGACGACGTGCGCGCGGTTGCCGCTCCGCCCTCGGCCGGCGAGGTCCTCACGAGCGGCCTCTCGGCGCGCTCCCGCGACTTCATGGCCTCGTTCTCCGGCTCGGTGGTGTGGGCCGTGCTCATCGTCGTGTCGGTGACCGGACTGGTCCTGTTCCTGACCTTCGGCTCGATCTTCCTGCCGCTCAAGGCGGTGCTCATGAGCCTGCTCAGCGTCACCGCGAGCTTCGGCGCGCTGGTGTGGATCTTCCAGGAGGGTCATCTGTCGGGGCTGCTGAACTTCGAGCCCTCCGGGACGATCATCGCGAGCACGCCGATCATCATGTTCGCGGTCCTGTTCGGCCTCTCGATGGACTACGAGATCCTTCTCCTGTCGCGCATTCGCGAGCGGTTCCTCATCACCGGCGACAACGCGCGGGCCGTCGAGGAGGGGGTCGGCATCACGGGGGGAATCATCACCGGGGCGGCGCTGATCATGGTCGCCGTCTTCGGCGCCTTCGCGCTCAGCTCGGTGGCGCTCATCAAGGCGCTCGGCTTCAGCATGGCGCTGGCCGTGCTGATCGATGCGACGATCGTTCGTGGCGTGCTCGTCCCGGCGTTCATGCGAGTCGCCGGATCGGTGAACTGGTGGGCGCCGCGCTGGGTGCAGCGCAGCGTGGCGCGCCTCGGCCTCTACGAGGGCGTCCCCGAGCGTGCGGTGCGCGATCCGGCGTCGATCTGACCATCCAGCCGGCCTATCATCGGAGCACCGATGGATCGCACCCGGGCCCGACTCACCGAGCTGACGGACCGATGGAGGGACCGCCACGACGCGCGCCGTCCGGCGCCGGCGGAGCGGCCGGTGGCCTCACCCGAACGCCAGGCCCTTGCCGCGCGCGCGTTCCCGTTCGGTTCCGTCTCGCCGGCCGAATACGTCGACGCCCATGGATCCGAGATGACGGCATTCACGTACGACGATGATCGCTACGCCGACCCGGCGCTGGACGCGTGGTTGCTGGAGGTCGGGCGCCTGCTCCGCGAGCGCCGATGACGCCGCCCGCATGGGCCGCCGACCTGGTGGCGGCGGTCTGCGACGAGGCCGAGGTCGCGCCGCCGCGCCTGACGTGGCGCCGGCGGACCGGCGAGCATTCGACCGGCGTCGCTCGCCGCTTCGACGGGTCGATCGTCGTTCGTGCCGGGTCGGACCCGCTCGATCAGCGGCTGACGCTGCTGCACGAGCTCGCGCATTGGCTGAATCCGCCGCCGGCGCGGCGCCGGCGCGGCGCCACGCACCACGGCATCGCCTTCTACCGCACGGCCTTCCGCCTGTATGCCCGGCACGCGATTCCGACCCACGACGCGCTTCGGCTCGAGGCCGGTCGGTATCCGAGCTCGCTGCGGCATGCGGCCGCTCTCGGCATCCCGGGGGCCGCGGAGCTGGCGGCGCGACGTCGGGCGGACCTTCGGGCCCGGCCGCGACGGACGTGGCGGATCCTGGTGCCCGAGCACCGCGTCCAGCTCCGGCGCGACGGGCGCTGGCACGTGTGCGAGACCTGCGGGCAGCGGATCGTGGCCGGGACCCTGGCCCGGATCCGCCGAGGCCGTCGGCCGGTGCGCCACGTACTTCTCAGCGCGGCGGGATAGCCTCGGTCTCCGTCAGGCGATCAGCCGGTCGGCCCCACGGCCCTACGCGACGGGGACGCCGAGCCGATCGCGGGCCATGGCCGCCGCTTCGGCGAGCCGCGCGACGGCGTCCGGCGTGCGCGGCCAGGTATGGGCGATGAGGTGCCGGAGGTCGAGCTCGGCGTAGCGGGCCAGCGCATCGGCGACCTCCTCGGTGCTCCCCCGAATGGCGGTCTTGGGTGCGTCGTCGTCGTCGGCCAGCGCGACGAAGATGCCGGCCGTCCGCTCGAGGCTGGAGCCGTCGCGATCCTCCTCGGCGAGTGCGCGCCCCAGGTTCTCGAGGCGGGTTCGCAGCTCGTCCGCGTCCGCCGGATCGCCGTACCAGGCGGCGTTCCACTGGTCCGCGTGCCGGGCCACGAGGCTCAGCATGCGCGGCTGCTTGCCGGCGATGAGGATCGGCAGATCGGGGCGGATCGGCGGTGGGAGGAGGCGCGCCTCGGCGGCGCGGTGCCATCGGCCCTCGAACGTGACCGTCTCGCCGCGGAGGAGCGGCACGAGAATCTCGAGCGCCTCCTCGAAGCGGCCGACCCGGTGGTCGAACGGGTAGTCGAAGGCCTCGAACTCCGGCCGGTGCCAGCCACAGCCGACGCCCAGGATCAGCCGTCCGCCGCTGACCGCGTCCAGCTCGGCGGCCATCTTCGCGGTGAGGGCCGGGTTCCGGAACGGGAGCGCGAGGACCATCGGCCCGATCTCCACTCGCTCGGTGACCGCGGCGATCGCCGTCAGGACCGTCCACGACTCGTGGATGCCGTGCCACTCGCCGTCGGCGTCGCGGAAGACCAGGTGGTCGGCGCCCCAGACGGAGTCGAGCCCCTCCCGGTCGGCGGTCATCGCGAGGTCGCGCAGGTTGTTCCAGCCGCCCGACTCGTCGGCGCCGAGCGGCAGCATCAGTCCGATCTTCATAGCGTCCATGCTAGCGGCCGTCGTGCCAGCCGCCGCGCTACCCTCCGCCCATGACCGATGCGCTGCCGCTGGCCGGGATCAGGGTGATCGACCTCAGCCGCGTCCTGGCCGGGCCGTTCGCCACCATGCTGCTCGGCGACCTGGGCGCGGACGTCATCAAGGTCGAGCCGCCGGACGGCGACGAATCGCGCCGCTGGGGCCCGCCCTGGTGGGGCGATCCGGCGGAGGGTCGCAGCGCGTACTTCGCGTCGGTGAACCGCAACAAGCGCTCGATCGTCCTCGACCTTCGCTCGCCCGACGGTCGCTCCACGCTGGGCAAGCTCCTCGAGACGGCGGACCTGCTGGTTCACAACTACCGTCCTCGGACGGCCAGCCGCCTGCGTCTCGAGACCGATGCGCTGCGCGCACGGCACCCCGACCTCGTCGTCGCCAGCATCGGCGGCTTTCCCGGAGCCGATGCCGATCGGCCCGCCTACGACCTGCTCGCGCAGGCGGTCAGCGGCCTCATGTCGGTCACCGGCGAAGCCGGCGGGCCGCCGACGAAGGCCGGCGTGGCGCTGCTCGATCTGCTGGCCGGCCTCGAGTGCGCGGTCGGAGCGCTCGCCGCCCTTCTCGCACGCGGTCCCGACGGCGCCCGGGCCGTGCACGTGAACCTCGTCGAGGCGGGCGTCGCAGGCATGATCAACGTTCTCGGCAGCCACCTCGCCACCGGCGAGCCACCGGCGCGCCACGGCAACGCGCACCCGAACATCGCGCCGTACGAGGCGTTCGAGGCCAGCGACGGGCACATCGTCGTCGCCGTCGGGAACGATGAGCAGTTTGCGGCGCTGCTCCGCATCCTCGGCCTGGAGGATGTCGAGGACCGGTTCTCCACGAACCCGGAGCGCGTGGAACGGCGAGCAGCACTCACGCCGTGGCTCGCCGGCGCGATCGCCGAGCGCTCGCGTGACGACCTGCTCGCGGCACTCGCCGAAGCCGACGTGCCGGCGGGTCCGGTGAACGACATGGCCGCGGCGGTGGCCGCGCTCGAGGCGACGAACGGCCCGTGGATCCAGCGGACGGGCGGGATCGCCGTGGCGCCGAGCCCGATCCGGGTCGGCGACAGGCTGGCGCCGGTTCGCCGTCCGCCGCCGGGGCTCGGTGAGCACACCGCGGCGGTCCTCGCGGAGCTGGGCTGACGTCGGGGTTACCCCGGGCGGTAGGGGACGTACGCCGGCCACCACATCGCCGCGTCGATGGCCGCGTCGATCTCGGATTGGTGCGCGTGCGGAGCGAGGCCCGACCCGACCGCGACGCGCGCGACGGCTCCGGCCACCGCCCGTGATACCGCCCGGAGCGCGGAGACGGGAGGGTAGAGCGCTCCGGCCTCGAGCCGGTCGCGAGCGGTAGCGTCGGCGAGCGTGCGGGCCGCGGCGAGGACCATCTCGTCGGTGATCCGGGATGCGCCGGAGGCGATGGCGCCCAGCCCGAGGCCGGGGAAGACGAAGACGTTGTTCGCCTGCCCGATCTCGCGCCGGTGCCCGTCGAGGTTCACCGGTGCGAACGGGCTGCCGGTCGCGACGAGCGCGCGCCCGTGCGACCAGCGAAGGACGTCCGCGGGCCGGGCCTCGGCCACGGCGGTCGGGTTCGACAGCGGCATGATCACCGGCCGGTCACAGCCGTCGGCCACCTCGCGCACGACCGCTTCGGTGAAGGTGCCGGCGACGCCCGTCGTGCCGATCAGGATCGTCGGCCGCACCGAGCGAACGGCCTCGGCGAGGGTCGCCGGCGCGTCCGGATCGGGTGATGGCGAAGCGAAGGCCGCCTTCTCGGCGTCGAGGTCGGTCCTGCCGGCGTGGACCAGGCCGCGCGAGTCGACGAGCCGCAGCACCCGTGTCGCCTCGGCTGGCGAGAGGCCTTCCGACAGGAGCGCGGCGCGGAGGAGGCGCGCGATGCCGATGCCCGCGGCCCCGGCTCCGACGAGCAGGATCCGTTGCGCCGCGAGGGGCCGGTCGAGGTGGCGCATGGCCGCGAGCAGGCCGGCGAGGACCACCGCGGCCGTGCCCTGGACGTCGTCGTTGAAGCTGGGGACTCGCTCGCGGTATCGGTCCAGGATGCGCAGGGCGTTGTGGTGCTTGAAGTCCTCCCACTGGATCACGCAGCCGGGCCACACTTCCTGGACACCGTCGACGAACGCGTCGACCAGCGAGTCGTACTCGGCGCCGCGCAGCCTCGGCGCCCGATGGCCGATGTAGAGGGGGTCGTCGAGCAGTGCGGCGTTGTCGGTCCCGACGTCCAGGCTCACCGGGAGCGTGACGGCAGGGTAGATGCCGCAGGCGGCGGTGTAGAGGGCCAGCTTGCCGATGGGGATCGCCATGCCGCCGGCGCCCAGGTCGCCGAGCCCGAGGATGCGCTCGTTGTCGGTGACCACGATGAGCCGCACGTCCGCGAACGGACCGTTGCGGAGCAGCTCGGGAATGCGGTCTCGATCCGCCGGCGTGATCCACGTGCCGCGCGTCCGTCGCAGGATGTGGCTGAACTCCTGGCACGCGAGGCCCACCGTCGGCGTGTAGACGATCGGCATGAGCTCCTCGAGGTTCTCCGCCAGCACTCGGTAGAAGAGGGTCGCGTTGCGGTCCTGGAGGGCCGCCAGGCCGATGTAGCGCTCGAGCGGATCGGCCTTCCGGTGAAGGCGCTCGAGCTCGAGCTCGACCTGCTCGTCGATCGACATGACGCGGTCGGGCAGGAGGCCGCGAAGCCGGAAGGCGTCGCGCTCCTCCGGCGTGAAGGCGAGGTCCTTGGTCAGGAGTCGATCGGCCAGCAGGGTCGTGCCGCCGATGCCGACCTCCGCCGGCCGGCCCGCGGCGATGGCGTCGAAGGGAGGGGCGAGCGGGCGCATCGGCTCCGAGCATACGCACGTCGCTCTCGCCGGCGCTCGGTCGTTCGGGCATCATGCGCGCGATGGCCGTCCGGATCGTCGTCGTGGTCGTGATCGCGTTGCTGCTCGGCGCGGCCGTGTACCTGTTCGTGCTGCGTTCGCCGGTCGAGGCGCCGTCGGCCGTTCAGTCCGGCGTGACGATCGAGTGCGACGCGTGGTCGGGCGTCGATGCCGCCGGCTGCGGCGCGTGGGGCGACGCGATCCTCTCGGCCGGCCCTCCGTCGCGAACCTTCAACATGAGCGACGTCGAGCGGCTGCGCCTGCAGGGGCCGGTCCTCGGTCTCGGCGAGTGCACCGCGGAGTACTTCCTGGGCCGCAACCCGACGAACCCGGTGTGGGACGACGAGACGGCCTGTCCGCCGTCCTGAGTCCGGTGGGGTGATGGAGCGGGAGACGGGGATCGAACCCGCGACATTCAGCTTGGAAGGCTGACGCTCTGCCAACTGAGCTACTCCCGCGTCGTGTCGAAGGATACCCGAGGAGTCGTTGCCATGCGGGGACACCCCAGGAGACTCGTCTGCCGGCTGGGGTGGAGCCCCATCTCCCGCGATTCGGCCCCACGCCATCCGTGTTGTGGTAGCCATCCATGGCGCGGTGCCTGCATGCCCGGCGGCCATGGCAACCGTGGCACCGGCCGGCTCGGGCACGATCGTGCTCGTTCACGGCCTCTCGGGCTCCAGGCGATGGTGGCGCCACACGGCGGCGGACCTCGGCCGCGACCACCGGGTGGTGGCCGTCGACCTGCTCGGGTTCGGCGAGCGGCGGCGCTCCGGACCGTTTCGCCTCGACCGTGCGGCCGAGGCGCTCGCCGCGGAGCTTGCCGGCGACGCGGGACGCGTGGGCCTGGTCGGCCACTCGATGGGCGGTCTCGTGGCGGCACAGCTCGCCGCTGAGCGCCCCGACCTCGTCGACCGGCTCGTCCTCGTGGCGGCCCCCGTGGTGCCGTTCGAGTGGGGGCTGCCGCGCCACGCGTGGAACATCCTGCGGTCCGTGACGACCGTGGTCCCGCGCTTCGTGCCGGTGCTCGCCCGCGACGCCGCGCGGGCCGGCCCGCTGACGATCGCCTCTGCGGCCCGTCAGCTCCTGGCGGCCGACGTCACCGCGCAGCTGCCCCGGATCGACGTGCCGACGCTGCTGGTGTGGGGCAGCGGCGATCGGCTCGTGCCACCGCCGATCGGGCGCGCGGCCGCGGACCGGGTCCCGCACGGCCGGTACGCCGAGATCGAGGGGGCGGGGCACGTTCCGATGTGGGAGTGCCCCGACGAGTTCAACGCGCTCCTGCGCTCCTTCCTCGATGCCGACCGAGAGCCCGACGCCGATGCCGACGCGGATGCCGAGGGCGGACCATGACGTGCGGTCGGCTCCGCCGGCGGTGGGTGAAGGTCGACGGGCACCGGATTCACGTGCGCGAGGGAATTCCCGCCATCCGGCGGCCGGGAAGCCCGACCATCGTGCTCGTCCACGGCTTCGTCATCTCGAGCCGCTACATGCGGCCGTTCGCGGCCTCGCTAGCGCGGCGAGGATGGCAGACGATCGCGCCGGACCTCCCCGGCTTCGGGCTCAGCGACGGCCACGGCGTCCGCCCCTCGATCGACGAGCTGGCTCGGTGGCTCGGCCGAAGCATCGAGGCGGCCGGGGTGGAGCCGCCGGCCATCCTGATCGGCAACTCGATGGGCTGCCAGGTCGCCGTCCGGCTCGCCGTCCGCGAGCCGCACTGGGGGCAGCGGCTGGTGCTCGTCGGCCCGACGTTCGACCCGTCGGCCAGCCTGGCGCGCCACGCCCTGCGGCTCCTCGCGGACTTGCCGCGCGAGCGGCTGATCCTGTGGGCCGAGCACGTGCCCGACTACGTCCGCGCGGGACCGAGGCGCGTGGTGGCCACCCTGCGCGAGGCGTGGGCGCACCAGATCCAGCACGACCTGCCGCGGGTTCACGCGCCGGTCCTGGTCGTCCGCGGCTCACGCGACCCGATCGCGCCGGCCCGATGGGTGTGCGAGGCCGCCGATCTCGCCGCCGACGGCTCGCGCGCGACCGTGCCGGGGGCGCCGCACGCGACGAACTACTCGGCGCCGGACGCCCTGGCCGATACGATCGGCGCGTTCCTGGGCTGATCGGCCCTCACTCGACCTCGATCTTCTCGTGGGGCCGGCCTTCCGCGGCGGCGTCCTCCTCCTCGTCGAGCCGCTCGATCCACCGGTCGAGGTAGACGCGCGCAGCCATGAGCTGCTCGCGTCCGGCCACCTTGAGGTGCTTGCGCGCCTCGTCGGGGAAGAGTCGATGCATCAGCGCCCAGAATGCCTCCTCCATGCCGGTACGCCCCTCGTCGACGCTGGAGCGCCAGCTGCGGCGTTCGAGGTCGGCGATGCGGGCCTCGAGCTCGGCCGTTCGGTCTCGGTCTGCGGGTGGCTGATCGGTCATCGGTGGTTCTCCTTCGATGAGGTCGCATGGGCCGGCATGCCGAAGCGGATCTTCAGGGTGCCCTCGTCGAACCTGGCGCCCTCGGTCGGCGCGTCGACGAGGATGCGTGGGAGGACGAGCGTGCGTCGCCACGTGCCGAGGTCGATGACGAGCTCGTCACCGTGACGGGACAGGTTGATCTGGCTCTTCTCGGTGAAGGGCAGGTCGACCGCGACGAGGTAGCCACCGTCCTCGCGGCCGACGGTGTACGGCCGGCCGCGGTAGAAGAACTGCGTCGGATCATCGTCCTGGTACAGGACCGATGCGAGCTCGCGCAGGCGCCCGACGCCGACCATCTCGCGGTCGAAGAAGGGCGCCTGGCGAACCGGAATGGGGTGGAAGGTCTTCTCGACGAGGGGGCCGTACCGCTGCTGCGCGTCATACCAGCCGCGGAAGTAGGCACCGACCTCGTCGGGCAGGACTCGGTTCGCGACGACGAGATCGGTCGGGTAACCGTAGAGGTGGAAGTAGGTGAACGAGCGCTGCGCTTCCTTGATGACGACCTGCTCGAGCGTGAGCACGACGCGGACCGACGTCTTGGCGTGATCCGACAGAAGCGCGTGCATGTGCTCGAGCCGGCCGAACAGCTCCTCGCCGGCGTTGAAGACGTCGTCGCCGGGCATCGGCATGCCGATGACCCGCTGGATGAGCGGGCCGGTGAGCTTGGTGATCCGGCGGCCGATCGGCTCGATCTTCTCCATCCACCACCTCGCGGCCTCGGGGAGGGAGAGGAGCCGAAGGGTCTCGCCGGTGGGTGCGGCGTCCACGACCACGACGTCGTAGTTGCCCGAGTCGTGATGGTCGGCGATCCAGAGCAGGCTGCCGACCTCGTCCATGCCGGGGAGGACGGTCATCTCCTCGGCCATGACCTCGTCGAGCCCGCGCCACCGCAGGACCGACGCGGCGTACTCCTGGATGCGGCCCCAGTAGCGAGCGACGTTGTAGAAGACGTCCGACTCCTGGGCCCACAGGTTCGGGGCGATCTCGGTCGGGGTCGGCCCGAGCTGCCGATCGAAGGCGTCGCCCAGGCTGTGCGCGATGTCGGTCGACATCACGATCGTGCGGTACCCACGATCGGCGCACGCCAGCGCGGTGGCGGCGGCGACGCTCGTCTTCCCGACGCCGCCCTTTCCGGTATAGACGAGGATGCGTGCCACGCCCGATGAACCCCTCCGCTGTGGGCCGGATTCTACCGGGCGCGGCGCGCCGGGCGAGTCGACCTAGAGGCCGCGGCGCCGGCCGTAGCCGAAGTAGCCGAGCAGCGCCAGGACGACGAGCACGATGATGATGATCCAGATCAGATCCATCTGACCCTCCTTTCGAGCCGCCCTACTGCATGGATCGCGCCAGCCGGGATTGGCGTGGCCAGTCGGTGCGGCTGCGCACCGGAGGCCGTCCGCCACCGGGACCGATCAGCGCTCGATCGCGCGGTCCTCGGCGAGCGGCGACAGGCTCATCGCTCCCTGGAGCTTCGCCGGGGTACGCGGGGAGAGCGTGGCCGGGCCGCCACGACGCACCGTGTCCGCGTGGATGAGGTGCATGACCGCGTTGATGAGCGCGAGGTGGGTGAAGGCCTGCGGGAAGTTGCCGAGGTGCCGCCCGGTGTCGGGGTCCAGCTCCTCGCCGTACAGGCCGAGCGCGTTGGCGTACGAGAGAAGCTTCTCGCACAGCTTACGGGCGCGCTCGACCTCGCCGATCTCGACGAGCGCCGAGACGAGCCAGAACGAGCAGATCGTGAAGGTTCCCTCCTCGCCGGAGAGGCCGTCGTCGGTCTGGTCGACCTTGTAGCGCAGCACGAGGCCGTCCTCGGTCAGCTCGTCGGCGATCGCGAGGACGGTCCGGCGGATCCGCTCGTCGTCGGGCGGCAGGAACCTGACGAGCGGCATGAGCAGGACCGACGCGTCGAGGGCCTCGGTGTCGTAGTGCTGGGTGAACACGCCTCGATCGTCGAGCGCGTTGGCGCAGATGTCGGCATGGATCTCGTCCGCCGCGGCCTGCCAGCGTTCCGCCCGCTCCTGGTCCTCGCGCAGGCGCGCCAGGCGTGCGCCCCGGTCCGCCGCGACCCAGCACATGACCTTGGAGCTCGTGAAGTGCCTCGGCTCTCCGCGCACCTCCCAGATCCCGCGGTCGCGCTCGCGCCAGTTCTCCAGCGCTGCCTCGACCTGGCGAACCAGGATCGGCCAGATCCGCTCGTCGAGGTGGTCTCGGGAGCGGGTGTGGAGGTAGACCGAGTCGAGGACGGCGCCCCACATGTCGTGCTGCCGCTGCCCGTATGCGTCGTTGCCGATCCGGACCGGGCGCGCACCCTCGTAGCCCGACAGGTGCTCGAGGATCTCCTCGGGCAATGCCCGCTCGCCGTCGACGCCGTACATGATCTGGAGCTCGTCGTCGCGCTCGGCGACATCGGCGATGAAATAGAGGTAGTCGTTCGCCTCCCAGTCGAAGCCGAGCGTGTAGAGGCCCCACAGCGCGAAGGTCGAGTCGCGGATCCAGCTGTAGCGGTAGTCCCAGTTGCGCTCCCCACCGGGCGTCTCCGGCAGCGACGTCGTCGGCGCGGCGACGACGGCGCCGGATGGCGCGTAGGTCAGCCCCTTCAGGGTCAGGGCCGACCGCTCGAGGAACGATCGCCACGGGTGGTCCGGGAAGGTGCCGCGCGCCAGCCAGTGCTGCCAGTGATGGGCGGTCCACACCAGTCGCTCGTACGCGTCGTCGGTGGTCCGCGGCGGGGCGGCACGGTTCCACGACAGGGCGACGAAGCGCGTCTCCCCTTCCTTGATGAGGGTCCGCGCCATGGCGCGCTGGCCCTCGAAGCCGATGTTCATGTCACCGGTCAGCACGAGCTCGACGTCGCTCTCGTCGCAGCGGCAGACGCCCTGGCGATAGCTCTCCTCCGTGTACGCCCAACGGCCGAAGTGACGGCCGTAGTCGAACACGGGTTCGCAGTCGAGCGCCAGCTGCATCTCACCGTTCACGCAGCGCACCATGCGAAGGAGGATGTGGCTCGCGTCGTAGTCGGTCGGCGGCCGGCGCTGCGTCTTCGACCGCTCCTCGGTGTGCCGCCACGGGCCGATCAGCAGCACGTCCCGCACGATGATCCAGCCGTTCGGCGATCCCCAGCTCGTCTCGAGCACCATGGTGCCGGGCAGGTACCGTCGGGCGGCGGGGACCATGATGTCGGACGGGCCGAGCCGGAATCCGCCGGCGTCGCGGTCGAGGATCGAGCCGAACACGCTCGGCGAGTCCATCCGCGGCAGGCAGAGCCACTCCACGTTGCCGGACGGCGCGATGAGCGCGGTCGTCTCGCAGTCCGACAGGAACGCGTAGTCGCCGATGGGCGGGAACGGCGACGCCTCGAAGCGCGCGTCCGGTCGCAGGCCGTCCATGGCTCGCGGGTGTCCGTTCGTGGTCATCGGTCCTGGGCGCCTCGACGATACGGGGCGACAGTCTCACACGCCGGGCGACCGGGGCTCAAGCCTCAGATGTCGGCGTCGAACGTATCGCAGGCATTCGGATCGGCTCGCTCCAGCCCGCGTGTGAACCACTCCTGGCGCTGCTCCGACGAGCCATGCGTCCACGTCTCCGGGTTCACCTGGCCCTGGGTCTGCTCCTGGATCCGATCGTCGCCGATGGCCGCGGCGGTGTCGAGCGCCTGGTTGATCTGTTCGCGCGTCAACGGCTCGATGTAGCCGGTCTCGACCGCGTTGCCGGCCCACACGCCGGCGAAGCAGTCGGCCTGCAGCTCGGTCCGCACGGCGCCTCCCTCGGCGCCCGCGTCGCGACCGGCGTCGAGCAGACCGAGCAGGTTCTGGACATGGTGGCCGTACTCGTGCGCGATCACGTAGGCCTCCGCCAGCTCGCCGCCCTGGGCGCCGAGTCGCTGCTCCATGACCTCGAAGAAGCCGAGATCGATGTAGATCGTCTGGTCGAGCGGGCAGTAGAACGGGCCCACGGCACTCGAGGCACCGCCGCAGGCGGTGTTCACCGCATCGGTGAAGAGGACCGTGTCGGCCGTCGTGTAGGACTGGCCCGCAGCCTCGAACGCCTGCTGCCAGTACGCCTGCACCGAGTTCACGTAGCCGACGATGCGGCAGTCCTGGCGCCGGTTCGCGTCCTCGCCGGTGCGGCACTCCTCGTCGAGGTCGGTGTCGCCCTGCGCCGTGACGGCGCCGCCGCCCGTGCCGCCACCGCCACCGACGAGGTCGCCGAGATCACCGCCCATGAACAGCAGGAGGGCGATGAGGATGAGGCCGCCGAGCCCACCGCCCACGGCCACGCCGCCGCGCCGCACGCCGCGTCCCCGCAGGTCGCGGACCTGTCCGGGGTTGAGCCTGACGTTGCGCCGGAACGTCATCGGTGGCGTGCGACGCCTGAACGCGTCGCGTCGTCGCTCAGCATTGAACGACCCTATAGCGAGCGCCGTGCCAGCGGCAGCGCTGCCCGAAGCCCGCTGCGCGTCAGCGCACCGGGCCGAGGCGCTCGGCCAACCAGCCGATCGCCTCGGGGTAGCGCCAGTCCACGCCGGAGTGGGTGCCTTCGAACAGCTCGAACCGCACGCGGTCGTCGTCGACGCCGATGGCGGCGAGCTCCTGCCGGAACGCCTCGGCACCGAGGTCCAGGAAGTACTCGTCCTGCCGCCCGGCGTCGATCCAGACGGCCCGCAGCCCGCGCAACGCGGTGGCGCGCTCGGGAGCCATGCGCACCGGGTCCCAGGCCAGCCAGCGCCCCCAGATCTCGGGATCGAGCCGGCCGGTGCGCGTGTCGAAGGGCAACCGAACGGTGCCGTCGGGGTCGGTCGAGTAGCAGGCGGCCATCGCCCATTCGTTGACGAGGGCCGCATCCGAGCGCTTTGCGCGGCCGGGTCGCGACCGGAAATCTGCCCAGAACGCATCGAACGACCCGTCGTACTCCTCGCGCAGCGCGCGCGCCGCCTGCGGAAACTCGGGCTGGTAGCACACCTCGAACAGCGCATCGCCGGCGTGCGTGACGAGGCCGCCGAAGAGGTCCGGCCGGAGCATCGGCGTCACCATGGCGCCGTAGCCGCCACTGCTCTTTCCGGCAATGCCCCGGTGCGCCGCCTCGGGCAGCGTCCGATAGCGCGCGTCGACGAACGGCACGACCTCCTCGCACAGGTACGTGTGGTACCGGCCGGTGCCAGGCGAGTCGATGAACTGCGACCCGCCGTAGCTGGTCCAGGCATCGACGTAGACGACGATTGCCGGCGCACGCGCCTCGGCGAACCACGCGTCGACCGCCTCGACGACGGTCGGCGCGAACGCCTTGCGGTTGTGCCACATGTCCAGCTGGCCGGTCATCCCCTGGATGAGGTAGACCGATGGATAGCGCCGATCGGCATCGGCGTCGTAGCCCGGCGGCGTGTAGACGTAGAGCGGTCGTCGGTGCGGGTCACGCAGCGGGTTGCCGGTCAATACCTCGCTGTCGATGACGTGCTCGTCGAGCCGGCCGGCCCAGCGATGCGCCCAGGGAGCGGTCAGGTCCATGCGGCCGAGCGTACCGCACCGGCCGTCCGGCGTCCGGCATGGTACCGACGGGCCATACCGGTCCCGACCGCACCCCGGCAGACTGCCCGCCAGATGACCGACGCTGCCCGTCCCGAGCGCGCGCTGCGCGCCGGCCCTGGCGTCACCCGGCCGCTCGGGGGGACCTTCCCTCGAATGGCTGCTTGGGCGCGCGACCGATCGCTCCTCGAATCGGCGGCGCTCCTGCTGCCCATCCTGGTCGTCGGCGTCACGCACACCAGCGGGCCGGGCCTGTGGCTCCTCGCGGCTGCGTACCTCGCCGCCAGCGTCGCCGTCGGCTCGGGCCGTCGCGCGGCTACCACCGACGCCACGAAGTCGGCATGGATCTCGGCACGAATCCTGGTCAGCGTCGCGATGGTCGCGGGCGGCCAGCTGCTGACCGGCAGCACCGGGCTGCTGTCGTCGGTCTACCTGCCCATCATCGCCCTGTCCGCCTTCGCCGGGCCGCGCATGGTGGCGCTCGCGGTCGCCACCGCCGTCGGCGCGCACTGGACGGTGGAGACGATCGACCGCGGCGTGCCGCTCGAGGCGGTCCAGCGCGCGCTCGGCTTCGCCGCCGCGGCCCTCCTCGTCGCGTTCGGCACGCGGCGCGAGGTCGCGCGCATCCAGCGCGCTCGTGTTCGTCTCCGTCAGGCCATGGTCGGCGACCGCCGCCGCGCACGCCAGATCGCGGGCGTCGAGGCCATCGGCCGCATTCTCGCGACGCACGGCCCCACGCGCGACGCGCTCGACGAGGTGGTCGGCCGCGTCGAGCGGCAGTTCGGGTATCGCTACGTCTCGCTCTATCTCGGCGACGACCGGCGGGTCGACCTCGGCGCGCAGCGGGGGTATTCCGAGCTCGTCGAAGCCTTCGACGGAAAGCGCGGCATCGTGGGAAGGGTGATGCGCTCGCATCGTCCGGCCTTCGTGCCGGACGTGGGGTCCGATCCCGACTACTGGGGTCTCAATCCCGGCGTGCGCAGCGAGATCTGCGTTCCGCTCATGTCCGACGACGACTTCCTGGGCTTCGTGAACGTCGAGTCGGTCACCGAGCCGCTCGACACGACGGACCTGCAGGTCATGGTCGCCATCGCCGATCGGCTCGCGGCAGCGCTCATCATCGGACGGGATCGCCAGCGGCTCGAGGATCGCGCAAACCTGTTCCGTCACCTGCACGAGTTCAGCGAGGCGGTGAACGGAACGCTCCAGCCCGACGAGCTGTACCACGCCATCGTCCGCTCGGTCTCGAAGGTCGTCGCGGCCGACGTCGCGGCGCTGCACGTGCTCGACCGCGAGAGCGGGCGCTATCTGCTCGCGGCGGCCGAGGGCAGCAGCCTCCTCACTCCCGGAGCCGAGGCTCGATCCGGTGACGGCATGGCGGGCCGAGCCATCCGTGATCGCACGATGATCGTCGACGACGCGGCGCCTCGCCCGCCAGGGCTGCGCACCGTCGCGGCGGGCTTCCTCGCCGAGGAGCCGCCGTCGCCGATGCTCGCCGCAGCCGTCCCGCTCATTCGCGACCGGGCGGTGCTCGGGGCACTGACGCTGATGCGCTTCGACCGATCGGCCAGCTTCAGCGACGTCGAGCGCGACGCGCTGGCCATGCTCGGCGAGCAGGCGTCGCTGGCGGTCACGAACGTCTTCCTCCACGCGGAGGTCGCCGAGCTGGCCCTGCGCGACCCGCTGACCGGCCTCTTCAACCGTCGCTACCTCGACCCCGCCCTCGACCAGCTGTTCGCCCGCCGCGCCCGCCTGCCGATCGAAGAACGCGTGCCGCTCGCGGCGATCATGTTCGACCTCGATCACTTCAGCGAGCTGAACAACCGCCACGGTCACCAGGTCGGCGACGAGGTCCTTCGCGCCTTCGGTTCCGTCCTTCGCAAGCGGATGCGGACCACGGACCTCGTGGCCCGCTTCGGTGGGGAGGAGTTCGCCGCCATCCTGTATCGGGCCACCCTCGACGACGCGGTCCGCATCGCGAACGAGATTCGGGAGCAGCTGGCGGCGACGCCGGTCCTCGGCGCGTCGGGCGAGGAGCTGTCGGCCACCGTGTCGGCCGGGTGCGCCGCGATCGGTCCGGAGGTCGAGTCGCCGGACCACCTGCTGCGCGCGGCCGACGTCGCGCTCTACATGGCGAAGCGGGCAGGTCGCGACCGGGTCTGCGCCGCCTGAGGTCCCCGGGAGCTACGCCGTCTCGCCGCGCAGCTCCACGCGCTCGAGCCGGCGTACCGCGACGACGAACGCGACGGCGACGACGATCGCGGCGGCGACGAACGCGACGGCCGGCTCCAGCTCCGCGGCCACGGCCCCTTCGCCGCCGAGCGCATCCGCCACCGCGACGGCGTGCTGGCGAACGGAGATGATGCGCGTCCCCGCGAAGAGCCCCGCGACGACGCCCTCCCACACGACCACGTACGCCAGGCCGATGACCAGCGCGCGCGATGTCACCAGCGACAGCGCCACGAACACCGCCGCGTACTCGAGGGAGCCGATCGCCGCAGCCGCGGCGTAGGCCAGGGCGAGATCCGGGTTCCCGCCTCGACCGATGACCCCTGACACGAGGATCGGCAGGGCGACGAGCGCCAGCAGGACAAGCCAGCAGACGAGCAGCTTGGCGTACACGATGCGGGCTCTCGATACCGGCCTTGCAAGGAGGTACACGATGGTGCCCTCCTCGATCTCGGAGCCGAGCGCCGCTGTCGCGACGATGACCGCGACGAGCGGCATGAGGACCCCGAGCCCGAAGTCCGCCAGCAGCCTCCCGACGAAGCGCGCCGAGTCCGCCTCAGCGGGGTCGGAGATGCGGTAGACGGCGGCGATGAGGATGATCACGCCGCCGATGAGCGCCAGGAGCAGGGTCCGGCGGCGGTTGAGCAGGCCGCGGAGCGTCAGCGAGACGAGGGTCGCGGTCATCGGCGCACGAGGTAGCTGAACACCGACTCGAGCGATTCGTCGGCGGGCCGAAGCTCGAGAAGCGAGACGCCGGCGCGCTGGGCTGCCGGAGCCACGCCGCGGGTGAGCTCGCCGTAGTCGCCGGTCCGCACCGTGAGCGTGCCATCGCGCAGCTCGACCGCCGCGACGCGGGGCAGCGCGAGCAGCTCGCGAGCGAGGGAGCGGTCGTCGGTGGAGCGCACCGTGAAGCTGTGGGGCCGGTCGGTCATGAGCCGCCGAATGCGGCGGAAGTCGCCCGCCGCGGCGAGGCGCCCGGCCACCACGACGAGGACGCGGTCCGACAGCCGCTCGACCTCTTCGAGGATGTGGCTGCTGAAGAGGATCGTGCGCCCCTCGGCGGCCATGCGTCGCAGGAGATCCATCATGTGGACGCGTTGCCGGGGGTCCATGCCGTTGAAGGGCTCGTCGAGGATGAGGACGGGTGGGTCGTGAACGAGCGCCGACGCCACCTTGATGCGCTGCCGCATGCCCTTCGAGTACCCGCCGATGGACCGGCCCGCGGCCTGCGGGAGGTCCACCATCGCGATGGCTCGCTCGGCGGCCGCTCCCGCGTCGGCGAGGCCGTGGAGCCGGGCGGCGGCCTGCACGAACTGCCGACCGGTCAGGAACGGCTGCACCGCCTCGCGCTCGGGAACGAACCCGATCGAGCGGTAGAGCTCCGGACGCTTCCACGCCGGCATGCCATCGAGCTCGACCGTCCCGGCCGAGGGGGCGAGGAACCCGGCCATGAGATGGAGGAGCGTCGTCTTGCCGGCGCCGTTCGGACCGAGCAGCCCCGTGATGCCCGGCCCGATCTCGAAGCTGACGTCGTTCACCGCGACGACGTTGCCGTACCAGCGCGAGACATCGGCAAGGACGATGCGGCTCACGTCGTGACGCTCCGATAGCGAAGGGCGAGGGTGGTCCACGAGGCCGCCGTCAGGAGGAGGGCTGCCACCGCGTATAGCGGCGGTGGGACGCTGGACGAGCCGACCGGCGAGTCGGCGACCCGCCCGCCGAACAGCCACTCGCGCACGCCGTCCAGCACCGCGAGCGGGTTGGTGAACGGCGCGACGTCGAGCAACGCGCCACCCTGCTCGGCCAGGATGCCGCTCACCACTCCACCGACCAGGAAGACGGCGAGCACGGCGCCGGCAGCGTAGGCACGCCGTCCCGCCAGCGAGCTGATGGCCAGGCCGATGCTCGCCAGGACGGCCGCATGCAGCAGGCCGCTGCCGACGATCGCCGGCAGCGCGGCCACCTCGTCACCGATGCCGACGACGACGTCATCGGCGGCCAGGATGCGGCCGAGGAAGAGCAGCAGCACCGGGCCGAGCGTCAACGACAGCAGGCCGAGCGCGAGCGCGGCCAGCTTGGCGGCGACGTAGTCGAGACGGCTGAGCGGGCGGCTGAAGTAGAGCGGCAGCACGTGGTGGCGCATGTCGTTCACGACGAGCTCGGGGGCCTGCGCCGCCACGAAGATCGGCAGGAGCGCGCCGATGCCCCACAGATAGTTCTCGTAGTTGTACAGCTCCACGAGGTCGCCGACCAGGACGCGGATCGCGACCGCCACCCCGGCCGGCAGCATGGCCAGGACGACCGCGCCCCACGGCAGGATCTTGGCGCGCCCCGAGCGACCGAAGCCGAAGACGGCTCGCACGCCGGCGCCGACGATGGCCGCGATCGCGCCGCGGCGGCCCAGTCGCGGACCGTCGTAGTGGCGGAAGCCGATGTCGTAGATCGTGCCGGCGGCCTCAGGCGACGCGGTCATCGGCTCCCTCCGCGGCGGCCTCGGCGACGCGGAACAGGTCCTCGAGCCGGTGGCGGCGGTGCTCGATGCGGACGAGGGGTAGCCCGAGCGCGACCGACTCGTCGCGGACGGCGTCGTAGACGGCATGATCCCCGTCGCGGGTGGCGGCGAGCTCGATGACCACGCTGCGCCCGTCGGCGTGGGCCTCGATGCCGCGCGCCGCGAGCGCGGCGGCGAGCGGATCGCCGGCCTCCTCGGTCTCGACCAGGAGCTGGCCGGTGCGCTCGGTGAAGCTCGACAGGGCCGCCGTGTGCAGGAGGCGCCCCGCATCGATGGCCACGAGCCAATCGGCGACGCGCTCGATCTCGCCGAGGAGGTGGCTGGCCACGATGGCCGTCATCCCGAAGTCACGGCCGATCCGCTCGATCAGCCCGAGCATCTCGTCCCGACCGGCGGGATCGAGGCCGTTCGTCGGCTCGTCGAGGAAGAGGATCCGCGGGTCGTGGACCAGCGCCTGCGCCAGCTTGACGCGCTGCTTCATGCCGGTGGAATAGCCGCCGATCGGGCGGTAGCGCTCCTCGTACAGGCCGACGTGGCGCAGGACGTCGGCCGTGCGCTCGCGCGCCGCGCCGGCGGGCAGGCCCGACACCCGGGCCATGTGCGACACGAACTCGGTCGCCGACACGTCGGTCGGCAGGGAGTCGTGCTCGGGCATGTAGCCGACCAGCTCGCGGATCGCGGAGCCGTGCGTTGCGGCGTCGAGCCCGAAGACGCGGGCCTCGCCGTCGCTGGCCGGGACGAGCCCGAGGAGGATCTTGATGAGCGTGCTCTTGCCGGCTCCGTTGGCGCCGACCAGGCCGACGATGCCCTCCTCGATGTCGACGGACAGCCCGTCCAGCGCGGTGATGCCGCCGGGATACCGCTTGGTCAGCGCTCGGGTGCTGATCAACGCCACCGGGGCAGTCTAGCCGCCGCACCCGCGACCGGGTCGACCGCCCGAAACGCTCAGTCGGCCGGCGGCGGCCGCCTCAGCCCGTGGCTGAAGGCGCCCGCCTCGTACTCCATGGACAGCACGATGTCCTGCTGGTAGTTCCCGAACCTCCGGCCGAACAGGTTGAGCCCGCCGACGTGAGCGGCGTCCGCCTTCACGCCGATCCGGACGCGGATCGGCGAACCGGGGCTCAGGTCGAGCTGTGCCAGGGTCACGTCCGAGACGGCCATGCCGTCGACCGTGCTGCCGTCGGCGGTGACGCGCCAACGCTTGAGGACCCCGTACTGGCTGTCCTTCGTCTCCCACCATGCCGGGGTGTACCGGCCGCGCTCGCCACCGAAGTCGCCGGGAGACGTCCACGTGCCGACCTCGACCCCGTTGACCCACAGCGTGAGGTCGCTGGGCCATCGCGGGTCGTGGAGCGGCGCCTCGGAGCACATCTCCGCGGCGACCTGCAGCATGGTGGCTCGGGCCATGGGCGGCAGGCGGTTCGGGAACCGGTACTCGACGTAGCCGCGCCCGAACCACAGCAGCTGCGCCGACAACCGGCCCGGCTCGTAGAACGATGCGGGATCGTCGAGGAAGCCGATCAGCTTCGTGGCGCTGGCGAGCCCGCACGTCGGCTCGACCTCGAAGTCGCTGAAGCCGCCGATCGGCATGCTGTGCTCGATCACGTTCGCGTCTGCGGGCGCGCCTCGGGGCAGCTGGATGACGACCTCGTCGTACGTGCGCGCGCAGACCTTCTGCAGCCCGCGGGTCGCGCCCCGCATCTCCGTGTGCAGCAGCCCGGCCTGCTCGAGCACGATCACGTGCATCGAGGCGGTCGACTGCGCCAGGCCGAGCTCGCTCGCGAGCTGGCCGACCGACGCCACGCGGTCGCCGAGCTGGCGCAGGATGTCGATGCGGGCCTCGTTGCCGAGTGCCTTCAGGACGCGGATCGTGCCGTCGCTCGGGGCTCCGGCATCGATGTGGATCGTCTTTCCGGTCGTCATGGCCCTCCTCCGCCGACGCCGCTGCCGTCGCCGCCGGCGGGTTGACTATACCTGCTAAGTTTCTCGGATCACACCAAGAACATCGGCGCAGTGGATCGTCGCGCCGGCGTCCCGAGCCAGTAACGAAGGAGCACATCGTGGCTGAGCATCTCTGGGGGCGGGGGCGAGGCCCCGAGCGGCGGAGCCGGCGCGCCGGCAGCCCCGCCGCACTCGTCGTGGTCGTCCTTCTTGCACTGCTGCTGGCCGCGTGCCGTGGCGGGACCGACACGGACGGCGGCGGAGGCGGCGGCGGCGGCGGCGGGGAGAGCCCGCCGACCCAGGTCGAAACCCTGGACCCGCCGGAGTCGGAGGTCACCCTCGAGTTCTGGACCCCGTTCACCGGCCCGGACGGTCCGTTCATGGAGCGCCTGGTCGACGAGTTCAACGCCGAGGGGACCACGGTCACCGTCAACCTGACCACCCAGGCGGAGTACTACCAGAAGCTCAGCACGGCCGCGCAGGCGGGCAACCTGCCCCACGTCGGCGTCGTGCATCTGGACCAGATCCCGCAGCAGTCCGAGGACGGGATCATCACCCCGATCGGTGACCTCGTCGATCTCCTCGAGCTCGAGGGTGGCGACTTCACCGAGGCCGTCTGGAACAACACCGAATGGAAGGGCGAGCGCTACGGCGTGCCGCTCGACATCCACCCGTTGACCTTCTACTGGAACCGCGAAGCCTTCGAGGAGGCGGGCCTCGACCCCGACGCCCCGCCGAACAGCGAGGAGGAGTTCGTGGCCGCGGCGCAGGCGCTCAACGACGCCGGCTACACCGGGCCGATCTGGAGCAACCACGGCTTCAGCGCGGGGCTGCTGTGGGCGTCGCTCTTCTACCAGGGCGGCGGCGAGTGGACGAACGACGACTACACCGAGGCCACGTACAACAGCGAGGCCGGCGTTCAGGCCGCGCAGTTCATGCGCGATCTGGTCGACCAGGGGCTTCATCCGTCGGGCGTCGAGGTCGACGCCGAGCTGCCGGCCTTCCTCGAGGGGAGCAGCGGCATGATCGTCGCGGGCCCGTGGCAGCTCAGCCGGCTGGCCGAGGGACTCGGTGACAACCTCGGCGCGGGCCCCGTCCCACAGATCTTCGGTGAGGGCGTCTGGGCCGGCTCCCACAACCTCGCCGTGATGGAAGGCGTGAGCGACGAGGAGCGGCAGGCGGCGTACTACTTCATCGACTGGATCACGCGGAACGCGACCGAGTGGGCCAGGGCCGGCCAGGTTCCGGCGCGCGCCGAGGTGCGCGAGGATTCGGCGTTCGCCGAGATCCCGCACATCCCGACGATCGCGGAGCAGGTCGACGCCGCCCAGTTCTACCCGGCCTTCCCCGGCGCGCCGGAGCTCCACTTCGGAGCCGGTGGTGCGACCGAGGCGGTCGTCTCGGTGCTCGCCGAGGGCGGTGACCCACAACAGCTGCTCGACGAGTCGGCGCAGCGGTTCACCCAGATCATCCAGGAGACCAAGGAGCGATACGACTACTGATCGGCACCGGCGGCCGGCTCGGAGCCGGCCGCCGGACCGCACCGATGGAGGGTTCGCATGACAGCCGGGGCTGCCCCGCTCGCTCCACCCGACACCCCGCGTCGCCCGACCACGACCAGCCGCCGGCGGCGGATCGGCGAGAAGTGGTACACGCCGTACCTCTTCATCCTGCCGCACCTGGCCATCTTCCTCGTCTTCGTCGGCTGGCCGTTCATCTTCGGCCTGATCATCAGCTTCCAGGACTTCTTCATCGCGCGTGACCGCCAGGGCATCCCGGCCCCGTGGGTCGGCCTGAAGCACTACATCGACCTGTTCACGCCGGGCAGCATTCACTTCGGCCGGTTCTGGCAGACGCTGTGGAACACGGTCCTGTTCGTCATCATCAGCGTGCCGACGCTCGTGGGCTTCAGCCTCGCGCTGGCGGCCCTGCTCAACGGCCGGTTTCCCGGCCGCAATCTCTTCCGCAGCGTCTATTTCGCACCGTGGACGCTGTCCGTCGCGGTCATCGGCCTCTTGTGGTGGTGGATCTTCCAGAGCCAGGGCGGGCTCATCACGAACGTCCTGACCGCCCTCGGCCTGCCGGCGGTCGGCTGGTTGACGTCGCAGCCGTGGGCCTGGCTGTCGCTCCTCATCGCCACGGTCTGGTGGACGATCGGGTTCAACACGATCATCCTGCTGGCCGGCATGCAGGCGATCTCCCGCGACCTGTACGAGGCGTCGGCCATCGACGGCGCCAACAAGTGGCAACAGTTCAAGTCGATCACGGTTCCGAGCCTGCGTCCGATCCTCCTGCTCGTCATCACGCTGCAGGTCATCGCATCGTTCAACCTGGTCGGGCAGCCCCAGATCATCACCAACGGCGGGCCACCGACGGCGCAGACGACGCCCGTCCTGCTCCACATCTACAACGTCGGGTTCGCGCAGATCGGTCGTTTCGAGCTGAGCGTCGCCGCGGCGATGTCGTTCCTGGTGGCGCTGATCATGGTCGCGGTGAGCGTCATCAACTTCCGCATCTTCCGGAGCGACGAGTCGTGAGGATCCGCGAATGACCGCCACCCCTTCCGAACGGCCCGCGACGGCGACAGCCGTGAGGCGTGAACGGCGATCGCTGGTCAGCCCCGGGATGATCGCGCTCTACGCGGTGCTCGTCCTGATCGCGCTGTTCTTCGTCGTTCCGCTGGCGTGGATGGTCTCCACGTCGCTCAAGACGGAGAGCGCGGTCTTCACCGACAAGAGCTTCATCCCCGCCAATCCGACCTTCGACAACTACGCCCGCATCCTGACGGCGAGCGGCAGCACGCCGGTCTTCCGCTGGCTGATGAACAGCGTGATCGTCTCGACGCTCGGGACCGTGCTCACGGTCGTGCTGACCTCGTTGTCGGCCTACGCGTTCGCCAGGATCGACTTCCCCGGCCGCGGGCTGCTCTTCGGATTGCTCATCGCCACGCTCCTCCTCCCGGCGGTGATGTTCCTCGTGCCGCAGTTCATCCTCGTGGACATCCTCGGGCTGTTGAACACGTATCCGGGGTTCATCCTGCCCGGGCTGGCCGGGGTCTTCGGCGTCTTCTTCATGCGGCAGTTCTTCCTCGGCATCCCCGTCGAGCTCGAGGAGGCGGCATACGTCGACGGGGCGAACCGGTTCAAGACGTTCATCTCGGTGGTGCTTCCGCTGTCCGGGCCGGCGCTGGCGACCCTGGCGGTCATCAGCTTCCTGGCCTACTGGAACGACTACCTCTGGCCGCTGATCATCTGCGAGGGCGCGGGGTGCACCCTGCCGGCCGGGCTGCGGAACTTCCAGGGCGCCTATACCGCCCAGTTCGGCCTGCTCATGGCAGGGGCGACGCTGGCGGCCATCCCGGTCCTGGTGCTGTACGTCTTCGCGCAGCGGTGGATCGTCCAGAGCGTCACGTCGGCGGGCATCAAGGGGTGACGGCGACCGGCCGCTCCGCGGTCGAGCTCGACGGCGAATGGCGCTTCGTGCCCGACACCGAACGCCTGTACCGCGCCGACGATCTCCCCGCCGGTGAGCCGATCCACGTCCCGGGCTGCTGGGAGTCGCAGGTGCCGCGGCCGTATCGGATCATCACCGCCTGGTATCACCGGACGGTGATGGTCCCCGAAGACTGGCGTGGCTCGCGGGCGGTGCTGCGCTTCGGCGCGGTGATGTACCGGTGCTCCGTCTGGGTGAACGGCAAACAGGTCGGCACCCACGAGGGGGGATACACCGCCTTCGCGGTCGACATCACCGATGCCGTTCGCTGGGGTGCCGAGAACAGCCTGGCGGTCGAGGTCCAGAATCCGCTCAACGCGATCGCCGACTACCCGGCGCTCGCGGTGGAGCGGGTCCTGAGCGCCGAGGAATACGCGCCGGACCTGCCGCTGCGCGAGGCGCCGCACGGCAAGCAGACCTGGTACTCGAGCCAGAGCGGGATCTGGCAGTCGGTCTGTCTCGAACGCACCCCGACCGCGTACGTGTCGTCGCTGCTCGTGCTTCCGGACGTGGGCGCGTCGTCGGCCACGGTCCGCTGGTCGCTCGAGGGGGTCACCGAACGGCCGGCCCTTGAGCTGGCGGTGATCGGTCCGGACGGCGCCCTCGTCTCGACGACCGTGGTCGAGCCGGAGGCGGGCAGCGCTTCGGGCGAGACGGAGGTCCCGGTGCCGGATCCGGTCCTGTGGGGGCTCGGCCGGCCGAACCTGTATCGGCTCCGCGCTCGCCTGACCGGCGGCGGCGGTGAGCCGGACGACGTCAGCGTCCGCTTCGGCATGCGCGAGATCGCGACCCGTGACGGCGTCGTGACGCTCAATGGCGAGCCGGTGTACCTGCTCGGGGCGCTCGACCAGGACCTCTATCCCGACTCGATCTCGACCCCACCGTCGCGCGAATACCTGGACGAGCAGCTGGCCCGTGCCCGGGAGCTCGGGTTCAACATCCTGCGCTGTCACATCAAGGTTCCCGATCCGGCCTATCTCGATGCCGCCGACGAAGCCGGCATGCTGCTCTGGTGCGAGCTGCCGAATTGGTCGCGCTTCACTGCCGAGTCGGGGGCCCGCGGCCGCGCGACGCTGCGACGGATGGTGGAGACGATGGGCAACCATCCGTCGGTCGTCATCTGGACCATCATCAACGAGGACTGGGGCACCCGCCTGCGCTACGAGCGACGCGACCGTCAATGGCTCCGCAGGACGTACGACTGGCTCAAGCGGCTCGATCCGACCCGCCTGGTGGTCGACAACTCCGCGTGTGAGACCTCCGAGACGCCGAACTTTCACGTCCGGTCGGACCTGGCCGACTTCCACGTGTACTTCGGTCCCGACAATGCGGTGCGCTGGCGGAACATGATCGCGGACTTCGCACGCCGCCCGGACTGGCTCTGGAGCCCGCACGGGGACGCTGAGCCCCACGGCGACGAGCCGCTCGTCCTCAGCGAGTTCGGCGGGTGGGGGCTACCCCGGCTCGACCGCATGCTCGAGCACCATGGCGGCCGAGAGCCCTGGTGGTTCGGCACCGGGCACGGGTACTACCGCCCGTCGGGCCTGCGCCGGCGCTTCGCGCGCTTTGCCCTCGACCGGATCTGGGCGGACGTCGACGCCCTGGCCGATGCGACGCAGTGGCACCAGTTCGAGGCGCTCCAGTACCAGATCGGCGAGCTGCGTCGCCACGAGTCGATCGGCGGGTACGTGGTGACGGAGCTGACGGACGCGTATTGGGAGGCCAACGGCGTCCTCGACCCGATGCGCGGCCGCAAGGTCTACCACGACCGCTTCGACGAGATCAACGCGCCAGACACCGCCGTCATCCTGGCCGAGCGTCGAGACCTGTGGGCCGGCGAGACCTGCGAGGCCGAGCTCGTGCTCGCATCGTACGGTGCCGACGCTCCGGCCCGCGGTGCGCTCGAGTGGCGCATCGACGTGGACGGCGCCGCTGCCGACGAGGGCGTCGTCGAGGTCGACTCGTGGCCGCGCCACGGTGTGCGCCAGATGGGCGCGATCTCGTTCCGCGCTCCGGACGTCGACCACCCGACCGATGCGGTCCTCCGCGTCCGAGCGGTCGATGCCGCCGGCGCGGAGATCACGAAGAACAGCGTCCGGCTGTCGGTGCTGCCGAGGCTCGCTGCGGGCGCCGGGCGGCGACGCCACGTCGCGGTGGACGATCCAGGCGAGATCTGGGGCATTGCCGAGCGGTTGCGCCGCACCGGCCACGACGTCGTCAGCCTCGACGACGCCGAGCTTCTCGTGGCCGCCGAGCTGACGCCGGCAATCGTGTCGTACGCCGAGCGCGGGGGACGCGTGCTGTGCCTCGTCCGGTCGAGCAGCGCGGTGCCGGCCGACCTCGAGCTCCGGCGGAGCGTCGAGGTTCATCTCCGCCGGCTGCCGCACGCCGGCTGGCCCGGGCAGCGGAGCCCATGGGAGGGGGATTGGGTGAGCAACTTCAACTGGATCCTTCCGGGCGCCTTCCCGGAGCTGCCGTTCCGCGCCCCGCTGGACTTCTCGTACGAGGAGGTGGCGCCAGACCACGTCCTGCTCGGGTACGACCCCCAGCGCCACCGCGACGAGGTGGCGGCCGGCATGTTCGTGGGTTGGATCCACCAGCCGGCGGCGCTCACGTGGGGCTTCGCGCAGGGCCTCGGGTCGATCGTGCTGACGACCTTCCGGCTGGTGCCCGAGAGCGGCCCGGTCGCCACGACGATGCTCGAGGCGCTCGTCCAGCGGCTGGCCGTCGACCGCGAGGGGGACAGCGTCACCCAGGATCGGGTCCCGCTGGAGGTGGACCGATGAGGCGCTGGCTGGCCGCGCCGGCGCTCGTCGCCGTCCTCCTCGCCGGCTGCGGCCCCGCCGACGAGGACGGGCCCGTCGGGGCGACGTCGGACGCCGGCGCGACGGCGGCGGAGAGCCCGCGGCCCACGCCCGGCGAGGGCGAGTTCGTGAACCCGGTCCTCGACACCGACTTCCCCGACCCCCACGTCATCCAGGTGGGCGACACGTGGTACGCGTATGCGACCGGTTATCGGTACACCACCTCGACCGACCTGGTGAGCTGGGAACGCCCGCGCTACCTGGAGCTGCGCTCGCGGTGGGCGACTCGCGACTTCTGGGCGCCGGAGGTGGCCGAGACCAGCGCCGGCTACGTGCTCTACTACACGGGCCGCTCGCAGCTCCCGACCCCGGGGCAGGACACCGCACAGTGCGTCGGCCGGGCCGTCGCCGAGTCGCCGGAGGGGCCGTTCGTGGACGATCTCGCCGAGCCACTCATCTGCCAGGCCGAGGACGGCGGCACCATCGACGCCAGCCCGTTCGTCGACGAGGACGGCACCCGCTATCTGCTGTACAAGAACGACGGCAACTGCTGTCGCCGTCCGGTGAAGCTGTGGATCCAGGAGCTCTCGGACGACGGGTTGTCGCTCGTCGGTGAGCCGATCGACCTCGGAGTCGCGGCGGACAACCTCTGGGAGGGCTCGGTCATCGAGGCCCCGACCCTGTGGCTCGACGACGGGACCTACTACCTGTTCTACTCCGCCAATGCCTACTACAGCGCGACGTACGCCGTCGGGTACGCGACCTCGGACGCGGTGACCGGCCCGTTCGTGGAGGCCGAGGAGAACCCAATCCTCAGTGCCGACTTCCGCGAGCTCAACGCCGACCCGAGCCTCGTCGCCGCCGGGCCGGGACACCAGACCATCATCGAGGACGGCGAGGGGGAGCTGTGGATCGTGTACCACGCATGGGACCGGACCGCGATCGGCTACGACCTCGGCGGGGACCGCACGATGTGGATGGACCGCCTCAGCTTCGAGGACGGGCGGGTCGTGGTCCAGGGGCCGACGTCGGATCCGCAACCAGCACCGGCTCCCTGACGCTCTCCACGGTGACGCCGACCGTTTCGGCGCCGATCAACCCGGCCTCCCAGGCGTCGTGCGCCGACAGGGCGCCGCCGTCCAGGTCGTAGCCGAGATCCTCCAGGTGCTGGGCGTAGCTGCGCCAGCGCCACTCGCGCATGGCGTCCGATGAGTCGTCGTGGCGAGGCGCTGGCATCATCCGTCGCCTTCAGCGCGAACCGTGCCAGACTAGGGGACGATGGCGACCTTGCCGGCCCGGCCGGCGTCTGCCAGCCGATACGCCGCGTCGGCGTCCTCGAGCGCGAACTGGTCGGTCACCATGATCTCGGGGTGGAGATCCCAGCGAACCAGCAGCTCGACGAGCTCCTCCATCTGGCCGATGCTGCAGACCCACGAGCCCATCACGGTGAGCTGGGGATGGATGACGAGCGGCGAGACGTCGAAGTGCACGCTGCCGCCTTCGCCGACGAACGCGACGCGGCCCCACGGACGGGCCCAGCGCAGCGCGAGCACCCGAGCCTCGCCGTTGCCGGAGCACTCGACGGCGGCGTCGAAGCCGCGGCCAGCCGTGCGATCGGCGAGCGCCTCGTCGGTCGCCTCGCTGACCGCGATGCCGAGCGACGCGGCGAGCTCGCGGCGTTCGGGGACCGCTTCGACGCCGGTCACGTGCGCACCCAGCCGCTGGGCGAGCAACGCCGTACCGATCCCGACCGGGCCGAGGCCCGTCACGAGCACGTGATCGCGCCCGGACAGATCGACGCGCCGGCATGCCGCGTACGCCGTTCCGAGCCCGCACGCGACCATCGCGCCGTCCAGGAAGGTGAGCGGCTCGGGGAGGTCGACCAGCGTTCGCTCCTCGGCGAGCAGATACGCCGCATGACCGCCGTCACGCTGCCACCCGTACGCCGCCCGTTCGGGGGAGGAGCACGAGATCATCCATCCGCTGCGGCAGTCGTGGCACAGCCCGCAGCCGGCGATGTGGTAGACGACGACCCGATCGCCGGGGGCGAAGCGCGTCACGCCGGGGCCGACGGCTTCCACCTGGCCCGCCGGCTCGTGCCCGGCGATCACCCCTCGGTAGGCCTCCGGTCCCGTGCCCTGCTCGGTCGGGCGGTAGATCGCGCGGAGGTCGCTGCCACAGATCGACGAGGCGTGAATGCGAACGAGCACCTGCCCGTGGCCCGGCTCGGGCACGGCGAAGTCGCGAATCTCGGTCCGCCGGTCGCCCGGCAGGACGACGCCGCGCATCACCCCTATGCCGCCGCTTCGCCGTCGGGCCTGGGGACGCTCGCCGCAGCGTTGCCGGACCCGCCTCCGAGTCGCTCATAGCGGCCGAGTCGTGCGTCGAGCGCGAGCCGTCGATACGTGGCGCCCCACGGGTGAAGCTGCCGGTCGAGGGTGACGAGCCCGCAGTGGTTCACGCGTCCGTCGTCGCGCGTGAGGGCGCTGTCCCAATCGACGTGGTCCACGAACCCGTACCAGCAGAAGCCGCGCATCGGCAGGCCCTCGTCGCGAAGGTCGAGGGCGTCGCTCCAGACCTGCTCCAGCCAGCGCGCCGTCGAGCGCCCCGACTGGTTCGTCTCCGAGAGCATGAACGGCAGGCGCAGGCGGTCGTGGTACGCGCGCCCCAGCGCCGCGAATCCGAGCCGGCGGCGGGCGGGTCGTGTCCGCCCGTCGGCGAGTACGGTCCACTCGTTGCCCCGGTAGTAGTCGAGTCCCACGATGCATCCTTCGTCGCTGCCGGCCCGCTCGAACCAGGCGAGCCGTGCATCGGTCATGCCGGAGTGCTGGAGCCACTCGACGATGGGCGCCGATGGGCTTCTCCCGTAGGCGAGCTCCCACGTCACGAACCGCCGCTCGTTCAGGAACGTGGCGAGCTCGCCGGCGCGGGAGGTCGACGCCGTGTAGGACTCACAGGCGTCGCTCTGGATGAAGATCGCGTCCGGTCGGCGCTGCCGAATGGCATCCATGCCGAGCGCCGTCGCCGCCGAGAGCGCGTCGATCGCGGCGACGAAGGATCGGTCGTCGCTGGCGCGCTCGTTCCACATGCCGAGCGCCGCGGAAAAGACGGCGCAGACCAGCGGCTCGTTCACGACCGTGTAGTAGCGGACCCATGGGTACCGCCGCGCGAAGGCCGCGGCGTAGTCCGCGAACCGATCCGGCAGCCTCGGGTCCCCGACCCCGGCGACGTCGTCGGGCACGCCGAAATGGAGCAGGTCGACGATCGGCTCGATGCCGGCCCGGCGGACGGCCGCCAGAGCGGCATCGGTCCACGCCCAGTCACGCGACGTCGGATCGTGGTCGACGACGTGGAACGGGATGCCGTAGCGAAGGAAGCGGATGCCAAAGCCGGCGATCATCTCGATGTCCTGGGTGTAGCGCTCCCAGTGCCCCGTCTTGCGCAGCTCGTCCATCCGGACGCCACCGGCAATGACCGGCGCCGAGCACTCGATACCGGTCGCCACCACGAAGCCGTGCGCCGGTTCGAGCGTCAGCGGGCTGGCTGTTCGATTCAGAAGGGGGTCCTCCGCCGGTTTGCGGCCGAGCATATCGCTCGCGGAGGCCGCCAGGCGGGCCCGACCTACATGTGCGGCTCGTATCCCGGCGCGAAGACCCTCTGCGGGTCGTCCTCGAAGTCGAGCTTGCACCCCTTCCCGCAGAAGTAGTACGTCCGACCGTCGTGCTCCGCGCGCAGTCCCTGCGCCGATGCCACCTCGGGGTTCACCTGCATCCCGCAGACCGGGTCGGTCGCCATCGGCGCCATGTCGAGCTCGTTCATCGGTCCTCCTCGTCTGGTCAGGCGGCGCGGAAGCTCCGCAGCCGAAGGGAGTTCGCCACGACGCTGACGCTCGAGAGCGCCATCGCGCCGGCGGCCATGGCCGGGTTGAGCAGGAGCCCTGCCACGGGGAACAGCAGGCCGGCCGCCACCGGGATGAGCAGCACGTTGTAGCCGAACGCCCACCCGAGGTTCTGACGGATCGTGCGCATCGTCGCCCGGGACAGCGTCACGGCGGCCGGGACGCCGCCGAGGTCGTCGCCGACGAGCGTCACGTCCGAGGCCTCGAGCGCCACGTCGGCCCCCGTCCCGATCGCGATGCCCAGGTCGGCCTGGGCGAGCGCTGGCGCGTCGTTGATTCCGTCGCCCACCATCGCCACGCGGGCGCCGGCCGCCTGCAGCTCGGCGACCTTCGCCGACTTGTCGGCCGGAAGGACCTCCGCCAGGACGCGATCCGGGCCGATGCCGACCTCGCGGGCCACGGCCTCCGCGGTCGCCCGGCGGTCGCCGGTGATCATCCAGACGTCCAGGCCGGCCCGCCGCATGCGCTCGACGGCGGCTCGCGAGGAGGGCTTCACCGTGTCGGCGACCGCGATCAGACCGGCGAGCCTTCCGTCGACGGCCACGAGAACCGGCGATGCTCCCGAGAGGGCGACCTCGGCGGCGGCCTCGGACAGTGGCGACGGGTCGATCCCCGCGTCGTTCAGGAACGGCTCGGTTCCCGCCACGACCTCCGCACCGTCGACGATGGCGCGAACGCCCCGGCCCGCAACGGCCTCGAACGCAGACGCCTCGGTGGCCGCAATCCTCGCCTCGTCGGCGCGTCGGACGATCGCCTCCGCAAGCGGATGTTCGCTGCCGCGCTCGGCGGCCGCCGCGAACCGCAGCAGGTCGTCCTCGTCGAGATCGCCCGCCGGCCGCACGAGCGTCACCGACGGCTCGCCGCGCGTGATCGTGCCCGTCTTGTCCAGGACGACGGCGGTGATCGACCGGGCCTCCTCGAGCGCGGCCCCGTCACGGATGAGGATGCCGCTCTCGGCGCCCTTGCCGGTGCCCACCATGATCGCGGTCGGCGTGGCGAGCCCCATGGCGCACGGGCAGGCGATGATGAGGACGGCGATCGCCGCCGTCAGGCCGTAGGTGAGCCGGGGCTCGGGCCCGATCAGCAGCCACGCGACGAAGGTCGCGCTGGCGATGAGGATGACGAGGGGAACGAACCGGCCCGTGACGCGATCGGCCACGCGCTGGATCGGCGCCTTCGAGCCCTGGGCCTGCTCGACGAGCGCGACGATCTGGGCCAGGGCCGTGTCGCGGCCGACGCGCTCCGCCCGCAGCACGAAGGAGCCGGAGGCATTCATCGTCGCGCCGATGACGCGGTCGCCGCGGCCCTTCTCGACCGGGAGCGCCTCGCCGGTCAACATCGACTCGTCGATCGCCGATGCGCCGTCGATGATCACGCCGTCGACCGGCACGCGGTCGCCCGGGCGGACCCGCACGAGGTCGCCGACGACGACCTGCTCGACCGGGATCTCCCGCTCGCCTCCGTCGCGGAGCACGCGGGCCGTGGCGGGCCGCAGGCGGAGGAGCGCCTTGACGGCTCCGGCGGCCTGCCCCTTGGCGCGTGCCTCGAGCCAGCGCCCGAACAGGATGAGGCCGATGATCACCGCCGCCGAATCGAAGTAGGTCTCGTGGCCGACGCCGGTCACCATGACGACCTCGGGCAGGAGCGTGACCACCATCGAGTAGAGGTACGCGGCCATCGTCCCGATTGCGACGAGGGTGTTCATGTCCGCCGTGCCGTGGCGCGCCGCCTTGACCGCGGCCACCAGGAAGCGGCGCCCGTAGACGAACTGGACGATCGTTGCCGGCGCGATGAACCAGCGGTTGACGTCCATCATCGGCCACGGCGAGCCCCCGGGCCAGAACATCACGACCATCATCAGGAGGCCGGTCCCGACCGACACCACGGCACCGGTGAGCAGCTCGCGCCGCTCGGCCGCTCGCGCCGCCTCGTCCGCCCGGACGGCGGCATCGGCCTCGGCCGGGAGATCGGCGGCGGCGGCATCGCGACCGACCTCGTAGCCGGCCGCCTCGATGGCCGCGACGATGCCGGACCGGTCGATCCGCGCCGGGTCGTACCGGACGGTGGCGCGCTCGGTGGCCAGGTTGACGTTCGCCTCGGCGACGCCGTCGGCGCGTCCCAGGAAGCGCTCGATGCGGTTCACGCAGCTCGCACAGGTCATCCCGAGCACCGGCATGCTGAGCTCGGCGCCGGGGACGGTGGGCGGGCTCGGGGTCGGATCCTCGACGGACCGCGCGGATTCGGTGGCCATGGTCGTCCAGTATACCCCCAGGGAGTATGACCGTGGACCGTGGGGAGAAGCGCTTGGCCGCTGTGCCGGAATGCCCTCGTTCGGGCACGGATACCCATGTCGGGCACCCGTTCGGCGGCTGATGGGCGCCAGGACTCCCGAATCAGTGTATCCGCCGGGTTTCGGGCATGGCGATTGCACAAGGGCCGGGCGTCATGAGCGGGACCATGCGGATCGTCGAAGCCCACGAGCGCCGCCCGAGCGGCGATCGGCCCGTCGTGTTCGTCGTCGACGACGACACGGCCACGCTCGAGCTGCTGAGCGAGGTCGCGCGGGAGGCCGGCTGGGAGGCCCGCGGGTTCACGCGCCTGGCGGCACTGCGCGCCGCCATCGCCACCGCTCCACCGAACCTGCTCATCCTCGACGACGACCTGCCGGACGGCCGAGGCGGAGATCTCGCCCGCGAGCTGCGCGGCGACCCGCGACTCGCCGGCGTCCCGCTGCTCGTGTGCACGGCCGCGCACCCGATGCGGCAGGCACAGATCGGAGCCTGGGCGCCGGTCGTCGCCAAACCCTTCGACCTCGCCGAGATCGAGCGATTCCTCCACGCCGCCCGGCCGGCGGAGCGGGGATCGGACGTGTACAGGGACCGGGCAGGGTAGGCTGGGCGCGTGCGCGCCCTCATCCTGACGAACGAGTTCCCGCCGGACATCTATGGCGGCGCCGGGGTCCACGTCGCGGAGCTGACGCGCCATCTGCGCTCGCTCATCGAGCTCGACGTCCGGACGTTCGGCTCGCGCGCCGAGACCGATGCCGGCTGGCGCGTCCAGGGGTATCCGGCGGAGCATGATCTGACGGGCGCCGACGACCGCCTCCGGCCGATGCTGGCGGCGCTCTCGCGTGACATCGGCATGGTCGCCGACCCGGTGGATGCCGACGTCGTGCACGTCCATACCTGGTACACCCACCTGGCCGGCCTTCTCGTCCGACTGGCGTACGGTCTCCCGCTGGTGCTGACGGTCCACTCACTCGAGCCGCTGCGACCATGGAAGCGCGAGCAGCTGGGCGGCGGCTACGACGTGAGCTCGTGGATCGAGCGGACGGCGATCGAGAGCGCCGACGCGGTCGTGGCGGTGAGCCGGGAGACCCGTGCCGACGTGCTGCGCCACTTCTCCATCCCGCCGGAGCGGATCCACGTGATCCACAACGGCATCGACGCCGACTTCTATCGGCCCGACGCCGGGACCGGCGCGCTCGAGCGCCACGGGATCGATCCGTCCGTGCCGTATGCGCTCTTCGTCGGGCGCATCACGCGGCAGAAGGGGATCGTGCACCTCGTCCGGGCCATCCGGCACCTCGACCCGGGCATCGGCGTCGTGCTCTGCGCCGGTCAGCCCGATACGCCCGAAATCGCGGCCGAGATGGAGGCAGGTGTGGCCGCGGCGCAGGCCGACCGGCCCCACGTGACGTGGATCGGTGAGATGCTGAGCCGCGAAGAAGTGCGACAGCTGTACTCGAACGCCGCGGTGTTCTGCTGCCCGTCGGTCTACGAGCCGTTCGGCATCATCAACCTCGAAGCGGCCGCGTGCGAGACGCCGGTCGTCGCGTCGGCGGTCGGCGGCATCCCCGAGGTCGTCGTCGACGGCGAGACCGGCCTGCTCGTCCCGGTCGAGCTCAGCCTGCAGGATCCGATGTTGCCCGTCGATGCCGACCGCTTCGAGCGGAACCTGGCGGGCGCCATCAACGCGCTGATGGCCGACGAGGCGACGCGCACGCTGATGGGCAAGGCCGCTCGTCGGCGGGCCGTCGAGCAGTTCAGCTGGTCGGCGATCGCGCGTCAGACGGCCGACCTCTACGAAACGCTCGTCGGGCGAGGCCGCTAGATGCGGAGCGTCGACCTGGTGCTCCGCGTCGAGGCCTTTGCGCTGTTCCTCGCCGGCGTCGTGACGTACCTCCAGCTGAACGGCCATCCGCTCTGGCTGTTACCGCTCCTGCTCGCGCCGGACGTCTCCATGGTCGGCTACCTCGGCGGTCCGCGGCTCGGCGCGCTCCTCTACAACCTCGTTCACAACCTCGCGATCGGACTGCTCGCGCTGGCGGTCGGCTGGCTGACCGCCATCGCCCCGCTGGCGCTGGCCGGCGCCCTCCTCGTGGCGCACGTCGGGATGGACCGGTCTTTGGGCTACGGGCTCAAGCTCCCGACGGACTTCCGCGATACGCACCTCGGGCGCATCGGCCGATAATCGACCGATGCATCTGCACTCCGGGCCGATCAGCCGGCGCAGCCTGCTGCGCTGGGGAGCCGTCGCCTCGGCGGCCGGATTGGCCGCCTGCGCATCGCCGATCCCCTCGCTCACGCCCCGGCCGTCGCCGACGCCGCCGCCCACCTCGACGGGCGACCCGAGCGTCGTGCCCACCGCATCACCGCAGCAGACGGCCGACCCGACGCCCGCCGCGCGACCCGCGACCGGTCGCGTGCTCTATCGCGACGGCGCGCTCGCCGACGGTCGCGAGCCGACCCTGCGGCGCAACGTCTCCATCCTCGTCGAGGACGGGCGAATCGCGTGGATCCGGCCGACCGACGGCGAGGACGATCCCGGCGGGGCCAGCGTGATCGATTGCGCCGGGGCCACGTTCGTGCCCGGCATGGTCGACTGCCATAGCCACGTCACCGGCACGGGCGGAGCCAACTGGATCGAGCGCTTCAACGACCCGCCGGAGGCCCTCGTCGCGACTGCCGAGCACAACGGGCAGATCGGCCTGGCCGCCGGCGTCCGATGGATGCGCGACGTCGGCTCGCCGATCGGCGTCGATCCGCACGATGGCCGTGAGCGGGCGATCGCGCTCGGAGTCCGCGACCGCTGGGTCGGGCGTGCCGACCGGCCGTATCTTCGCGCCGCCGGCTCGTGGCTGTTCAAGCGGGGCGTCAACCCGATGCGCTCCGCGGTCGAGGCCGAGACCGGCGACGAGCTGCTCGCCGCGGCGGTCGGCCAGCTCGACGACGGCGCCGACCTGATCAAGCTCTACATGGACGGGCCGGACGTGGACACCTCGCCGTGGACGGCGAGCGAGGTCGGCCGGGTCGTCGACGCGGCCCACGATCGCGGGGCGCGCGTGGCCGCGCACGCCGGCCGGCTGAACGGCGCGCAGGCCGCGGTCGGCGGCGGCGTCGACTCGATCGAGCACGGCTTCGATCTCGACCCCGACGTCGCCGGGGAGATGGCGCGCCGCGGCACGACGCTCGTCAGCACGCTCGCCGTCATGCGCTCATGGCTGAGCTTCGGCGACACGACGACGCTCGAGCGCTTCGCCTCTGACACGGGTCGTGCGGCCATCGAGGCGCGCCTCGAGCAGGCCGTGGCCTCGGTCCGCATCGCCCGAGATGCCGGCGTGGCGATCGCCACCGGCAGCGACTTCGGCGGCGGGTCGCTGCGAGCCAACCAGCTCGCGTGGGAGGTGACGAGCCTCGTCGCCGCCGGCCTCGAGCCGCTCGACGCACTGGCCGCCGCCACCTGGCGCGGCGGCCAGCTGATCGGCGAGCCCGAGGCGGGGGTCATCGCCGAAGGCGGTCCAGCCGACTTCTTCCTGGTCCATGGCGATCCCCTCTCGGATCCCGAGGCGCTCTGGCGCGTCTGGCGAGCGGCCTGGTGAGCCGCCTGGTGCGCTGACGCGTCCGGCGTCAGGGCACGTACGCGCCGGGCCGAGGGTCGTCGATCACGCCGCACTCGGGGCAGGCGGTCGCCAGGAACCGAAACCACTCGACGAGCTCCGCCGAACGGGGCAGCGAGGCCTCGTCGGAGGCATCGGCGCAGTGGTACACCTGCCCGTAGCGATCGGCGATCACGAGCCGGTACGCGCGGCGGCCATCCGGCTCCAGGATCACGACCCGGCCGTCCCAGGCCCTGAGCTCCGCCTCGGCCGATGCAATGTCGTCCCGGTAGGCCGCGACGCCGGACCCGCCCGGCACGACGAAGGCGGTCGCGTCCAGGACTCGCGCGCGCCGAGGGCGCAGCGCTCGCGCCGGTAGGAGGTCCCCGACGCTGACGCGGCGGAGCAGGTCGGCGCGGTCGTGCAGCTCCATCGCATGCATCATCCCACCGCGACGTGCACCGGTGACGAGGGTCCCGTTCCGGTAGGCCGTTCGGCCGTATCGGCCGGGCCGGTGGCATCCGACCATGGTGCCGACCGGCGATCGGACGCCGGCACGAAAGGAGCCTCGCCATGACCACCGCGAATGCCGATCTGCGGGTCGGCAATCTCATGACGATCGACCCGATCACCATCGGGCCAGAGGAGAGCGCGTCGCGGGCCGAGACGCTGCTGAAGACGTACCGGATCAGCGGGCTGCCGGTGGTCGATGGCGGCGACCTCGTCGGGGTCCTCAGCCAGTCGGACCTCATGGTCGCCCACTCGAGCGAGATCATCGGGGCGCACTGGGAGCGGATGAAGGTCCGTCACGTCATGAGCTCCCCGGCGCTCACCGTGCACGCGGCCGCCACGGTGGCGATGGCAGCCCGGCAGATGATCCTGCGCCACGTCCACCGGCTCGTCGTCGTGGGCGACGACGGACGGCCGGTCGGGGTCGTCACGCCGCTCGACCTGCTCCGGTCGCTGCTCGAGGATCCCGAGACGCCGATGGGCTGAGCGGCGCCAGCGCTTCACACGCCGGCCCGCGCGCCCGCTCTTCCTGCCACCATTCGAGGTGGCGGCACGACGCGCACTGCTCGAGCGACGACCCGGCTCCCCGGAGGGGGCAGGCGACCCGGCCGTCGAGCGCGGCGCGCGGCTGTCCCCCGCAGATGATCCAGGTGGTCGTCGACGGCATCGGCTCCATGGCTCGGCCCTCCTGCGTGACGGTCAGCGTCGCCCCGAGTCACGTGCCGACGCCAGTGCCGGATGGCCCGTCTCCGGCCCTTCGAGCCCTGGTTCCTTCGGCGCTCAGGCTCCCCGGCCCATGAGGCGCGCGACGTCACGCGCGATGACGAGATCCTCCCGTGCCGCGACCCGCACGACCTGCACCGGGGCCTCCGGCTTCGTCAGCACCGCGTCCGCACTGGCCGCGGCCGTGACCGGGGGCACCCCCAGGACGGCGAGGCGTCCGGTGATCGCCGCGCGGATCGAGGCCGAGTTCTCGCCGATGCCGCCGGTGAAGACGACCGCGTCGAGCCCGGCGAGCGCGGACGCCGCGGCGGCGATGCCGGCCGCCGCGCGCCGGGCGAACATCGCCAGCGCGAGCCTCGCTCGATGGTCTCCCTCGGCGGAGGCGGTCTCGAGCTCTCTGGCGCCGCCGGTGACACCGGACACCGCCACCAGGCCGGATCGGTGGTCGAGCCCGTCGGCCAGCTCGTCGACGGCAACCCCCACTCGCAGGAGGTGAAGGAGGATCCCCGGGTCGACGGACCCGGCCCGGCTGCCCATCATCAGCCCCTCGAGCGGCGTGAATCCCATCGACGTGTCCACGCTCCGGCCGTCCTCGACGGCCGTGACCGAGCACCCCGATCCGAGGTGGGCCACGACGAGGCCCAGTCCGTCGGCCGGTCGCCCGAGGAGCTCGGCGGCTCGCGAGACGCTCCACTCGACCGACAAACCGTGGAACCCGAAGCGCCGCAGCCCGTGCGGCTCGACCCAGTCCGCCGGGAGCGGGTAGCGCCAGGCGTCCTCGGGAAGCGTGGCGTGGAAGGCGGTGTCGAAGCAGGCGACGTGCGGCACGTCGGGGAGACGTTCGCGGCCGGCCCGGATCGTCTCGGCAGCCACCGGGTTGTGGAGTGGCGCCATCGTCGCCAGCTCCTCGATGCCGCGGACCACCGCGTCGTCGACGACGACGGGAGACCGGTACCGGGCGCCGCCGTGCACCACGCGGTAGCCGACGGCGTCGGCCGTGTCATCGGCCAGCAGCCGTTCGACGAGCGCGGTGACGCCTGCGGATCGATCGGACCGGGCGGTGGCATCGGTCCCCCAGTCGACCTCGGCGGCGCGGACCACGTCGAGCCCGGGCAGCCGCACGAGGCTGCCCTTCAGAGAGCTCGAGCCGGGGTTGAGGACGAGGACCCGCATCGGCGAGCGGTCAGCCAGGCCAGGTCCAGTCGCGGATCTCGGGGGCGTCCTCGCCGTGATCGCGCGTGTGGGCGCGAGCCTGGAGACGCCGATCGACCATCTCCTGCCGCAGCTGCGCGGCACGCGACGCGAGCCCCGGCACGCGGTCGATCACGTCGATGACGAGATGGAAGCGGTCGAGGTCGTTCAGCATCACCATGTCGAACGGCGTCGTCGTCGTTCCCTCCTCCTTGTACCCGCGCACGTGGAGGTTGGCGTGGTTCGTCCGGCGATACGTCAGCCGATGGATGAGCCACGGATATCCGTGGTACGCGAAGATGATCGGCTTGTCGGTCGTGAAGAGCGAGTCGAACTCGCGATCGGGCAGGCCGTGCGGATGCTCGCGCTCGTCCTGGAGCCGCATGAGGTCGACGACGTTCACGACCCGGACCTTGAGATCGGGCAGGCGCTGCCGAAGGATGTCCGCCGCGGCGAGCGTCTCCAGGGTCGGGACGTCCCCGGCGCACGACAGCACGACGTCGGGCTTGCCGTCGTCGTCCGTGCTGGCCCACTGCCAGATGCCGATGCCGCGGGTGCAGTGGAGGATCGCCTCGTCCATCGGCAGGTAGTTCAGCGCCGGCTGCTTGCCCGCCACGATGACGTTGACGTAATGCCGGCTTCGGAGGCAGTGGTTCGCCACCGACAGGAGGGTGTTCGCGTCGGGCGGCAGGTAGACGCGGATGATCTCGGCCTTCTTGTTGACGACGTGGTCGATGAAGCCGGGATCCTGGTGGCTGAAGCCGTTGTGGTCCTGGCGCCAGACGTGGCTCGACAGCAGGTAGTTCAGCGACGCGATCGGCCGGCGCCACGCGATCTCGCGGGTCGTCTTCAGCCACTTGGCGTGCTGGTTGAACATCGAGTCGACGATGTGGATGAACGCCTCGTAGCAGTTGAACAGGCCGTGGCGCCCGGTGAGCAGGTAGCCCTCCAGCCAGCCCTGGCAGGTCGTCTCCGACAGGATCTCCATGACGCGCCCGTCGGGGGCGAGGCTGTCGTCGGTCGGGAGTGTTTCCGCCACCCAGGTGCGGTCGGTCGCCTCGAAGACGGCCTGCAGGCGGTTCGAGGCGGTCTCATCCGGGCCGAAGAGGCGGAACGTGGTCGGGTTGCGGCGGATCACGTCGCGCAGGAACCCGCCCAACACGCCGGTGGCGCTGCTGAAGGTCGTCGCCGGCTGCTTCACCTCGACCGCGTACTCGCGGAAGTCCGGGAGGCTGAGGCCCTTCAACAGCTCGCCGCCGTTCGCGACCGGGTTCGCGCTCATCCGCCGATCGCCCTCGGGCGCGAGCGCAGCCAGCTCCGGCCGCAGCGCGCCGTCGGTGGTGAAGAGCTCCTCGGGCCGGTACGACCGCATCCAGCTCTCGAGCAGGTTCAGGTGCTTCTTGTTCTCGAGGACGTCGGCCATCGGCACCTGGTGCGAGCGCCAGTGGCCCTCGACCGGCTTGCCGTCGACCTTCTCGGGACCGGTCCAGCCCTTCGGCGTCCGCAGGACGATCATCGGCCAGGCCGGCCGGGACCGATCGCGCTTCGTGCGGGCGCGCCGCTGGATCTCGGCGATCTCGTCGAGGACGGCGTCGAGCGTGGCGGCCATCGCGCGGTGCACCTTCGCCGGATCGTCCCCTTCCACCCAGTGCACCCGGTGCCCGAATCCGGTGAGCATCGCGGTGAGCTCGTCGCGCGGAATGCGGTCGAGGACCGCCGGGTTGGCGATCTTGTAGCCGTTGAGGTGCAGGATGGGGAGGACCGCGCCGTCGGTGACCGGGTCGAGGAACTTGTTCGAGTGCCAGCTCGTCGCCAGCGGGCCGGTCTCGGCCTCGCCGTCGCCGATCACGCACGCCACGAGGAGATCCGGGTTGTCGAATGCCGCCCCGTACGCGTGGGTGAGCGCGTAGCCGAGCTCGCCGCCCTCGTGGATCGAGCCGGGCGTCTCCGGCGCCACGTGGCTCGGAATTCCGCCCGGGAAGCTGAACTGGCGGAAGAGCCGGCGCATGCCGTCGAGGTCCTGGGTGACGGCGGGGTAGACCTCGGTGTACGTGCCCTCGAGGTAGGCGTTCGCGACAAGGCCGGGCCCGCCGTGCCCCGGCCCGGTGATGTAGATGGCGTTGAGATCGCGTTCGCGGATGACGCGGTTCAGGTGGACGTACGCGAGGTTGAGCCCCGGAACCGTGCCGAAGTGGCCCAGGAGCCGCGGCTTCACGTGTTCCGGCTTGAGCGGCTCGCGGAGGAGCGGGTTGTCGAGCAGATAGATCTGGCCGACCGAAAGGTAGTTCGCCGCGCGCCAGTAGGCGTCGAGGAGGTCGAGCTGGCTGCGGCCGAGCTTCGTCTTCGGCAACCGCGGCGCGGTGGTCGTCATGCGGGTCTCCGGCTGTGTGGGGGATCAGCGTACCGTGTCCACCGATCCTGCCCGGCAGGGGCGGCGGCGCGGCCGACCGCCCGTTCGGTGCGGACGGGCGGTCGGTGGGTGGACGTCATGGGGCGCCGGCGCCTTATGGCCGGATCGCCACCTTCAGCACGCCGTCGCGTCGGTTGCTGAACAGCTCGTACGCGTCGCCGATCTCGCTGAGTGCGAACGTGTGGGTGATGAGCGGCGTTGGGTCGAAGCGACCCGTCTCGACCATCCGCATCAGGCGCTCCATGCGCTCCTTCCCGCCGGGGCAGAGGGTCGTGACGATCGTGTGATCGCCGAGCCCGGCCGCGAAGGCGTCGTAGGGCACCTGGAGCTTGCCCGAGTACACGCCGAGGCTCGAGACGATGCCGCCGGGCCGCACGGAGCGCAGGGCGTTCTCGAAGGTGACCTGGAGGCCGAGCGCCTCGATCGCCACGTCGGCGCCGATGCCACCGGTGAGGCGCTTCACCTCCTCGACGACGTCGACCTTCTCCGGATCGAGGACGAGGTCGGCGCCGAAGCGCAGCGCGGTTTGCGCCCGCGTCGGATCGCCGTCGACGCCGATGACTCGAGCGGCGCCCATGAGCTTCGCCCCCGCGGTGGCGCACAGGCCGATCGGTCCCTGGGCGAAGACGACCACGGTGTCGCCGATCCGAATGCGGCCCGACTCGGCCCCGGAGAACCCGGTGGACGCGATGTCAGCCAGGAGCACGACCTGCTCATCGGTGAGCGACTCGGGGAT
>DATLGA010000058.1:0-31613 GCA_035540715.1 Candidatus Limnocylindrales bacterium | reverse complement strand
CGAAGCCGCGCCGGGATGACGCGCGAATCGTTCACGACGAGCAGGTCACCGGGGCGCAGCCACGTGCCGACGTCGCGGAACCGGGCGTGGGCGAAACGCGACGGAGCGGATCGGTCCACGACCATGAGCCGCGAGGCGTCGCGCGGCTCGGCCGGAAGCTGCGCGATCGCCGCCTCGGGAAGCTCATAGTCGAAGTCGTCGACCCGGAGTCGCGGCGCGTTCATGGAGCGCGAAGCGTAGCGCCCGGCCGGGTGCACCGGCCGGGCGCCATCGGTCTGGAGACGAAAACGCCTATCCGATCAGGGTCTCGATCCAGGGAACCATGAAGAAGAGCACGAACGCGATGGCGGTCAGCCACATCAGCGGATGGACCTCGGCCGCGCGGCCGCGCACCACCTTGAGGAACACGTACGTCACGAAGCCGGCCGCGATGCCGGTCGTGATCGTGAAGGTCAGCGGCATGACGATCGCCGTGACGAGGATCGGGAACATCTCGTCGATGTCGCCCCATTCGAAGTCCCGGGCGATCATGAACATGAGGAAGCCCACCACGACGAGCGCGGGCGCCGTCGCCTGGGCCGGCACGATGCCGGCGATCGGGGCGATGAGGATCGCGAGCAGGAACAGCACGCCGACGACCACCGCCGTGAGGCCGGTACGTCCGCCCTCCGAGACGCCGGCGGCCGACTCGATGTAGGTCGTGTTCGAGCTCACGCCGAACGCGCCGCCGAGGATGGCGCCGGCCGAGTCGACGACGAGCACGCGGCCGATTCCGGGCAGCCGCCCGTTCGTGTCCACCAGGCCCGCCTGCTCGCCCACGCCGATGACCGTTCCCATCGTGTCGAAGAAGTCGCTCAGCATGAGGCTGAAGATCGCGAGCGCCACGATGAGGATCGGAGCGGCCGTGAAGACGTCGAGCATCGCGCCCAGTGGCTGGAAGATGGTCTGGAAGTTCTGCGGGTCGAAGTCGAAGAAGTACGCGCCGGGGTCCCCGGGCAGGACGGCGGTGTTCTCCTGGAAGCCGGAGTTCTCCGGTCCGACGATGGCGTTGAGGACGACCGCCACCACGGTCGAGGCCACGATGCTGATCAGCAGCGCGCCCTTCACTCGCATGGCGATGAGCGTCAGAGCCAGTGCCAGGCCGATGATGAAGGTCAGCGTGGCGACGTTGTCGATGCCGGCCGGCTCGACCGGCGGGACCGCGATGCCGGTGGCCTGGACGAAGCCGCCCTGCACGAGGCCGATGAACAGGATGAACAGGCCGATGCCGACGGCGATCGCCCGCTTCAGGTTCATCGGGATCGCGTTCATGATCGCCTCGCGCAGCCCGGTGAGCACGAGGATCAGGATGATGATGCCTTCCCAGACGATGACCGCCATCGCCTGCTGCCAGGTGAACCCGCGACCGAGGATGAGCTCGAACGCGACGACCGCATTGAGCCCGAGCCCGGCGGCCAAAGCGAATGGATAGTTCGTCGCGAGGCCCATCGCGAGCGTCAGGATGCCGGCCGCCAGCGCGGTCGCGACGGCCACCGGGATGAAGGGCGGTCCGACGCCCAGCTCGCCGAGCGGTCCGCCGGCGAGGATGTTCGGGTTCACGAAGATGATGTAGGCCATGACCATGAACGTGGTCAGGCCGGCGCGCACCTCGGTGCCGACGCTCGTCCCCCGCTCCGTGAGCTTGAAGAAGGAGTCGAGCCCGCCGCCGCCGCCCGACGGGCGGGGCGCCGCTGTCTCACTCCGTGACGCGTCCGATTGCTCCACTCGGGTCACCCTCCGCTCCGTGTGCACCCGCGCGTGCCCGACACCATGTTGGGCACCGGTGCCGGGGTGAGCCTACTCCGCGCCGCGCCGGCTCGCCGCTCGTTTCTGCAGCGCGAACGTCAGCGCCGGATGAAGAGGTTGACCAGGACGGTGAGCACGATGCTCACGACGATCATCGTGACGATCGGAACGTAGATCCCGCCGCGCTCGCCCTCGATCGCGATGTCGCCCGGCAGCCGGCCGAAGGGCAGCCGCACGCCCAGCACCGCGAGACCGCCGACCACCACGAGCACGATACCGATGACGAGAATGATCCGGCCGACGTCGGGACTCATGACCGATTGCTGTGCATGGCATGCGCCACGCACCCAGGATCCCGGAGCGGTCAGCCGTCGAAGAGGCCTGGCTGGGACGCCGCATCCGACCCGGCCGGAGGCGTCATGCCGAGGTGTCCCCACCCCGACGCAGTCAGCTGCCGGCCCCGAGGGGTACGCGCCAGGAGCCCGATCTGCATGAGATACGGCTCGACGACATCCTCGATCGTCTCGATCGGCTCGCTCACCGTGGCCGCCATAGTGGCGAGGCCGACTGGACCGCCCCGATGGTGCTCGGCCATGGCGCGAAGGAGCTGACGGTCCATCGCGTCGAGGCCCCGCTCGTCGATCTCGAGCAGCTCGAGCGCGTCGGCCGCGAGGTCGGCGGTCACGCGACCGTCTCCCCCACCCCGGACCTGGGCGTAGTCGCGTACGCGCTTCAGCAGCCGGTTCGCGATGCGCGGGGTGCCGCGCGAGCGTCCGGCCACGAGGGTGGCGGCGTCATCGGCCAGGGCGACCTCCAGGATCTCGGCGGACCGTCGCAGGATGCGCTCGAGCTCGGACTGCGTGTAGTAGTCGAGACGGTACGTCACGCCGAATCGATCCCGCAGCGGGCCGGTGATGCTTCCCACGCGGGTCGTGGCGCCGATGACCGTCACGTGCTCGATCTGGAGCCTGACCGTCCGAGCGCCGGGCCCCTTGCCGAGCACGACGTCGAGCGCGTAGTCCTCCATCGCGGGGTAGAGGATCTCCTCGACGGCGTGGCTCAGCCGATGGATCTCGTCGATGAAGAGCACGTCGCCCGTGCCCAGGCTGGTGAGGACCGCGGCGAGGTCTCCGGCGCGCTCGATCGCCGGCCCGGACGTCGTCCGAATCTGCGCCCCCATCTCGGCTGCGACGATGTTGGCGAGCGTCGTCTTGCCGAGCCCGGGCGGTCCGTAGAGAAGCACGTGATCGACCGGCTCGGAGCGATGCTGGGCGGCGTCGATGAGGATCGCGAGGTTCTCCTTGACCCGATCCTGTCCGGCGAACTCGTCGAGGCGGCGCGGCCGGACGGTGGACTCGAGTGCCAGCTCCTCGTCGCCGACCTCGACGCTCGTGACGCGCTCGATCGTCATCCGTCCTGCTCCGCCGGCGGTTCGAACATGTGAGCGATTCTACCGGTCATGGGGTTCGTCCCATGTCCTGCGCCGGACGGGCGCGGAGCGATCCGTCGTCGCCGCGATAGACCGGCACGGCGATTCGCGTGCCGTCGCGCAGGTCGGCGTATACGGTGGACACCGTACCCCGCGGCACGGCCGGGCAGGATACGGCCTCGTCCACGGGACACGGAATCCCCGCAGCGACCGTGAGCAGCGTGACGTCGCCGACATCGACGAGCTGCGTGCGGGCTTCGGCGAGCACCTCCTCGCAACGCATGCCTCCGAGCTCCGACTCGTCGCATACGACGTCGCCCCATGGCCACAGACCGCACGACGACGACAGCAGCCCCACGACGACGAGCGCGAGCTTCATCGGATCGCCTCGTTCGCCCATGCTCGGACCGTCGGATGGTGCCACGCCCATGCCTCCCACGTCGTTTCGGCCCAGCGCCGCACGAGCCGGAGGTGCTCGTCGCCGCTGCGTGCAACGAGGAGGTCGACGACGGTCATCGGATACGCCTCCGGCGGGTCGAGCCGCGGCCACTCGCGGTCCTCGTTCGCCAGCCGCAGGGTGATGGCGTTCAGCCGCTCGACCGGCAGCTCGTGCTCGAGCCAATGGCAGATGGCGATGAGGTGGAGTGCGACCGATTGGCGCTGTGGTCCAGCGTCGCTGCCCGGATGCTGCACGGCGTAGGTATCCGCCGAGTGGCGGTGCACGCGACCGTAGGCCGGGTCCTCGAACTCGCGCGCCAGGAGCTCGCCGTAGGCAGCCCAGCAGGCCGCCGAGGCGCCGATGTACGGATGGGTCTCGTCGTGGCCGTGCGGCAGGTAGCGGGCGCCGCACCCCGGGCACGCCTCGGTGATCCGCTCCAGATCGATCGGCGCGTCGACGTCGGGAATCGGATCATCCAGGGTGACGGACGTGACGAGGGTCGGCTCGTCACGGAGGACCTGGCGCAGGCCTGCGTCGCCATACGCTCGCTCGACCAGCGAGAACGCCACGCGCTCGAGCAGCGCCGGGGGCCCGACGACGCCTCCGGCCTGCGTCGCGACGACCGGCGTCCGCCCCCGAGCACCGAGGATCCGCTGCAGGTGGTCGGGGGCGACGGTCGGCTGGTCGACGAGCGTGACGATCGCGGCGACGGCGTCAGCCGGCACCGCCGCGATCCCCAGGCGAAGCGAGTGGCTCATGCCGAGCTCGGGTGCCACGTTGGTCACGGCGGTGACGCCGGCCGGCGCGTCGAGGTGCGGCGGGACGACGGCGAGCACCGGTGTAAGCCCCGCCGCGGTGGCGGTGTCCACGGCGATCTGCAGCAGCGTCCGGCTGCCCACGCGGGCGGCGGCCTTCGGCGAGCCGAACCGCGTCGCGGCACCGGCAGCGAGGATCACACCCGCGACGCTCTCGTCTCGGTCCATTCGTCCCATTAAACTCCGGGCATGTCCGAGCCGGACCGATACGACGCGATCCCGAAGGTCGAGCTGCACTGCCACCTCGAGGGAACCGTTCGCCCGTCCACCGTGGTCGAGCTGGCGCGCAAGCACGGCCGCACGCTTCCGACCGAGGACCCGACCGAGCTGTACCGCTACACGTCGCTCGACTCGTTCCTGGAGATCTTCTGGCTTGTGCAGTCGCTCATCGGCGACCGGGAGGATTGGGCCCGCGTCGGCTACGAGGCCACCGTCGACGCGGCCGGCCACGGCCTCCGGTATCGCGAGGCGTTCTTCACGCCGGCGCGCCATCTCGAGGCCGGCCAGTCACTCGCCGAGATCGTGGCGGGTCTGACCGAGGGTCTGGAGGGCGCCGAGCGCGAGACCGGCGTCCGCACGGCGCTGATCTGCGACATCGACCGCTCGTATGGGCCGATCGCCGCCGTCGAGCTCGCCGAGGACCTGGTGGACCTCCGCCGCACCGGACGCGCCGACCGCGTCATCGGCCTCGGCATGGACTCGACCGAGCGTGGCGTCGATCCGGCCGACTTCGCGCCGGCCTACCAGGTGGCCCGCCACGCCGGCCTCCGCGTCACCGGGCACGCCGGCGAGGACACCGGTCCGGAGAACATCGCCGCGGCGCACGCCGCGCTGGGCCTCGAGCGGATCGACCACGGGATCGCGATCGTCGAAGACGCCGAGCTCATGCGCCGCATGGCCGATGCCCGCATCCCCTTCAACGTCTGCCCGAGCTCGAACGTGGTCATCGCCAACCGGTATGCCTCCGTCGCCGAGCATCCGTTGCGGGACATGCGGGAGGCGGGCCTCCTGGTGACGATCAACACCGACGATCCGGCCATGACCGATGCGGATCTCGGCGCCGAGTACCGCGCCGTCGCCGAGCAGCTCGGGTTCTCCTTCGAGGAGATGTGCGCGATTGCGGTCGAGGGCGTCGAGGCGACCTGGCTCGACGACGGCGACAAGGCCACCCTGCGGCACGCGTTCCACGAGGCGATCGAGCGCCTGGCGACGGCCTCCTGAGCGTGGCCGCGGCGTTCGACCTGCTGATCGAAGGAGGCACGGTCGTCGACGGATCGGGTGAGCGCGGGTACGCGGCTGCCGTCGGCGTGCGAGACGGGCGGCTGGAGATCATCCACGGCGACCCGAGCGAGCAGACGGCCGCGCGCCGGATCGACGCCGCAGGGATGATCGTCGCCCCCGGGTTCATCGACCTGCACAGCCACTCGGGCCTGATGATCTTCGTCGATCCGCTCCACGAGCCAAAGGTGCGCCAGGGCGTGACGACCGAGGTGATCGGCGTGGACGGCCTCAGCTACGCCCCGATGTCGGACCCCGCCGATCTCGAGGCCCTCATCCAGATGAACGCCGGGCTCGACGGCGACCCGCCCATCCCCCACGACTGGTCGAGCGTCGAGAGCTACCTCGACCGGCTCGATACGCTTCGGCCGTCGCTGAACCTTGCGTACCTCGTGGGGAACAGCGCCCTGCGCATCGGGGCGGTGGGCTGGGATGAGGTGCCGGCGACCGCAGCGCAGCTCACGGACATGCGCTCGATGCTGCGCGAGGCGATGGAGCAGGGCGCGATCGGGCTCTCGTCGGGGCTCGACTATCCGCCGGGGTCGTACGCCGACACCGACGAGCTCGCCGCGCTCACCGCCGAGGCAGCCGCCCGGGGCGGCTTCTACCACACCCACGTGCGATACGCGCTCGGCGACCGCTACCTCGACCCCTTCCGCGAGGCGATCGAGATCGGCCGGCGCGGCGACGGGCCCGTCCACGTCACGCACTTCTACCACCGGCAGACCTTCCCCGGCGGCCCGGGGCCGATGCTCGAGCTCGTCGACGAGGCACGCGAGGAGGGGCTCGACGTCACGTTCGACACCTACCCGTACGAGTGGGCCAGCACGCGCCTGCTCATCATGATCCCGCCGTGGGCGCAGGCCGGTGGGCCGGCGCCGACGAAGGAGCGACTGAGGGATCGCGGCGTCCGCAACCGGATCCGTCGGGAGCTGGGCGAGCGCGGCGTACTCTTCGCAGGCCGGCGCGCCTGGGATGACGTGCGACTCGGTGCCTTCCGGTCGCCGGAGCTCCTGGAATGGGAGGGCCGCACGCTCGGGGAGGTGATCGCGGAGCGCGAGGCGGACCCGGTGGACGTGCTCTGCGACATGCTGCTCGCCGAAGATCTGCGTGTGAACCAGGTGACGCCCGGCCCGTGGAGCGAGACGCTGCGCGAGTTCATCCGGCATCCGATCGGCATGATCGGCACCGATTCCACTTTCGTCGGCGCGAAGCCGTCACCCCGCTCGTACGGCTCGTTCCCCCGCGTGCTCGGCCAGTTCGTCCGCGAGGAGGGGCTCCTCTCGCTCGAGGAGGCGGTTCGCTCCATGACCTCGGCGCCGGCTGCCCGGCTGGGCCTCGATGACCGGGGGTTCGTCCGCGATGGCTACGTCGCCGACCTCGTGGTCTTCGACCCGGACCGCGTCCGCGCCACCTGTACCTACGACGAACCGTGCCTCTTTCCCGAGGGAATCGAATGGGTGCTGGTCGCGGGCGAGCCCGTCGTGGCCGAGGGTGTCCACACCGGCGCGCGACCCGGCCGGACCCTTCGGCGCGGAGCGAGCACGCGCTAGGATGCACCGATGGACCGGCATCGCTCATCGACCCGCACGGTTCCGCCCGGACTGACCTTCCCGGAGACCTCGCCGCTCGTCATCGATCCGGGCACCGAGACGCCGGGTCGCGCCCGCCCGGACCTGCCGCTCCGGCGCGAGGGCCCGGCGAAGCTGACCGGCGAGGCGAGGTATGCCGACGACCTCGTCTTCCCGGGGGCCTGGTTCGGCGCGACGATCCGGTCGACGGAGCCACATGCACGCTTCATCGGCCTCGTCCTCGACGACGCCTTCGACTGGAAGCGCGTCGTCGTCGTCACGGCCGACGACATCCCGGGCGACAACGTCGTCAGCCTCATCGACACCGACCAGCCGGTGCTCGTGCCGATCGGCGGCGAGATCCGGCACCAGGCGGAGCCGTGCGCGCTCATCGCCGCGCCGGATCGGGCCACCCTCCGGGAGGCGAAGCGGCACGTCACCCTCCGGACCGAGCGGCTGCCGGCGATCTTCGATCCGCTCGAGTCGGATCGGGAGTTCGCTCGCTACACGATCGAGCACGGTGACGCCGCGGCGGCGATGGACGGCGCCGCGGTCGTGATCGAGGGGACCTACCGCGTCGGGCACCAGGAGCAGCTGTACATCGAGAACCAGGCGATGATCGCGGTGCCCGCCGACGACGGCGGCGTCACGGTTCATGGCTCGCTGCAGTGCCCGTACTACGTCCACAAGGCCATGAAGCAGGCGCTCGCGATGGACGACGAGCTGGCGGTCGTCGTCCAGGCGGAAACCGGCGGAGGCTTCGGCGGCAAGGAGGAGTACCCGTCGATCATCGCGCTCCACGCGTCCCTCCTTGCCCTGAAGTGCCGCAAGCCGGTCCGGATGATCTACGACCGCCACGAGGACATCAGCGCCACGACCAAGCGTCATCCGGCCGTGGTGCGCTACCGATCCGGCGTCTCCGAGACGGGCGAGCTGATCGCGCAGGAGATCGAGGTCATCATGGACGGGGGCGCGTACTGCACCCTCACGCCGGTCGTCCTGTCACGCGGCGTGCTTCACTCCGGTGGGCCGTACCGGTGTCCGAACGTCCGGGTCACCGGGCGGGCGATGGCCACGAACACGCCGCCGAACGGCGCCTTCCGCGGCTTCGGCGCCCCCCAGACCGAGTTCGCGGCCGAGATGCAGATCAACCGGCTGGCCGAGGCGCTCGACGCGTCGCCGCTCGACCTTCGTCGCCGCTGGGTCTACCGCCAGGGCGACACGACGCCGACCGGGCAGGTGCTGCGCGAGAGCGTCGCCGGGATCGAGGTGCTCGAGGCGGCCGCGGCGGCATCGGCGTTCGATCGAACGCATGCCCAGACGCGCGCCATGCGCGAGGGACGGACCGATGGCGCCCGCGTCGCAACCGGCATCGGCCTGGCGCTGGCCTGGCACGGCGCCGGCTTCACCGGCTCGGGGGAGGTGCGCCTGGCCTCGGTCGCAAGCCTCGAGCTCACCGAGGATGGTCGCATCCGGATCCTGACCGCGTCCACGGAGATGGGCCAGGGCACGAAGACGATCTTTCCGCAGATCGTGGCCGCCACCCTCGGCGTGGAGTTCGGCGAGGTGGAGATCGCGCCGCAGGACACCTCGATCGTTCCGGACTCCGGACCGACGGTCGCCTCGCGCACGGCCATGGTCGTCGGGGGGCTGTTGATCCGAGCTGCGGAGAAGATGCGGCGGCAGGTCGAGGAGGCCACCGGCCGCTCGTTCGCCGAGTCGTACGGGGAAGCGGCGCCGATGCGGATCGACGAGCGGTTCGTCCCCTACCCCGGCGAGCCGTTCGACGACAAGACCTACCGCGGCGACGCCTATCCGGCGTTCGGCTGGGCGGCGTGCGTCGTGAAGGTCGACGTCGACCTGGACACCGGCGAGGTGGCCGTCCGAGATTGTGTCGCGGCCGACGACATGGGCCGCGTCATCCACCCCGTCCTCGCGGAGGGCCAGGTGGAGGGCGGCACGCTGCAGGCGATCGGCTACGCGACGATCGAGGAGATGAAGCTGGTCGACGGCCGGTACCTCAACGACCGCCTGGCGACCTACCTCATCCCGACCTCGCTCGACGCTCCCAGGATTCGCTCCATCCTCGTGGAGGCACCGTTCTCCGGCGCGCCCCACGGTGCCAAGGGGATCGGTGAGCTGCCGATGGACGTCGGCGCCCCGGCGGTGGTCGCGGCCATCCACGACGCGACGGGCGTCTGGATTCACGATCTGCCCGCGACGCCGGAGCGCATCCTGGCGGCGTTGACCGACCGGCCCATGCCTCCCGCGCCCGGCATCTCCCTCGAGGAGCCGGCACCGAAGACCCCGCCGATCGAGGATCTGCCCCACGGTGGAGACGAGATGCCGTTCCGAGCGCCCACCGATCCGCCCCAGGACCGCCGGCGATGACGTTCCGATTCACCGTCAACGGCGAGCCCGTCGAGGTCGAGGCCGCCGGATCCCGGCGCCTCCTCGACGTCCTGCGCGAGGACCTGGCGCTGACCGGCACGAAGGAGGGTTGCGGCGAGGGCGAGTGCGGCGCGTGCAGCGTCCTGCTCGACGGCGAGGTCGTCGACGCCTGCCTCGTCCCCGTCAGTCAGGCCGCCGGCACGGCGGTGCGGACCGTCGAAGGGCTGGCCAAGGACGGTCGTCTGAACGTCCTGCAGCAGGCGTTCCTCGAAACCGGTGGCGCGCAGTGCGGCATCTGCACGCCGGGCATGCTCATGGCCGGCGAGGCGTTCCTCGCCAGCGGCGCCGAGCCGACCGAGGAGAATATTCGCGAGGCGATCGCCGGTAACCTGTGCCGCTGCACCGGCTACACGAAGATCATCGAGGCGGTCGCCCTGGCAGCCGAGCGGAGAGCCCACGCATGACCGAACGCCGAGAATCGCTGAGCGAGGCAATCGAGGATCACGACATCACGCTGGCACTGACCCCCGGGCAGCTGCTGATGGTCGTGGTGGGGGCCTGGCTGCTCCTGCGCATCCTTCGCGGCCTCCGACGCTGACCGGATTTGAGACCTGAATGCCGAACGCCGTCGAGCCACCGACCGAGTCGCCCACCCGGCTCCAGGACGCGTACGCCCTGCTTGCCGAACCCGATGGCGAAGCGTGGCGACCGCTCGCCGGCGGCACGGACCTCATGGTGCAGATCACCGGCGAGATCGGCGAGCCTCCGGAGCGGATTCTCGACATCTGGGGCCTCGACGAGCTGCGCGGCATCGACGTGGAGGCCGATTCGCTCGTCATCGGCGCCTTGACGACCTACACCGACGTCCGGCGGTCTCCGGAGGTCATCCGCCACGTGCCCGTGCTCGCCGAGGCGGCCGCGACCATCGGAGCAGCTCAGATTCAGAACCGGGGCACGATCGGGGGCAACGTTATCAACGCATCGCCGGCCGGCGACACCCTGCCGGTCCTTCTCGCCCTCGACGCCGAGATGGTCCTCGGCTCGGCGTCCGGCGAGCGGACCGTGCCGGCCGGCGCCTTCTGGACCGGGTACCGAACGACCGCCCGCCGGCCGGACGAGCTTCTGCTGCGCATCCGCATCCCACTTCCCGATGACCGGCAGGCGCGGTTTCGCAAGATCGGCACACGCCGCGCCCAGGCGATCAGCAAGGTCGTCATGGCGCTCGCCTGGCGCGCGGACGACGAGCGGTCCGCGTGGAGCGACGTGCATGTGGCCCTGGGCTCCGTGGCCGCCACGCCCGTCCGCGCCCGGGCCACCGAGGAGGTCCTGGAGGGCCGTCCGCCGGCGCGCGACATCGCCGACGCAGCGGCCGCGAGGCTGACGCAGGAAATCGAGCCGATCGACGACGTTCGCTCGACCGCCGACTACCGTCGCGCCGTTGCGGGCCGGGTCCTCCATCGGCTCCTGCGCGACGCCGGCGGCTGGTGACCCCGGTCCGGCGGCCGAGGCGTGACGAGGTGCTCGTCTTCGACACACGAGCGGCCCTTCGGGACTGGTTCGAATCGCACCACGAAACGGCGTCGGAGGCGTTCATCGGCTACTACCGCAAAGGGGTCGGCAAGCCATCGACCACGTGGGAGCAGGCGGTCGAGGAGGCGCTGTGCGTCGGTTGGATCGACGGCATCACCTTCCGCGTCGACGACGAGCTGACGGCCAACCGGTTCACGCCGCGCCGGAAGGGCTCCAGCTGGAGCGCGGTGAACCTCGCCAAGGTCGCCGAGCTGCGCGCGGCGGGCCTGATGCGCCCCGCGGGGATTCGGGCCTTCGAAGAACGAGATCAGTCGAAGGACGCCAGCTACTCGTACGAGCGGCCCGAAACGGCATTTCCGCCCGACTGGCGCGCGCGCTTCGAGGCGGATGCCGATGCGTGGGCGTACTGGCAGGCCGAGACGCCGTCGTATCGACGAACGGTCACCCACTGGGTCATGACCGCCAAGCGGCCGGACACTCGCGAGCGCCGGTTCGCCGCGCTCGTCGCCGATTCCGCGGCCGGCCGCCGGATCGGCCCGATGAGCAGCGAACGATCCGATGCTCGCCCCGAGGCGTCGGCTGGGCGGTAGCGCAGCTAGTCCTCAGGCGCGGGCACGCAGTCGCTGTCCCCCACCTCGACCTGGAGGCGGCGCAGCTCGGCTTTCAGCTCGCGAACGACGTCGGCATACGCTGCCTCGCCGTAGACGCTGGTCAGCTCGTGCGGGTCCTGCTCGAGGTCGAACAGCTCCCACTCCGGCGCTCCGCGCCCGGGATAGGCGCCCGGTGCGTCGCAGGGCTCGTCGTAGTAGTACACGAGCTTGTGCCGATGCGTCCGCACGCCGTAGTGGGCCCACACGTGATGGGCGACGTCGCGGTTGACCCAGTAGCGGTAGTACATGCTCGTCCGCCAGTCCTTCGGCGGCTCGCCGCTCAGGACCGGTCGCAACGACCGTCCCTGCATGAAGGACGGCACCGGCACACCGGCGTAGTCGAGGAAGGTCGGCCCGAAATCGACGTTGAGCGCCATGGCGGCCGACGCGGTGCCGGCGGGGATCTGGCGCGGATACTGGACCAGGAACGGCATGCGCAGCGACTCCTCGTACATGAAGCGCTTGTCGTACCAGCCGTGATCGCCGAGGAAGAACCCCTGGTCCGAGGTGTACACCACGATCGTGTCGTCGGCGACGCCATCGGCCTCGAGCCAGTCCAGAACCCGCCCGACGTTCTCGTCGAGCGCCGCCACGCACCGCAGGTAGTCGGTGATGAAGCGCCGATACTTCCAGCGCAGGTCCTCGTCGTCGGTCAGGCCGCCGGGCACGAAGGCCTTCAGGTCCGCCTCGTCCAGGTCGTGCTTGATCGTCATCGTCGCCTCGCGCGCCGGTGTCCCGCGTCCGACGTAGTCGTCGCGCAGCGTCGCCGGCTCGGCGATCTGGCGATCCTCGTACAGCCCCGCGTGGCGCTGGGCCGGGATCCACTCTCGGTGCGGCGCCTTGTGCTGAATGAGCATGCAGAACGGGCGGCTCCGGTCGCGGTCGTCGAGCCACTCGAGCGCCAGGTCGGTGATCACGTCGGTCGTGTAGCCCGGCCGCCGGACCCGACCCTCCGGCGTGAGGAATTCTGGGTCGTGATAGGTGCCGTGCTCCTCGAGGACTGCCCAGCGATCGAACCCGCGCGGATCGTGGATGCCGCCATGCCCGAGATGCCACTTCCCGACGATGGACGTCTGGTAGCCGGCGTCGCGCAGCAGCGAGACGTACGTCGGCTGGCGCGCGTCGAACTTCGACGAATTGCTCGTGACGCCGTTCAGGTGGTTGTACGTGCCGGTCAGGATCGCCGCCCGGGACGGCGAGCACAGCGAGTTCGTGCAGAAGCAGTTGTCGAGCCGCATCCCGCGGGCGGCGAGCCGATCCATTCCCGGCGTCTGGTTGATGCGGCTGCCGTAGGCACCGATGGCGTGGGCCGCATGGTCGTCGGCCATGATGAAGGCGATGTTGGGTCGCGGGGACATCGGTCCACTCTAGCCCCGCTGCCGCCCCGATTGCGCCGGCGCATGGCGGAGAGACGCTGCAACCATGCGATCGGGCGCCGATCCGGACCGGTGGTCGGGTACCCTGAGCAGATGATCGAGACGCCGGCCGGAGTCCAGCTCACCCGCACCAACGCCGCCCACACCGCCGAGGTGCTGACGCCCGAGGCGCTGGACTTCGTCGCCCAGCTGCACCGCCACTTCGACTCCGAACGCCGGCGGCTGCTCGCCGACCGCCGGGAGCGGCAGGCGCGCTTCGACGCCGGTGAGATGCCCGACTTCAAGCCGAACCCGATCGAGAGCGAGGACCCCGACTGGCGGGTGGCCCCCGCACCGGCCGACTTCGACGATCGGCGCGTCGAGATCACCGGCCCGGCCGAGCCGAAGATGATGATCAATGCTCTCAACTCCGGCGCGTCGGTCTTCATGTGCGACTTCGAGGATGCCCTCTCCCCGACCTGGGACAACGTCGTGACCGGGCACTGGGCGGTCAACCAGGCCGTTCGGCGACAGCTCACCTTCGAGACCGATGAGAAGGCGTACGTCCTGAACGACCAGATCGCCACCCTCTGCATCCGGCCGCGCGGCTGGCATCTCGACGAGGCGCACGTGCTCGTCGACGGCGCGCCGGTCAGCGCCAGCCTCTTCGACTTCGGGATCTGGTTCTTCCACAACGCCCTGGAGCTGCGCCGTCGCGGAACCGGGCCGTACGTGTACCTGCCCAAGCTGGAGAGCCACCTCGAGGCGCACCTGTGGAACGAGGTCTTCGAAGCCGCCCAGCACGCTCTCGACGTGCCGCACGGCTCGATCCGCGCCACGGTGCTCATCGAGACGATCCTGGCCGCGTTCGAGATGGACGAGATCCTTTTCGAGCTGCGGGACCATGCGGCCGGCCTGAACGCGGGGCGCTGGGACTACATCTTCAGCATCATCAAGAAGTTCCGCGCGCACCCTGACAAGATTCTCCCCGACCGCGCCCAGGTCACGATGACGGTGCCGTTCATGCGCGCCTACACCGAACTGCTCGTGAAGACGTGTCATCGACGCGGCGCTCACGCCATCGGCGGCATGGCGGCCTTCATCCCGTCGCGGCGCGATCCCGAAGTCAACGAACGCGCCATCGCGGCCGTCCGCGTCGACAAGGAGCGTGAGTCGGCCGACGGCTTCGACGGCACCTGGGTGGCGCATCCGGACCTGGTGCCCCTGGCGCGCGAGGTGTTCGACGGCGTCCTCGCCGAGCGGCCAAACCAGAAGGACCGGCTGCGCACCGACGTGAGCGTCCGCGCCGCCGACCTGCTGGACGTGCGCGTGCCGAACGGATCGGTCACCGAGGCCGGGGTGCGCGCGAACGTGAGCGTCGGTCTGGCCTACCTCGCCTCGTGGCTGGCGGGCAACGGCGCCGCGGCCATCAACAACCTCATGGAGGACGCCGCCACGGCGGAGATCAGCCGGTCGCAGCTATGGCAGTGGCGCGTCCACCGTCTCCCGCTCGACGACGGCCAACCGCTGACCCCGGACCGATACACGGCCATCCGCGACGCCGAGCTGGCCACGCTCCGCGACAGTTCGCCGGACGCGCCGTGGGACCAGGCGGCAGGCCTCCTCGATGAGCTCGTGAGCTCCGACGACTTCGCCGAGTTCCTGACCCTCGTCGCGTATCCACGGCTCGGCTGAGCCGCGCCGCGGGACAACCGGAGACTGATCAGTCGGCGCGGTTCGACTCGAGGCGTCTGACGCGATCGGCGAGCGCCGCCATGACGGCGCGCCGGACCTCGGGAAACTCGTCCATGAACGCGTGAAACTCGCGGTGTGGGATGACGAGCAGGCGCGTGATGCCGTCCGCGCGGACCGTGGCCGTGCGAGGGCGGTCCTCGATCAGCGCGATCTCGCCGAAGAAGTCGCCCTGGCCGAGGTGCGCGATCGGCTTGGTGCCGTCGAGCACGGTCACATGCCCGTCGAGGACGATGAAGAACTCCTGGCCGGTCTGGCCCTGTCGGGTGAGGACGTCATCCAATCCGACCTCCACCTCGTCGGCGAGCTGCCCCAGCCGCTCGAGCTCGCGGTGACCCAGGCGCTCGAAGAGCGGGACGGACTTGAGGTGGTCGAGCTTCTCGTCACGTGACATGCGCGCAGTCTACGACGCCGTCAAGCGCTCGCCGCGCGATCTCGCCCGCAACGAACCAACCCGACCGAACGTCTGACGCACCGAGAACTGCCCGAGCCGACCGACCGTCGTGATCCGTCCGCCTGCCGCGCCGCTGCCCGAGCCAGCACCTCTCGTTCCGGGCTTCCCCACGGACCTGAGGCGCTGGGGCGTCGAGGTCGTCCAGATCCTGCTGCTGGCGGGCGCAATCTACCTGGCCATGACCGCGTTCCTCGCGGAGCCGTTCGTGGTCGAGATGCGGTCGATGGAGCCGACGATCGCCAGCAACGATCGCGTGCTCATCGACAAGCTCACGCCGAGGTGGGACGCCTACGGCCACGGCGAAGTGGTCGTCTTCGACGCACCGCCTCCTTTCGATCGCGACGCCGTCCCGTACATCAAACGCGTGATCGCGCTCCCGGGGGAGCGCGTCCAGCTCGAGAACGGCCGCGTGTACGTGACCGACGTGGAAGGGCTGACGAGACGGCTCGACGAGCCGTACCTCGCCGCCGACGTGCGTACCTTGCCGCAGGGGCGATCGGGCGCGATCGAGTGGACCGTCGGCGAGGGCGAGATCTTCGTACTGGGTGACAACCGATCCGCAAGCGTCGACAGCCGGACCTTCGGACCCGTGGAGACGACGCGGATCCTCGGCCGCGCCTGGTTTCGGTACCTCCCCCTGGAGCGCATCGGCATCATCGCCGACGGATGAACCGCTCGCTCTCTTGAGCTCACCACGGATTCCGTGTACGCTGGTCCTCGACAACCGGCCCGACGGCACCGTCCCGACGGCTACAAGATTGCGGCACCACGAACGCTCCTCTCACGGCCCTGTACAGGATTTTGCGGCGAGATGGCTCGCTGAGGCCGCACGAGAAGGAGTGTTTTCCTTTGTTCACCTACACCGATCGCACGCTGACCTGCGCCGACTGCGGCACCGAGTTCTCGTTCACCGCCAGCGACCAGCAGTTCTATGCCGATCGCCAGTTCAGCGACCCGCGCCGATGTCCGGCCTGCCGCGCTGCCAAGAAGGCCGCTCGTGGTGAGGGCGGTGGCAGCTCGTACGGCAGCCAGGGCGGCTACGGTGGCGGCTACAGCGACCGCCCGCGTGAGATGTTCACGACGACCTGCGACAGCTGCGGCAAGGAAGCGCGCGTACCCTTCCGCCCGACCGGCTCGAAGCCCGTCTACTGCAGCGACTGCTTCCGCCGCTAGGCGCGAGCGTCTTCAGACCGATACGGCCCGGCGGCATCGACCGCCGGGCCGTTCGTCATATCAGGCGCCGCTCGAGGAATCGGCCCGGCGCGTCGCCGATCCGCCGCCCGCGCACCAGCACGTCGCGGATGGCGCCGACCACCGGCATCCCCTCGTACGGCGTGAAGTCGCTGGTATGCGACAGGTCGGCCTGCCGGATCGTACGGCGTGCCGCCGGGTCGAGCAGGACGAGATCGGCGTCACGACCGACCTCGACGGCCCCCTTCGACGGGAGGCCGAACAGGCGTGCGGGCGTCCCCGACAGCAGCTCGACCATGCGCTCGAGGCCGATTCGTCGACCGGCGACGCCCTCGGAGTACACGATGCTGAGCAGCGTCTCGATCCCCGGCGCTCCGTTGCTGATCTTCGGGAACGGTGGGGCCGGAAGCGACTTCTCGGTGTCGATGCGGTCAGGCACGTGGTCGCTGGCGATCACGTCGACGATCCCGTCCCGCACGCCGACCCAGAGCGCGTCCACGTCGGCCTGCGAGCGTAGGGGCGGCGAGATGACGCGCTTGATCACCTCGCTCTCGTCCGGGTCGCCGTACAGCGCGTCCGTCAGCGTCAGGTAATGCGGACAGGTCTCGACATGGACCGGCTCGCCGCGTGACTTCGCATCGGCGACCTCGTCGAGGGCCTCGGCCGAGCTGAGGTGGACGATGTAGAGCGGCGCCTCGGCTCGGCGAGCCATGTCGATCGCCCGCCGGGTCGCGATCGCCTCGGCCTGCGCCGGCCGGGTCATCGCGTGGTACCGCGCGGCGACGCGGTGACGGCCGATCGCGGCGTCGACCAGTGGATCGATGATCTCCGGGGCCTCGCAGTGCAGCTGAAGCATGCCCCCGTGCCGTGCCGCGGTCCGCAACGCCGCCTCGAGCGCGTCGTCGGGCAGACGGAAGTCGTACACCATGAACGCCTTGAAGGTCGGCACGCCCGCCTCGATGAGGCGCGGCAGCTCCCCGATCGGATCGTCCTGCTGGCCGGTCAGCACGGCGCACAGCCCATAGTCGACGGCCGAACGGTCGGCCGTGCGTCGCCGGAACTCGTCGAGGCCGCGCAGGAGCGAGCGCGATGCCGTGGGGCTGATCCCGGTGCCGGGGTTGTTGAAGCTCAGCACGGTCGTCGTGCCGCCGCGCGCGGCGGCGAGCGTGTCCTGGTGGAAGCGTCGCGGATGCTCGTCGTCCTCGAGCCGGAGATGCGTGTGCACGTCCACTACCCCCGGCAGGACCAGAAGCCCGGCCGCGTCCACGACCTCGGCCTCGTCTCGAGGAAGGTCCGGAGCGATCGCCGTGATCCTGGCGCGTTCCACTGCGATGTCGACGCGCAGCGCTCCCTGGCGCGTGACGACCGTGCCTCCTGCGATGACGAGCCGCCTCACGGGGAGGCGTCGTCCGAGTCGCGAGCTTCCATCGCGGCGACGTCGACCTGGCGCGGCCCGAGCCGGCCACCCGCGTCCTCGGTGGCATCGGTTGCTCTCGGCCGCCTCCGCAGCGCCCGCCCCGCGAGCCATACGACCGCGCCCACCACGATGGCGATGGCGCCGAAGAGGACGAGCCACTCCATCGGTCAGGCGTCCTCGTGGATCTCGATCTCCTGGGCGCCTTGCCACAGGACACGCAGCCCGAGCTCGGCCAGGTGCTCGCGCCCGGAAACGATGGTGGCGAAGTGGTTGCCCGCCAGCGGGCCGACGCGCGAGCTGAAGCTGCAGGCGCCGTACGGGAAGAGGATCTCGCATTCGCTGATCTCCCCGGTGTAGATCAGCAGCTCGCCCGGCGCCGGGTGCGAGTTGTGATTCTCGTAGCCCACGTTGGGGCGGCGGTCGCCGAACGGGATCCAGGTCGACTCGCCGCTCCACTTGCAGTGGATCAGCTGCGACCGAATCGGCAGCCAGGCTCGCAGCGCTTCGCGCGTTTGCGGCGCGGCCGCCTCCCAGTCTGCGCCGAAGGTCAGGTCCCCCACGCGGATCGTCAGGTCAGCCATGCTCCGAGGATACCGCCCGGCGATGCCCCCCGACCGCGTCATGCGCCGATCGGTTCGGGCATGATGGCCGCCTACAGCGGAGGACCCGATGGCAGACGCGCGTCCGACGATCAGCACCCACGTCCTCGACCTCGCGTCCGGCGAGCCGGCTCCCGGAGTCGGCGTGGCCCTCTTCCGGCTGCGTCCCGACGGGACGCCCGAGCTCGTGAGCGACCTCCAGACCGATGACGACGGTCGCATCCACGACCTGCTCGGCGGCAGCGATCTGACCCCGGGGGACTACCAGCTGGCCTTCGACGTCGGCGGCTATGCCGATGATCCGGATGCGTTCTTCCAGAGCGCGGCGCTCGCCCTGCGGATCGGTGACGCCGGCCGGTCGTATCACGTCCCGCTGCTGCTCAGCCCGTACGGGATGAGCACGTACCGGGGCAGTTGACCCGGTGGGCCTGCCGAGCGTCGAGGAGCTGAACCGGCTGCCGGCCGCCGAGGCCGGCACCGCGCTCGCGCCGCTGTTCGAGGGCGCGCCGCAGTACGTCGCTCGGCTGGCCGAGCGACGGCCCTTCGCCGACGAGGACGATCTGTTCGAGGCGGCTCGCGCCGTGGCCCGGCAGATGCCGGAGGACGAGCAGGTCGGGCTGCTCGACGCGCATCCGCGCATCGGCGCCGATCCGTCGACCGTCAGCACGCTGTCTCGGCGCGAGCAGGGATACGAGGATGGCGGTCCGGATCCGCAGGCGTGGGTCGCCGACGAGCTGCGGGCGTTGAACGAGGCCTACGAAGCTCGCTTCGGCTTCCGCTTCGTCGTGTTCGTCGCAGGTCGGCCGAGGGCCGACATCATCCCGATCCTCGAGCGGGCGCTCCACGCGGATCGCGACGAGGAGCTGCGCCGCGGCCTCGACGACGTCGTGCTCATCGCGCGGGAACGCTACGAGCGGCTGCGTGGCCCTCGGCCACTGCGCGAGGAGCTTCGCGAGGCCATCGCGCTCGAGGTGTCGCGCTGGATGGTCGGCGAGACCGACGACGACGGCCTGATCCGCGCGACGCACCGGCTCATCGAGGAAGGGGTTGAGTCGCCGGCGCTGCTCGCGCTGTCGCTGGCGGGAGGCGAGAGCGGAGAGCTGGGGCCCGCGGCCGATCGGCTCATGGCCGAGATCGGTCTCGGCGGCTGGGACACGGCGCAGGCGGGTCAGCTCCTGGCGCTTCACGCAGCCGCGTCCATCATCGGCGAGGTGAGCCGGCCAATCGATGGGGCGCGGCGGATCGCCTCGGTCTCGGGCAACGCCGAGTTCGAGGCACTGGCCGAGCGCTGGCAGGCGGACGAGGCTGATCGGGAGCGCCTGGACGAGGAGATTCGCCGAGCGGCGGTGGAGCTGTTCGGGCCGCCGGACGATCAGGAGGACGAGGGCTGATGAGCCTGCAGCACGAAATCCGCTACGGCAAGGCGGACGTCAAGGTCTATCGCACGTACGCCGAGCCGCTGACCGGCATCACCCCGATCCCCGAGTCGCCGTTCCGTGGCCGGGACAATGCGCTCGTCGCGGCGGAGATCGAGGTCGTCGTGCACGGCACCGAATTCCTCGACGCCTACACCAGGGGCGACAACCGCAAGGTCGTGGCGACCGACACGATGAAGAACTTCATCCATGCCGCCTCGCTCCGCGCGCCGGCGCGCACGCTCGAAGAGTGGCTGCACGGCGTCGGCACGGCGTTCCTCGCCACCTACCCCCACATGGAGCGCCTGACCATGCTCGGACGTGACCTCCCGTTCCCCGCCGCCGTGGTCCCGGCCGCCGACGGCGAGGGCTTCGACGCGTCCGATCGGCTCTTCAGCCGCGATCGATGCGACCACGGCACCGCCAGGCTCGAGCTGGCGCGCCACGGTGACGGCGAGGTTCGGATCACCGATCACGAGTCGGGACGTGCCGGGCTGCAGCTCATCAAGATCACCGGCTCGGCGTTCGCCGACTTCGCCCGGGACGAGCACACCACGCTGCCCGAGCGACGTGACCGGCCGCTGTACATCTGGCTGACCATCGGCTGGCGGTATGGCGACGCGTCACACGCCGTGCTTGGTGATCCGCCGCGCTATGTCGCCTCCGAGCAGGTCGCCGACCTCGCTGCGGCTGTCTTCCACGAGTTCGTGAGCCTCTCGATCCAGCACCTGGTGAACGAGATCGGCACCCGGATGCTCGACCGCTGGCCGCAGCTCGAGTGCGTGAGCTTCGACGCCCAGAACCGGTTGTGGGACGTCGGCGTCGAGGCCGACGACGGGCGCACGAAGACCTACGCCGATCCTCGTCCGCCCTACGGTCACATCGGACTGGTCCTGCGCCGCGAAGGCTGAATCGAAGCGACCGATGACGGCGCTCGGCGCCGAAGGCCAGCCATCGCGCTTCCGGCGGCGCTCAGGCCCGGTGCGAGCCGATCAGGGCCGGGTGGTCGATGGCCGGGCACCGGTTCATGACGACCAGCAGGCCCGCGTGCGCCGCGAGTTCCGCCGCCTCGAGGTTCCAGACGCCGAGCTGCATCCAGACCGCCCTGGCGCCGATGGCGATCGCCTCCTCGACGTGCCCCACGACGGCCGTCGAGCGGCGGAACAGGTCGACGACCTCGATCGTCCCCTCGTCGGCGGGGATCGAACGGAGATCTGGCCAGGCCGGCAGTCCGTGGACACGCTCCTCGTTCGGGTTGACCGGGATGACCCGGTAGCCCTGCTGGAGCAGGAAGCGCGACACCCCGTGCGACGGCCGGGTCGGGTCGGCGGAGCAGCCGACGACCGCCCAGCCCCGATAGGACCGGAGGATCCGCTCGGCGACCTTCGGGTCGCTCCACGGATCGGACACCGGCTCCATCAGCGGCTCCGCGCCAGCTCCTGCAGGGCTGCCTTGATCCGCGCATCGAGCTCGCCGCTCGTGCCGGCCACCGCACCAGCGGCCTTCCGCGCCTCGGCCGCCGAGTAGCCCAGCGACTCGAGCGCCGCGACGACGTCGGAGTCCGTGGCCGCGGCGCCGCTTGCCGCGATGCCGGCCGCATGGACCTTCTCCTTGAGCTCGAGGATGATCCGCTGCGCGGTCTTGCGCCCGACGCCCGAGACCGAGCTGAACACGTCGGAGTCGTCGGTCACGATCGCGAGCTGGAGCTTGGTGACAGCATGCGCGCTCGTGATCGCGAGGGCCAGGCGAGGGCCGACGTGCGAGACCGTCATGAGCAGCTCGAAGAAGGCCAGTTCCTCGGTCGTGGCGAACCCGAACAGGGCCTGCTGGTCCTCGCGCACGAGGTGATGCGTGTAGACCGATACCTCGCTCCCCTGCCGAAGCCGCCCCAGCAGCGCCGGGCCCGCCACGACCCGGTAGCCGATTCCGCCGACCTCGACGAGAGCGTGGTCGAGCCCGACGTGCGTGACCGTTCCGCGCAGCGAGCCGATCATCCGACGATGGCGCGAGGCGTGGCGGCTGCCCGATAGGCGCAGCCGATGGCGATCGCGAGGGCGTCCGTCGCGTCGTCCGGGATGCCGGCGAGGCTGACCCCCAGCAGTCGCTCGACCATGGTCGCCACCTGCCGCTTGTCAGCCGCGCCGTTCCCACAGACGGCCTGCTTCACCTCGTTCGGCGTCGGCTCGTCGACCGGCGTCCCACCCTCCGAGGCGACGAGCAGCGCGACGCCCCGAGCCTGGCCGACGGACATGGCGGTCTGGACGTTGCGCTGGAAGAAGAGCCGCTCCACGGCGATGCGGTCGGGCCGGTGCTGCCCCACGATCTGCCTCAGCGCTCCGTGCAACTGGCGGAGCCGTTCGGCATCGGATGCGTCCGAAGGAGTTCGTACGATCCCCGCGTCGACGAGGCGAAGGCTCCCCCTCTCCAGCGCAACGACGCCGAAGCCGCACAACGCCGTGCCGGGATCGATGCCGAGCGCGATCACGCGTGCATGGTAGCGGCTCGACCGGCGTGTGCGAGGGCTCGTTCGACAATTCTCGTCCGAAACGCTTGACATCGTTCGACAGGGTCCGTACACTTGCTTCAGTTCGACCCAATTAGAACGCTAAGTACACCTCGGACGAAAGGAACTGTTCGAACAATGTTCTCCCCGAGCCCCGGCCTGTGGCCCGGCCTCATCGAGGACCGGCGGCGCCGACTGAGCAGGATGGCGCCGACCCGGCAGCCTGCGTCGGCTCGCCGTATCCGGGTCGCCGTCGGCCACCTCCTGATCGCGGTCGGCGGCGCCCTGAGCGGCGAGCGGGTCGAATCGGCCCCTCGCCGCCCGGCACTGCCGCGCTCCGCCTGAGCACGACCGCACCGAACCGATGTCGCCTGCACGCCGCCCCGGCTCCCCGCCCGCGCTGACAATCGACGTGGCTCCGGCCTACGAGCTGCTCCACTCACTCGTCGTTGCGCTCGACCACGAGGACGGGGACACCTACGAGATCGGCGCCGACTGGATCACCGCCATCCGCGAGCGGGCTGGCGAGGATCTGCTGCGCCGCATCGAGGCGGTGAGCTTCGGCGACGTCGACACCTTCCGCCATCTCGTCGGCATCGCCTTCGACACACCGGCGCCGCGCGACGTGCCGGCCTTCCTGACGCACCTGCGCGAGACCGATCCAGCCGAGATCAAGCTCCACCTCGTCCAGTTCTACACCCGCGACGTGCGGCGCTGCACACCGCCCACCACGATCCGCGCGGCCGTGGCCGGCGACGACGCCGCCGCCTCCGAGTTCCTCACCACGTGCCATCCGGAGTGGGAGCCGTGGACCGACTACCTGCGCGCCGTCCTCGACGCGGACGCGAACTGGCTCAAGGGCGAGCTCATCGCGGTGCTCGAGACCTGGGCGGAACGGGTATGGCACCCGGAGGCCCCGATGATCATGCCGATCCTCGAGCGCGACGCGGAGGGGAAGCGCGAGCTTGCCCGCGAGGTGCCGCTCGATCGGTTCGTGACGGCCGCCACCAACGGCGTCGAGTTCGCGCCACGCCCCGGGATCGATCGGCTCGTCCTCGTGCCGAGCTACGTGCATCGTCCACTGGTGGCCCACGTCGAGTTCGGGGACGTCCTGCTCGTCGTCTACCCGGTCGCCGACGAGAGCGTCTCGGCGGAGATCGATACGCCGCCGCTGCGCCTCGTTCGCCTGTCGAAGGCGCTCGGCGACGAGAAGCGGCTCCGCATCCTTCGTGCGCTCGCCGAGGGTGAGAAGGGGCTCATGGAGCTTGCGGAGCAGTTCGGGGTCGCCAAGACGACGATGCATCACCACATGATCATCCTCCGCTCTGCCGGGCTCGTCAGCGTCGGCGTCGGATCCAAGCGGTACCGGCTGCGACGCGAAGCGGTGCCCGACGTCGCCGCGCTCCTCAGTGGTTATCTCGGCGCGGAGATCGGCCCCACGAGCGGGGCAACGCCCTCCTCTGATCAGCGCTGAGCACCTCCAGGCGGGCGGCTCGTCTCATGCCGCGTACCGGCCCATGCCGGGCCGGATCAGGCGACCTGCGCCTCCAGGCGTTCCATGAGCTCGGCCGGGATGTCGAAGTTGGCGTACACGTTCTGCACGTCGTCGAGGTCCTCGAGCCGCTCGAGAAACTGGAGAATGGCCTTCGCCTCTCGCTCGTCGTCGATCTCGACCGTGGTCGTCGGTTCCATGGACAGCTCGGCGGATTCCGCCTCGTAGCCGGCCGCGGCGAGCGACGAGCGCACCGCCTCGAGGTCGGTGGGCTCCGTCGTGATCTCCAGCGCACCTCCGTCGGGTGCGCTCACGTCCGCGGCACCCGCGTCGATCGCCGCCAGGGTGATCTCGTCCGGGTCACGACCGTTGAGCGGTATGGTGATCACGCCCTTCTGCTCGAACTGCCACGCCACCGGTGACAGCGAGCCGCCGGACTTGTTGAAGACGCTCCGGACCTCGGAGGCGGTCCGATTCCGGTTGTCGGTCATGGCCGCGACGATCACCGCCACGTTCGACGGCCCGAGCCCCTCGTACGTGATCTCCTCGTACTGCTCGGCATCGGCGCCTCCGCCGGTGGCGCGCTCGATCGCGCGCTTGATGTTCTCGGCGGGCATCGAGTTCGACTTCGCCTTGTCGATCGCGATGCGGAGCCGGTAGTTCGCGTCAGGGTCCCCGCCGCCCTGCCGGGCCGCCGTGATGATCTCGCGCGCCAGCTTCGTGAACAGCGCCCCACGCTTCGCGTCGTTGGCGCCCTTCTGTCGCTTGATCGTGGACCACTTGCTGTGGCCGGACATCGGTCCTCCTTCGCCACGCCGGCGCACGAACGCGCGCGCCGTGGGCCTGCGTGTACGGTGCGAGCACCGATTCTACCAAGCGGCCGCCGACGAGCCCCTCCCCGTCCAGGCCGATGACGCCATGCGGCGACCTATAATTGCCGTCCATTTCGGCCAGCGACCGCCCGAGGCGGACCCTCCCGGCCTCGGCGACTCCGTCACCGCATGCGCAAGGAGCTCCGATGAAGCCGACCACCCCCGACCGGATCCGGAATGTCGCCCTCATTTCGCACGGTGGCGCCGGGAAGACGAGCCTCGCGGAGGCGATGCTCCACGACGCCGGCGCGATCTCGCGGCTCGGAACGGTCGAGGCAGGGACGACGACGCTGGACTGGGACCCCGACGAGCACAAGCGCAGCCAGAGCATCAACCTGGCGATCGGCACGCTCGAGCATGACGGAGTGCGCATCACGATCGTCGACACGCCTGGCTACGCCGACTTCCAGGCCGATGTCGTCGAGGCGCTCGCGGCGGTGGACGCGGCGATCGTCGTGGTCGACGCCTCCGCCGGGGTCGAGGTCGGAACGGAAGCGGTCTGGGAGCTGGCCGACGAACGCGGGCTGCCGCGCATGATCTTCGTCAACAAGATGGACCGCGAGAACGCGAACTACGACGCGACGCTCGACCAGCTCAAGGCGCGTTTCGGTCCGAAGATCGCGCCGGTCTACCTCCCGATCGGGGCGGCGGCCGGGTTCCGTGGCTACGTGGACGTGATCGAGGAGCACGCGACCGTCTACGAGGGCGGCAAGCCGAAGGAGGTGCCCATCCCACCGGAGCTCGAGGGGATCGAGCACACCCGCCGCGACGCCCTCGTCGAGGCCGCCGCCGAGGCCAGCGACGACCTGATGATGAAGTACCTCGAAGGTGAGCCGTTCAGTGACGAGGAGATCGAGGCGGCCCTGCACAAGGGCACGCGGGAAGGCAGCGTCGTGCCGGTCTTCGTCGGGTCGGCGACCCAGAACGTCGGCGTACGCGAGCTGCTCAGCATGATCGCCAGGCACGTTCCGTCTCCCGCCGAGGTCGGCACGCGACGCACGGTCGACGCGGCCGAGATCGACCCGGATCCGAACGGCCCGTTCGTGGCCCAGGTCTTCAAGGCGACCGCCGACCCGTTCGTGGGGCGGCTCACCTACTTCCGGGTCATCTCCGGGACGCTCAGCGGACAGGGGCACGTGTACAACGCCACGCGCCGCGAGGAGGAGCGGATCGGCAACCTGCTCAGCGTCCAGGGCAAGGACACGGAGAATCTCTCCAAGGTCGGCCCGGGCGACATCGCGGCGGTCGCCAAACTGACTTCGACCCATGCCGGCGACACGCTCGTCGCAGACAAGGCGCAGGCCGTCCGGCTCGAGCCGTTCCGCTTCCCCACGCCTTCGCTCCAGGTGGCGATCGAGCCGGAGTCGAAGGCGGATCTCGACAAGCTCGGGCAGGCGCTGCATCGGCTCGAAGAGGAGGAGCCGTGCGTGCGGATCCACCGCGAGGAGGGCACCGGCGAGACGATCCTGACGGCCATGGGCGACGCTCATGTCGACGTCATCGTCGATCGGCTGAAGCGCAAGTTCGGCGCATCGGTCAAGACCGGGACGCCGCGCGTTCCGTACCGCGAGACCATCCGGCAAGCGGCCCGCATCGACAACAAGTACAAGCGCCAGACCGGCGGTCACGGGCAGTACGGTCACGTCGTCATCGAGTTCGCGCCGGCCGAGATGGGGACCGGCTTCCAGTTCGGCGACCGGATCGTCGGGGGGGTCGTGCCGAAGCAGTACATCCCGGCGGTGGAGAAGGGCCTGCGCGAGGCGATGGCCGAGGGCGTCCTTGCGGGCTACCCGGTGGTCGACCTGCAGGCGACGCTCGTGGACGGGTCGTATCACACCGTCGACAGTTCCGAGATGGCCTTCAAGGTGGCCGCCTCACAGGCCCTGAAGAAGGCGTTCGACGCCGCCTCGCCGGCGCTGCTGGAGCCGATCCTGGAGGTCGAGGTCATCGTGCCGGACGAGTACATGGGTGACGTCATGGGGCAGATCACCTCGAAGCGCGGGCAGGTCCTCGGCATGGACTCGGCCGACGGGATGCAGCACCTCCGGGCGCAGGTGCCGCAGGCCGAGATGTTCCACTACGCGACCGAGCTTCGATCCATCACGCAGGGCCGCGGCCGCTTCACCTGGAGGCTCGATCACTACGCCGAGGTGCCGCACTCGATCGCCGAGAAGGTCGTCGCCGAGGCGGCCCACAACGGCCACGGGCCTGAGCGCGGCGGCCACTGAGCTTCAGGTCATAGCCGGCCTCCTCGGTGGTGAGCCGCCAACCACTCAGGACTCGACGCCGGGGCAGGCCGGCGGCGCGTTGGGTGAAGCGGCGCTCAGTCGTTCCCGCGCGGCGGCGGCCCAGCGGGATCGGTACCGTGCACATCTCGGCGGCCGCTCAACCCTCGTCGCGGAAGGCCCAGGGCTCGCCCTTGGCTCGCTTGCGCGCGAGCGTGCGCCGATGCGCGATGCGCTCGGCCACGAACGTGGCGCCACCGAACGCCACGGCCGCCAGCGCCACGAGGAACGGCGCGATCGACCACGGGTCGGGCGAGCCGGCCAGAACCGTCACGATCCAGATGAGCAGGGTCGCGAGCACGGCCGCGGCGACCCCTGCGGACAGGGCACCGGTCAGGAACGCCAGCTTCACGGGCCGGCGTCCTCGACCTCGGCGACGGCCAGGTTGCGCTTGCCGCGGCGGAGGAGCAGCCAGCGACCGGCAAGGACCTGGGACGCGTCCGGCACCGCGTCGGGGCCGGCGACCCGCTCGTTGTTGAGATAGGCGCCTCCCTCGGCGAGGACGCGTCGCGCCTGGCCGCGGCTCTCCGAAAGGCCCGTCGCCACGAGGAGCTCGAGCACGGATGGCAGCCCGTTCCGGGCAGGCACCGAGGCCCGCGGGAGGTCGGCAAAGGCCGCCTCCAGCGTGTCGGCCTCCAGCGCGCCGAGGTCCCCCTGGCCGAACAGCGCGCGCGAGGCCTCCGCGGCGCGCTCGGCTGCAGCGTCGCCGTGCACGAGGGTCGTGACTTCCGCGGCGAGTGCGCGCTGCGCCTCGCGGGACTCGGGGCGCTCGGCGGCAGCCTCCTCGAGCGCCTCGATCTCGTCGCGCGACCGGAAGCTGAAGACGCGCAGGTACGTGCCGACGACGCTGTCGTCGGTGTTCAGGAACCACTGGTAGAAGGCGAACGGCGTGGTGAGGGACGGGTCGAGCCACAGCGTGCTGCCGGTGGACTTGCCGAATTTCTCGCCGTCGGGGCGCGTGACGAGCGGGGTGGCCAGCGCATGCACGCTCGCTCCCTCGATGCGACGGATGAGGTCCACCCCGGCGGTGAGGTTCCCCCACTGGTCGCTGCCTCCGAGCTGGAGCGTGCACCCGTGCCGGCGGTACAGCTCGAGGTAGTCGACGGCCTGCATGACCTGGTAGCTGAACTCGGTGTAGCTGATGCCGCCGGACTCCAGGCGCGCGCTCACGGCCTCCTTCGCGAGCATGCGGCTGACGCTGAAGTGCTTTCCGATGTCGCGCAGCCAGTCGATGGCCGACATCTGCGCAGTCCACTCGAGATTGTTGACGACCAACGCGCCGTTCGGACCGCTGAAGTCCAGGTAGCGCTCCACCTGCGAGCGAATCCGCTCCACCCAGCCCTCGATGACCTCGCGCGAGTGGAGCGTGCGCTCGCTCGTCCGTCCGCTGGGATCGCCCACGAGACCGGTCGCCCCTCCGACGAGGCCGATCGGCCGGTGACCGGCGAGCTGCAGGCGCCGCATCGTGACGAGCAGGACGAGATTGCCGAAGTGAAGGCTGGGCGCGGTCGGATCGAAGCCGCCGTAGTACGTGACCGGCCCGGCCGTCATGCCGGCGCGCAGCGCGTCGAGATCGGTGTGGTCGGCGATCATGCGGCGCCACTCGAGGTCGTCGAGCACGGCGGTGCGCGGGTGGTCGGTCTCCATCGGGCGATGAGGATAACGCACCCGAACATCCGTGCTACCCTGCCGCGCGATGACCCGACGACCACCGCCGGGCCGGCGCGGCCAGCCCCGAGCCGCCGGCAGGGGGGCGCCTGTGCGCCGTCGCCCACCAGGATCGACCCTCCTCCCTCGCCTCGTCCTCCTCGTCTTCGGTCTGCTCGGCGTCGTCCTGTTCGCCGGGATCCTGAGCGTCTACGCCTCGTTCACGAGCGATCTGCCCGACGTCGCCGACATCGAGAACTTCGACCTCGCACAGGGCTCGACGGTCGTCGCCGCGGACGGCACCGAGCTCGCCACCTTCGCCGTGGAGGATCGGCGCGAGGTCGCGTTCGCCGATCTGCCGCAGGTCATCATCGACGCGCAGGTCGCTGCGGAGGACCAGAGCTTCTGGACGAATCCGTGCGTCGACTTCCGGAGCATCGTCCGGGCGGTGCTCCAGAACTTCCAGGCCGGCGAGACGGTCTCGGGCGCCTCCACGATCTGCCAGCAGCTGGTTCGAATGCGCCTCTTCGACGCCGAGCTCATGGCCGATCCGAATCGCCAGGTCGAGCGGAAGATCAAGGAGGCGATCCTCGCCCTGCGCCTGGACGAGCGGTACCCGAACGACGACGGCAAGCAGCGCATCCTCGAGATGTACCTCAACCAGGTCTACTACGGGAACAACGCCTACGGGATCTGGGCCGCCGCGAACCGCTACTACGGCAAGGACATCACCTCGGACGACGAGGCCGATGAGCTCACCATCGGGGAGGCGGCGATGCTCGCCGGCCTCGTCCGCGCGCCCTCGCGGCTCGATCCCAGCCGCGAGGCCTCCCGCCAGGAGGTGGACGGCGAAACGGTCTATCTCGTGCCCGAGGCGTCGCAGGCCATCGTGGTGCGCGACTTCGTCCTCAACCAGATGCTCGAGTCGCGCTTCATCACGCGGGCCGAGTACGACGAGGCACGCGCGGAGCGCATTCGGCTCGCGCCGCCGCGCGACAGCGCGTACCTGGCGCCCCATTTCGTCTACGCCGTGCGTCGGGAGGCCGGCGAGCTGCTCGAGGGCGAGGATCTGCTCGACACCGGCGGCCTCCGAATCGTCACGACCCTGGAGTACGAGGGCTACCAGGTCACCGCCGAGAAGTGGGCGCAGGTCGCCTACGACATGGACCGCCTTGGCGACGACGAGCTTGTCGAGAAGTACGGCGAGGAGGCACTCGCCTGGATCGGCCAGCTCCAGGGGCGAAACATCAACAACGACGCGATCGTGACGCTCAACTATCGGACCGGGGCCGTCCTGGCCTATGTCGGGAGCGCGAACTTCTACGGTGAGGCGACACCCGAGCACCAGCCCAGCTACGACGTCCTCGGCCAGGCGTTCCGCCAGTCCGGATCGGCCTTCAAGCCGATCACCTACGCGGCCGGCTTCGAATCCGGCGTGATCAGCCCCGCGACGATGTTCATGGACGTGGAGGGCGAGATCGCCGAGGGGTACTCGGTGCCGAATGCCGACAACCGCGAGCGCGGCCCCGTCCGCGTTCGCGACGCGCTGAAGTACTCGCTCAACATCCCCGTCGCGAAGGCACAGCAGCTCATCGGCACCGATAACGTGGTCGCTCTTGCCGAGCGGCTCGGACTCGAGTGGGATCCTCGTCAGCAGGGGTCGGTGGCCGTTCCGTCGCTCACGCTGGGGACCATCGGCGTCCACATGCTCGATCTGGCCGGCGCCTACGGTGCGCTGGCGAATGGCGGCACCTTCGTCCCGCCGTACATGATCCAGCGGATCGAGGACCTGAACGGCAACGTCATCTACGATCACGCGACCGATGCGCCGCGCCCCGAACGCGTCGTGTCCGCCGCGTCGGCCTACCTCGTCACCGACATCCTGGCCGATAACACCGATCCGGCCACGAATCCGCTGTGGGGGCCGCGCTTCCAGCTCCAGACGCCCGATGGCGGCCGTCGTCCGGCGACCCTGAAGACCGGGACGACGAACGACTTCCGCGACCTCCAGGCGATGGGCTACCTCGCCGCCGACCCGGATCCCGAGGTAACCGACGGCGCGATCGTGACCGGCGTGTGGGTGGGCAACAGCGACTTCTCGGCGATCGAGGACGTCTTCGCCGCCGACGGCCCGACCTTCATCTGGCACGACTACATGGTCGAGGTCGCGGAGCGGAACGGCCTCGCGGTCCACGACTTCCAGGTCCCCGAGGGGGTGACCGAGGTCACGATCGACGCCATCAGCGGGCTCCTGCCGGGCGAGTTCACCACCACGACGACCACCGAACTCGTGCGAACCGATCGTCAGCCGAGCCAGCGGGACACGACGCACCGCGAGATCCGGATCGAGGCGGAGACGGGACGCATCTGGCAGGACGGCTGCGGCGACTTCGAGACCGTCCCGCCCGAGCCGACGCCGACGCCGGCCGACGACGAGGAGCCAGGCGAGGCACCGCCGCCCGAGCCGCTGGAAGAGGTGTACCTCGACCTTGCCGGGTGGGAGGAGCAACGCCCGACGTGGGAGGAGGCCAACCTCCGCTGGATCGAGACCTGGACCGGCCGCGAGGCGGAGCTCAACCAGGGCGTTCGCGTGCCGTACCCCGGCCCGCTCGACGCGCCGCTGGCGCCGACCGAGGAGTGCGTGCCCGGCGAGGTACCGACCTCGACGCCGTCACCCACACCCACGCCGACGCCGACCCCGACGCCGAGCGCCACGGCCAGCCCGTCCGCGAGCCCGTCCGCG
>DATLGA010000057.1:0-3426 GCA_035540715.1 Candidatus Limnocylindrales bacterium | reverse complement strand
CGCACGCGCTCGAGGTCGCCGTCCCGGACCCAATCGAACCCGAAGCGCTCGGCGAAGTATGCGCGGCCGTCCTCGGGGTAGGAACCGCGGAAGATCGGATCGAGGTACCACCGGTTCGTGTAGGCGTCGGACAGGCGCGCGGCGCGCGCATCGGCCTCCGAATCGGACGCCGGGTAGGTCGGGAGGAGGTTGAGCGTGATCCCGATCGGCGCGCGAAGGCTGGTCGCCCGATAGGCCTCGACCGCCGCGCCGTGGGCGAGCAAGAGGTGATGCGCCGTCCGGAGCTCGGCCTCGGCATCCTTCCAGCCGGGGGCGTGGATGCCGAGCCGGTAGCCGAGCGCGGCGATGATCCACGGCTCGTTGTGGGTGATCCACCACTCCACCGTGTCTCCGAGCGCATCGGCCATGAGTGTCGTGTACTCGGCGAATCGCTCGACGGTATCGCGGCTCTGCCAGCCGCCTGCGTCCTGGATCGCCTGCGGGATGTCCCAGTGGTTGAGCGTGAGCGCCGGACGGATGCCGTGCTCGCGGAGCGCATCGGTCAAACGGCGGTAGAAGTCGAGCCCCGTCGCGTTCGGGCGCCCGCGGCCGTCGGGCTGGACGCGCGGCCACGACACGCTGAACCGATAGGCGTTCAGCCCGCACGACGCCATGAGGTCCACGTCCTCGCGCCAGCGGTGGTAGTGGTCGCAGGCCACGTCCCCGGTGGAGCCGTCCTCCACGTGCCCCGGCTCGTGCGTGAACGTGTCCCAGATCGAGGGGCCCTTGCCGTCCTCGGCCACGGCACCCTCGACCTGGTACGAGCTGGTGGCGGCGCCCCAGGCGAAGTCAGTCGGGAACGGCATACGAGTCCGGGTCCTCCAGGGCGGCGAGGCAGGCGAAGAGCAGCACGCCGCCGGTCCACGCGTGGGACAGCGGCAGCAGCGAGCCCTTGGCTCGGAAGCAGTCGGTCTGGTAGAAGCGCTCGGTCACCATGCCGCGCATGGCGTTGAAGTCGCCGTCGCGGCGGGCGACGAACTGGCGCCAGGCGGCCAGGGCCTCGGCGGCGCGCGTCCGGTAGTGGTCGTCGCCGGTGAGGCGCGCCAGCTCCACCAGCTCCGGCCCGCACAGCAGCCCGAAGTGGTGGAGGTGCTGGTTGGCCGGCGAGGCCTGGTCGGTCCCCGTGGTGCTGAAGCGGTACTCCCCCAGGATGGTGTGCGGGTCGAACCCGACGTCGTACGTGTACCGCCACGTGAGGGTCCAGTCGGCTGCTCGCCGGGCGACCTCGAGCCATTCGGCTTTCCCCGTCGACCGATGCAGCGCGGTGAACGCGATGACCGCGTTGTAGCCGTCCTCCGAGGTCGGCGCCAGGTGAACGTCCTCCGGGGCACCGTAGATCAGCTCCTCGTCGACGAAGCGGCGGTAGTACGCGCCGGCGCCGGCGGCCGCCTCTCGGTAGCGTTCCTCGTCGAAGCGGTCGGCGCCGTCGAGCAGGGCGGCGATCCAGATCTGCGCACCGGCGCCCTCCCACTCGGTCACGGTGCCGGTCTCGGCGTCGTGGTACGTCCCGAGGTTGCCGTCTTCGCGCTGGCGTCGCACGACGGCGTCCAGGTTCGAGCGCACGGCCGCCTCCCAGGCGGGGTGGGCGACGCCTCCCGCGTCCTCGGTGGCCAGGGCCCGCAGGAAGAAGAGCGTCGCCTGGCCGATCGTGTTCGCGTGGATCGACCCCTTCGGGCTCCAGCCGGTCCCCCACCCTCGCTCGAGCGTCCATGCCGCCCAGAACGTGCCCGAAGGGCTCAGGTTCTCGGCGATCATGTCGAGGACGTCAAGGCCGGCCGCGACGTGCGCGTCCGAGGCGATGCGCCGGCCCCACGCCAGCAGCTGGGCGGCCCACGGCACGCCGCTCACCCACCCGGTGTGCATGTGCGGCCGATCCCCCGCTCCGCCGGCCGACCCGTCGAGCTCGCGCTCGAACGACGCCGTCTCGTACAGCGCCCGGTGCTCCGGGTGGTAGTGCCAGCGCAGAAGACCATCGGCCGCCAGCGCGGCTGCGTCCGCGACGTCGACCCAGGGACGAGGCCGCCCGGCGGTGCGCGCATGCAGGGCTCGGAGCAGCGGCGCGTACCCGTGTCGATCGCCGTCGCCGAGCGCGAGCCGAGCGCGCAGGGTCACCGATTCGCCCGGCTGCCACGCGTGCGTGAGCACGTCGGGCGCGTCGGGCCGATCGTAGCCGCGGTACGCGATCGGCTCCTCCCGGTACGGCAGGTCGACCCAGATGGCCACGTGCTCGGCCGAGCCGACGAAGCCGATGCCGGCCGGACCGATCGGGCTCCGTTCGTCGACCGCGAGCATCGCCATACGACCGCCCGACCACCCGAACACCGCCGGAGTCGCCGCCCGGTCGACGCGGAACGACCACGTTTCGCACGTCATGCGGTCGGGATCGCGGACGCCACGCTCGTAGCGCGGGTACCGGCGCCGGCAGGCAACCGGCCGGTTCTCACCGTAGAAGAGGCCCGGGACGAGCCACTGCGGGGCCTCCTCGGCCGCCGGCAGCTCGAGCGCGATGCGCACGCCCCGATCCACCGGGCGCTGCCCGTGGAAGCGCACCTCGGCGGCAAGGTCGACGAGTCCGTCGGCCGCCGCCTCGAGGCGCGTGTCGACGGTGAATCCCTCGCCGTCGACCCCACCGTCCGGGCCGATCAGCTTCAGCCGCAGCATGCGCTCGAGCTTGCCGACGTCATCCATGGCGCAGCTCCCGAGCGGCGACGTTCCAGCCGGAGAGCCGGAGGCAGCGATCCGCGGGGAGAACCTCGCGCCAGGAGACCGCGATCCGACGTTCCTCGCCGGGCAGCAGCGTCACGAGATTGGCGTCCAGGTACGGGGCGCCAACCGGCTCCCGCTCCGGCCAGCCGACCGGTCGCGCGTCTTCGAGGCGGACCTCCGGGACGGCCACGGGACCGTCGTTGCGCACCGACACCGTCCAGGCGTCCTCGTCGCCGGCGACCGACGCGGTCAGGCTGGCCGCCGGCAGGCGGCGGAGCGGCTCGAGCGAGTCGGTCCGGGAGAGCAACCGCCGGATGGCGCGCTCGCCGACGGCCGCCCCGAGGACGAGGAGATCGGCGGCATCGGACGGCACGGCGAACGTCAGAGGGTCGGCGGTGGCGACGGCGTTCGCACCGGCGTGGAGCCCGATTTCGCGCTCGTCGAGGCACCGGCCGGTCGCGTCGTGGAGCGAAACGGTCAGGGGACCAGAGATCGGCGCGTCGGTGTCGTTGACGAGCCACGGCCTCACGACGAGCTCCGCGGCGCCCTCCAGGGCCCGGCCGGCGAGGCTGACGCCCGGGAGGACCGGGGCATACGCCTCGGCGACGGCCGAGTACGCCGCCTTCGGACGCCCGAAGTAATCGACCGCGGCGTTCGACCAGGCGTTCGGGAACGGCTCGT
>DATLGA010000056.1:0-4304 GCA_035540715.1 Candidatus Limnocylindrales bacterium | reverse complement strand
GTGCCGCACTGGGTGTCCTACGGCGTCTCGCTGGCGCTCGCCTACCTCATCACCACCTCGCTGCACATCACCATCGGCGAGCAGGTGCCGAAGATCTACTCGATCGAGAAGGCCGAGCAGACGGCGCTGCGCATCTCGCGGCCGCTGTACCTGGCCGCCAAGCTGTTCCGCCCGTTCGTGGTCGTGCTCAACGGCGCCTCCAACCGCATCCTGCGGGCGATCGGGATCGACACCTCCGGCGAGTTCGAGGAGGGCGGCTCTCCCGAGGAGCTCAAGCAGATCGTCGCCCAGTCGCTGGTCGGCGGGCACATCGACCCGGGCGAGGCGGGGATGCTCACGGGCGTCTTCCACCTCCACGAGCAGCAGGCGCGGCAGGTGATGACGCCGGCGCCCGCGCTGATCACGGTCGACGTCTCCGAGGACGTCGAGACGGCCCTGCGCCGCTGCGTGTCCTCGGGCCACACGCGGCTCGTGGTGACCGAGGACAACAACCAGGACCGCGTGCGCGGCGTCGTGCACGCCAACCAGCTCGCCCAGCTGCTGCTCGGCGAGGGCCCGGAGGCCAGCATCGACAAGCTCGTGCGCGAGGCGCCGATCGTGCCGGAGACCAAGCCGCTCGACGACCTGCTCGCCGACCTCCAGCGCCAGCGCGCGTCGATGGCGATCGTGGTCGACGAGTACGGCCGGACGGCCGGCATCGTCACCGTCGAGGACATCGTGGAGGAGGTCGTCGGCGAGATCGACGACGAGACCGACCCGCTGGGCGGTGCCGTCCGGCGGCTGGCCAACGGCGACTGGTTCGTGCGCGGCCACGTCGCGATCACCGACCTCGTGGACTACGGGCTCGACCTGCCGGTCGACTCCGAGGCGTACAACTCCGTCGGCGGCTTCGTGTTCGGCGAGCTCGGCCGCCTGCCCCGGCGCGGCGACACGATCGTGCACAACGGCTACTCGATCCGGGTCGAGTCGGTCCGCGAGAACCGCATCGAGGCGGTCCGGATTCGCGAGCGTCGCGCCGCCACGTGAGCTCGTAGCGAATAGCAACCTCTTGAGCCGATTTGCACAAGGGCCTCCAGCGCGCTACCTTGACGGCGCCTACGGAACCGTCATTCGACGGTTGTTGGAGGAGAGAGGGAGATCCTGGGGAGGATCACCCCTTTTGAAACGTTCGCGGCCGGCTCAGGGGAGCGAGCCGGCCGCGAAGTTTCACTTGGGGGGAGGGGTGCGATGAGGGGGTTGTCTCGTCGCAGGGATCAGTCTGCGCGCCCTCGCTCAAGCGCCGGTAAACGGCGCGTGAAAGCTTTCTCAGTACGAGTAGAACCCGCGGCCGGCCTTCTTGCCGAGCGCGCCGTCGGCGGCGAGCTCGCGGATCCGCGCCGGCACGTCGACGCCGATCTGCCCGCCGATCGCCGCGGCGACGTCGATCCCGACGAAGTCGAGCAGGGCGAGCGGCCCCATGGGGTGGCCGGTCCCGAGCGTCATGCAGCGGTCGACCGCCTCCGGCGCCAGGCCCGTCTGCTCGAGCAGCCGCACCGCGTCGAACAGGTAGGGGAACAGCAGGCGGTTGACCACGAAGCCCGGCGTGTCCGGCACCTCGACGCCGGTCTTGCCGAGGTCGCGGCAGAACGCGCGCACGCGGTCGCGGGCGTCCGCGTCGACGCCGTCCGGGAAGACGAGCTCGACGAGCTCCATCCGCGGGACCGGGTTGAAGACGTGAAAGCCGGCGAACCGCCGCGGCCGCCCCGAGGCCTCCGCCAGCGCCGCGATCGGCAGCGACGAGGTCGTGGTCGCCAGCAGCGCGGTCGCCGGCAGCGCCGCGTCGAGCGTCACGAGCAGCTCGCGCTTGGCGTCCAAGTCCTCGACGATCGCCTCGATCGCGAGCGTCACCCGGTGGCCGGCGAGCTCCTCGGGGCTGGTCGCGACGCGCAGGGCCCCGTGGCCCGGCGGCATCCGCTCGAGCAGGCGGCTGACCCGCCTGCGCGCGCGCTCCGCCGACTCGCCCGACCGCGCCAGCAGCACGACGTCCCCGTGATGCGCGGCCACCGTCGCCGCCAGCCCGCAGGCGATGGCGCCGCTGCCGGCGATCGCGACCTTCTCCCGCACCGTCTCGCTCCTCCTTGATTGACTCGCCAGTCAATTAGACTTCCAGACCTCCGATCGTGACACCTGCGTCACGATCGTGCAGTCCGAACACGGAGGCTCCCAATGCAGCAAGGCACGGGTCGTGAAGTGGTCATCGTCGAGGCCGTCCGCACGCCGATCGGGCGCGGCCATCGGGAGAAGGGCTACTACAAGGACACGCACCCGAACGAGCTGCTCGGCGCGTGCTACACCGAGGTCATCGAGCGCGCGGGGATCGACCCGTCGACGGTCGAGGACGTCATCACGGGCTGCGTCCAGCAGTACGGCGAGCAGATGTTCAACGTCGGCCGCAACGCCTGGCTGCAGGCCGGGCTGCCGATCGAGACGCCCGCCACCACCGTCGACCGCCAGTGCGGGTCGGCGCAGCAGGCGGTCAACTTCGCCGCCGCGCTGATCGCCGCCGGCGTCCACGACGTCGCCATCGGCTCCGGCGTCGAGCACATGGGACACATCCCGATGGGCGTCGGCTTCAACTGGGTCGACCAGGTCGGCTCGCCGTGGCCGCCCGAGCTCATGGAGCGCTACAACCTCGTGCCCCAGGGGATCTCCGCCGAGATGATCGCCGACCAGTGGGAGATCCCGCGGTCGGAGCTCGACGAGCTGGCGGTGCGCTCGCACCGCCTCGCGCACCGCGCGACGGAGGAGGGCCGCTTCGAGCGCGAGATCGTCCCGTTCCGCGTCAACGGCGACACCTACGTGACCGACCAGGGCATCCGGGCGGGCACCGACCTCGAGACGCTGTCCAAGCTCAAGCCCGCCTTCAAGGAGGACGGCAAGGTCACCGCCGGCAATGCCTCCCAGATCTCCGACGGCGCCGCCGCCGTGCTGCTGATGAGCGCCGACAAGGCGCGCGAGCTGGGCGTCACCCCGCGCGCGCGGATCGTCGACCAGACCACGGTGGGCGTCGACCCCGTGATCATGCTGACGGGGCCGATCCCGGCGACGCGCAAGCTGCTCGAGCGCACGGGCATGACGATCGACGACATCGACCTGTTCGAGGTCAACGAGGCGTTCGCGCCCGTGCTCGCGGCGTGGCAGCGCGAGCTCGAGCCCGACATGGACCGCGTCAACGTCAACGGCGGCGCGATGGCGCTCGGCCACCCGCTCGGCTCGACCGGCGCGCGCCTGCTGACGACGCTGCTGCACGAGCTCGAGCGCTCCGACCGCGAGGTCGGACTCGTGACGATGTGCTGCGGCGGCGGGCTGGGCACGGGGACCCTGATCCAGCGCATCTGAACAAGCCGGCACTCAGCGCGGCTCGGGCCGCGCGGCCTCGCCGGCCCGGTTGAGCTCGCGGGCCGAGGCGATCGCGTCGCCGCGGTCATAGAAGTCGACCGCGATCACGTTGGGTACCCGGCCGAGGCGGTCCCGGCAGGCCCGGATCCGCTGCGACAGCACGCTGCGGCGGTTGACGGCCTCGGCCGCGGTAAGTGGTGGGGGAAAGCGGTCGACCCAGTGGTTCATGATCAGCAGCGGGCTCTCGGGCGTCCCGCGGCTGGGGTCACAGGCGGTGCGGGATTCAGTGAACGCGCTGATCGAGGTGTCCTGTGCGAACACGAAGGCGGCCTGATGCCATGGGGCCTCGCCGCCGTCCTTGTCGTCGAGCACCACGAGCCGGCGGCCGCTGACGATCATCTGGCGCAACGTCGGCAGCGGCCGGTCGCGTGGCAGCGTGGCGAGATACGGCTCGAGCTTGGCCGACTCGAACTCCTCCTCGATCTCGTCGGGCTCCACGCTGGACTCCAGGAGGATCACGAGAACCTCGGCGCGGTTGCGCTCGAGCCATCCGCGGACCTCGCGCAGCGTCGTGCTCATGCGTTCGGCGCCCAGCTCGCAGAGGGTGTGGCAGAGATACACCTTGCGCTCGCCCTCGGCCGGCACGAGATCCAGGCGCCCCGCCAGGCGCTCGGCAGCGCCGACGGCGTCGACCCCCAGCCGGGCCGCAACGCGGTTGCGGGTGGTTCCCTCGGCCTCCAGGTCGGTGCGGATCCGGCCCTGCCTGTCGACGATCCCGTAGTGCGGGTCGATCATCATCAGCCGCACCCCGTCGCTGAGCTGGCGGGGGATCGGCCGCGTCTGGTTGGCGAACAGCCACCCCGGCCGGTCTGCCGCCGACATCGAGTTGTGGGTCCCCGCCAGGACGACCTGATCCAGCCGCCGAT
>DATLGA010000055.1:0-2672 GCA_035540715.1 Candidatus Limnocylindrales bacterium | reverse complement strand
CTTCAACAACAAGGCCACCTTCCGATCACGGACGGGTGGCCCTGCAGACGTACGCGAATTGCCGCCGGATGATACACCGATACCGAACGGACGGTCAACGCACGGAGGGACCGATGGAGGAGGCCCGGGGCCGGGAGGTGGCGCTCGAGGCGGCGCTGTTCGCGCTCGTCGCGCTCGTCGTCTACTGGCTCACCGGACCGCCGGCCAGCGGCGACATGTGGCCGCCCCTCGCCGAGGCGTTCGCGAACGGCCGCCTCCACCTCGTCGAGGACCGCCCGTGGCTCGAGCTCGTACCCCGGCGCGACGGCGGTCAGTACGTGCCCCTGCCCCCGGTGCCGGCCGTCACTCTCCTGCCCCTCGTCCCGTTCGGCGAGCTCGACGGCAACGTCTACGCCTCCATCGTGGGGGCCGTCAATGTCGGGCTCGTGGTCCTGCTCCTGGCCGGCTGGGGCGTGGGCCCGGATTCGCGCCGCTGGCTGACCGTCGGATTCGCCTTCACGACCCACTGGTGGGTCGCGGGGATGGCGGGCCCGCATCACTATGCACAGGTCGTCGGCGTCGCCTTCGCGCTCGTGGCACTGAACCTCGCCGTGCGCCGGCGGCTGCCGGCCGCCGCCGGGCTGTGCGTCGGCCTCGCGGCCGGGGCGCGCCTCCCGATGGGCCTCGTCCTCCCGATCGTCCTCGCTCTCTTCGGTGACGGGTGGCGGCCGCATCGGTCCTGGCTGACGGTCATCGCGGGCGTGGCGCTGCCCGCCCTCGCCGTGGCGTGGTACAACCTCGCCCGATTCGGCTCGCCGCTCGACTTCGGCTACACGCGGATCCCCTCCGGCCAGGACGGGCTGGTCACCGACGAGCCCTGGTTTAGCGAGGGGATCCTCTCGCTCAGCTACATCCCGCGGCACCTCAACGTGATCTTCCTCGAGGGCTTCGACGTCGTCGGCGAGGCGCCGCACCTGCGGCCGTCGCTGTCGGGCATGTCGCTCGTCCTTACCGCCCCGTTCCTCTTCCTCGCCGCCATGGCGCGCGGCCGGTGGGTGCCAATCCTCTGGCTATCGGTGCTGCTCGTCATGCTCCCAAGCCTCACCCACGGGTCCTGGGGATTCGCGCAGTTCGGGTACCGCTTCATCCTGGACGCGGTGCCGCTGCTCCTGCTGCTCCTCGGGACAGCCTACCGTGACCGGGCCGACTGGCTGCTCCGCACTTTGGTGCTGGTGGGCGTGGCCGTGCACGCGTACGGGATCTGGGCCATCACCGTCCTCGAGTTCGTGGGCTGAGCGCCGCGTCAACGCGGGTAGTCGTAGAAGACGGCGACCTGGCGCCCGTCCGGATCGGCGATGCGGAAGCTGCGGGATCCCTCCCAGTGGTCTCCTGAAGGCGGCGCCGCAAGCGCGAATCCGCGCCGGCCCAGCTCCTGGGCCCAACCGTCGACCTCCGAAGCGGTGTCGACCTTGAAGCCGATCTGGATCCCGTCACGCGTCGCCGTGTCTCCGCGCCGGAAGCTCAGCTCGAAGCCGGCAAGCTCGAGGTCGACCCCACCCGCGTCCCCGGCGATGCGGCGGAAGCCGAAGGCCGACTCGTAGAACTCGGCAACGCGCAGCGGATCGGTGGAGCGCAGGGCGAGCTGCCCCACGCCGCGCATCTTCCGCATCGGCTCAGGCGCCCTGCTCGGGCTCCCCGGCGACCGGCCACAGCTCGCGAGATCCGCTGCGCGCCACGAGATCCGCGACGAACTCGTCGAGCGGAACCCCCTGCGACGACTCGCCGGTCCGCAGCCGCGGTGACACGGCGCCGGCCTGCTCGTCCCGGTCCCCGACGACGACCATGACCGGCACCTTCTGCTCCTGCGCCTCGCGCAGCTTCGCCTGCATCCGCTCGGAACGGACGTCAACCTCGGCCCGAATCCCCGCTTCGGCGAGACGCGCACGGACCGACTCGGCATAGTCGAGGTGTCGATCGGCGATCGGCACGACCATGACCTGGACCGGCGCCAGCCACAGCGGGAACGCGCCCGCGTACTGCTCGGTCAGAATCCCGATGAACCGCTCGAACGATCCGTAGATGGCGTAGTGGATCACCACCGGGCGCTCGAACCCACCGTCCGCGGCTCGGTACTCGAGGTCGAACCGCTGCGGGAGCTGGTAGTCGGCCTGGATCGTCGCCATCTGCCATTCCCGGCCGAGCGCGTCCTCGATGAAGATGTCGATCTTCGGCGCGTAGAACGCGCCCCCGCCCGGATCGAGGTCGTAGGCCATCCCGTCCTCGTCGAGCCGCTCGCGCAGCCGGGTCTCGGCACGCTCCCAGAACTCGTCGGAGCCCAGCCGCTTCTCCGGCCGCGTGGCAAGCTTCGCGCGGGGCTCGAACCCGAACGGAGCGTACTGCTTCCGTACCAGTGACAGCGCCAGCCGAATCTCGTCGTCGACCTGGTCCTCTCGGCAGAACACGTGCGAGTCGTCCTGCGTCAGCTGCCGCACGCGGAACATGCCGGCCAGGACGCCCGTGCGCTCCTTGCGGAACAGGACCGAGTAATCAGCGAAGCGGATCGGCAGCTCGCGGTACGAGTGGGCCCGGGTCTTGTAGATGAGGATCTCCTCCGGGCAGTTCATCGGCTTCAACCCGGAGACATGGTCGTGGTCGTCGAGCACGAACATGTTGTCCTGGTAGTTGCCCCAGTG
>DATLGA010000054.1:0-7010 GCA_035540715.1 Candidatus Limnocylindrales bacterium | reverse complement strand
AAGCCTCAGCTCCCCGGTCTCGAAGACGTGCGGCTCGCCGTCGAACTGGGGCAGCGGCACCTCGACGCCGGCGTCGAGGTGCCGCTGCCCCAGTTCGACGGCGAGCCGCACGTCTTCGAGACCGGGGAGCTGAGGCTTCCGAGCTACGAGCCGGGCACGAAGGAGGCGACGCGCAAGGCCTTCGGCGACGCGCTCGTGGCGCTCGGCCGGGCCGACGGCAAGGTGATCGCCATCGACGGCGAGGTCGGCAACAGCACGTACACCGAGCTGTTCGCGAAGGAGATCCCGGAGCGCTTCGTCCAGGCGTACATCGCCGAGCAGCAGATGATCGCCAACGCCGTGGGAGCGCAGGTCCGTGGCTGGAAGCCGTTCGCCGCGACCTTCGCCGCCTTCCTCGCACGCGCGTACGACTTCGTCCGCATGGCGGCGGTGAGCCGCGCCAACATCGCGCTCGCCGGCTCGCACGCCGGGGTGAGCATCGGCGAGGACGGTCCGTCGCAGATGGCCCTCGAGGACCTCGCCGCGTTCCGGGCGGTCCACGGCTCGACGGTCCTGTATCCGAGCGACGCGAACGCGACGGCCGCGCTCGTTGCGCAGATGGCCGAGCGCGAGGGGATCGTCTTCATGCGAACGACCCGCGAGAAGACCCCGATCCTGTACGAGCCCGGCGAGACCTTCCGCATCGGCGGGTCACGCGTGGTGCGGCACTCCGAGGACGATGCGGTCACCCTCATCGGCGCCGGCATCACGCTGCACGAGGCGCTGAAGGCCGCCGACGAGCTCGCCGCCGAGGGCATCGCGGCCCGGGTCATCGACCTCTACAGCGTGAAGCCGGTCGACGCGGAGACGCTGCGGGCCGCCGCTCGCGAGACCGGCGCCCTGGTCACGGTCGAGGACCACTGGGCGGAAGGTGGCCTCGGCGACGCCGTGCTCGACGTCCTCGCGGCGGAGCAGCCGCATCCGCCCGTCGTGAAGCTCGCCGTTCGAGACATGCCGGGATCCGGCACGCCGGCCGAGCTGCTGCATGCGGCCGGCATCGACGCCGATTGCATTGCCAAGGCGGCGCGCGAGCTCGTGCGGCAAGCGCGCTCATCCGAAACCATCCACGCCGCAGGAGGAGAGCGACGATGACGAACGTTCTGCATCGGCTCCATGCCGATCACGATCAGAGCCCCTGGATCGACTTCATCGATCGCGACCTGCTCTCGAGCGGACGGCTCGACCGAATGATCGACGACGGGATCAGGGGCCTCACGAGCAACCCGACCATCTTCGCCAAGGCGGTCGCGACCGGCCAGTACGACGAGCTCATCCGCCGCGAGATCGAGGCGGGCGACGACGCACGCCAGATCTACGAGCAGATCGCGATCAGCGACGTCGGTGATGCGGCCGATCACCTGCGCCGGATCCACGACGAGTCGGGCGGCTCCGATGGCTTCGCGAGCATCGAGGTCGAGCCCGACCTGGCCGACGACACCGAGGCGACCGTCGCGCGCGCGCGTGAGCTGTGGCATCGGCTCGATCGGCCGAACGTGCTGATCAAGATCCCGGCCACCGAAGCCGGCATCCCGGCCGTCGAGGGGGCCATCGCCGAGGGCATCAGCGTCAACGTGACCCTCATGTTCAGCGTCGAAGTCTACGAGCGCGTGGCTCGGGCGTACATCGCCGGACTGCGTCGCGCCCGGAAGGCGGGACACGACCTGTCGAAGATCGCCAGTGTCGCGAGCTTCTTCGTCAGCCGGGTGGACAGCAAGATCGACAAGAAGCTCGACGAGCTCGGCACCCGGGGCGCGCACGAGGCGCGTGGTCGCGCGGCGATCGCGAACGCGAAGCTGGCCTACGAGTCGTTCGGGCGGATCTTCGGCGGCGACGAGTTCGCCGATCTGCGCGCCGCCGGCGCGCGGGTGCAGCGCTGCCTGTGGGCGAGCACGAGCACGAAGAACCCCGACTACCGCGACGTCATCTACGTCGAGGAGCTCATCGGCCCGCAGACGGTGAACACCATGCCACTCGAGACGATCGAGGCGTTCCTGGATCACGGCACGGTGGAGCGGACGCTCGATCGTGACGTGGATGGCGCGCGCCAGGCGATTCGCGAGGTCGAGGCGCAGGGCATCAGCATGGAGCAGGTGACCGAGGAGCTGGTGAGCGAGGGTGTCGCCTCGTTCGCGAAGAGCTTCGACGAGCTCATCGACACGATCGAGTCGAAGCGAGAGGAGCTCGCCCCGGCATGAGCGGCCTCGACGCCGAGGTCGCCGCGCGGCTCGGCGCGTGGACCGAGGAGCGCGTCGCGGAACGCCTGTGGGCCAGGGACGGCTCGCTCTGGGCCGCCTCGGGCAAGGCCCCGGAGGAGGTCGCCGCCTGGCTCGGCTGGCTGGACCTGCCCGACGCCATGGCCGACCGCGTCACCGAGCTCGAGCACTTCGCCCGTGACGTTCGCGCCGACGGGTATCGCCGGGCCGCCGTCCTGGGCATGGGTGGATCGAGCCTCGCGCCGGAGCTGTTCGCCCGCGTCTTCGGATGGGCGGGCGGTGCGGAGGGCAGCGGCGCCGCGTCGCCGGACGGGCTCGAGCTGCGCATCCTGGATTCGACGCATCCCGACGTGGTGCGCGGCTTCCGGTCGTGGGCGTCGGAGCAGCGGACGCTCTTCTGCGTCAGCTCGAAGTCGGGCACGACGACCGAGCCGAACGCGTACCAGGCGGCCATGGCGGACGTCGCGCCGGCCCTCGACTTCGTCGCCATCACCGATCCCGGGACGGCACTCGCCGAGCTGGCACGGGCGCAGGAGTTCCGCGCCATCTTCGAGGGGCCGCCCGACGTGGGCGGCCGCTACTCCGCCCTCACCGTCTTCGGGCTCGTGCCGGCGGTCCTCCACGGCGTCGACGTCGGGGCGCTGCTCGAGCGGGCACGGAGCATGGCCCGCGCCTGCCGCGAGCCCGATGCGGCCGACAATCCCGGGCTTGCTCTCGGCGCGGCCATCGGCGAAGCGGCCCTGGCGGGGCGCGACAAGCTGACGATCATCAGCTCCCCGCGCCTCGCCGCCTTCGGCGACTGGGCCGAGCAGCTCGTCGCCGAGAGCACCGGCAAGTCCGGCACGGGGATCGTCCCGGTCGTCGGCGAGCCGCTCGGCGACCTCGACGCGTACGGTGACGACCGCTACGTCGTGATCCTGCGTACGCTCGGTGACCGCGACCTCGAGGGACTCCTCGACGAGCTCGGACGTCGAGGCGTTCCGGGCCGTGAGATCGTGGTCGACGACCCGCTGGACCTCGGCGCCGAGTTCGTCCGCTGGGAGGTGGCGACGGCCGCCGCCGGCATCGTCCTGGGGATCGATCCCTTCGACCAGCCGAACGTCCAGGAGAGCAAGGACGCGACGATGGAGCTGCTCGAGTCGTATCGCACGCGCGGCGCCCTTCCGGTGGCCGCGCCCCTCGTCAGCGAGCCCGGCATCGCCGCCACCGCCGACCCGGGCGTCCTGGGCGACACGCCGGTCAGCGTCGACGGCGCGGTCCGCGAGCTGCTGGCCGGCGTCGAAGGCGGTCGCGACTACGTCGCGATCCTGGCCTACCTCCCACCGGACCGCGACGTGGAGGCTCGGTTGCAGCGCGTCCGCGCCCGGATCCGGGACGCCACCGGCGCGGCGACGACTCTCGGCTTCGGGCCCCGGTTCCTCCACTCGACCGGGCAGCTCCACAAGGGTGGCCCCGACACCGGTGTCTTCCTCCAGCTCACCGCGGACCCGTCGCGTGACCTGCCCATCCCCGGCTGGGAGGAGTCGTTCGGGACCCTCATCGCGGCCCAGGCGCTCGGCGACCTGGCCTCGCTCCAGCGGCGCGGGCGCCGCGCCCTGCGCCTCCACTTCAACGACCTCGACGACGGGTTGAGGCGCCTGGAGGCCATGGTCGACGCCGCACTGACCCGATCAATCTCATGAGAAGGAGCTGACCGACGATGCAGGTCGCGATCTGCGGACTGGGACGGATGGGGGCCGGCATGGCCCGCCGCGCGGCGCGAGGTGGCCACGAGGTCATCGTGTGGAACCGGACCGAGGAGGTGGCGCGCCAGCTCGCCGGCGAGGAGGAGAACGCCGGCCGCGTGATCGTCGCCGAGCGTCTCGATCGGATCAGGGCCGACATGGCGGCCCCGCGCCACGTCGTGATCAGCGTGCCGTCGGGGGCGGCGACGGACGCGATGATCGAGCAGCTCGCCGACGTGCTCGAGCCCGGTGACGTCATCGTCGATGCGGGCAACAGCCGCTTCCACGACTCCCGCCGTCATGCCGCCGAGCTGGCCGAGCGGGGCCTCGAGTGGCTCGACATGGGGGTGTCCGGCGGGGTGTGGGGCCTGGAGGTCGGGTTCTGCGCGATGCTCGGCGGGAAGCGGGAGGTCTTCGACCGCTTCGAGCCCGTCGTGAAGACCCTGGCGCCGGAGAACGGCTACCTGTACTGCGGCGACGCCGGGGCGGGCCACTACGTCAAGATGGTCCACAACGGCATCGAGTACGGGATCATGCAGGCGTACGGGGAGGGCTTCGACATCCTCCACGCTTCCGACTACGACCTCGACCTGGCGGCGGTCGCGCGGATGTGGAACAACGGCTCGGTCATCCGCTCGTGGCTGCTCGAGCTGGCCGGCAACGCGTTCGAGCGCGAGGGCAACGAGCTCGAGAACATCCACGGCTGGGTGGCCGATTCGGGCGAGGGCCGATGGACGGTGGCCGAGGCGATCGACCATGACGTTCCGGCGCCGGTCATCACCCTGAGCCTGATCCAGCGCTTCCGCAGCCGCCGGGAGCCGGACTCGTACACCGATCGCGTGCTGGCGGCGCTGCGCAACGAGTTCGGCGGTCACGCGATGAAGGACCGCGGGTAGGTCTCGCCGATGGCCACGCGGAGCCTCCAGCAGGAGCCGTCCGAGCCGACGCTGCGCATGATCCGGCCGAACCCGCTGCGGGAGGGCCTGCGGCTCGAGCGCATGGCCGAGCCGTGCACGATGGTGATCTGCGGGGCCACCGGCGACCTCACCGAACGGAAGCTGGCCCCGGCGCTCTACAACACGCTGCTCGGCGGCTTCCTCCCGCCGGAGTTCACCGTCGTCGGCTTTGCCCGGCGCGACCTGTCGGACCAGGACTTCTGCGGCCATCTGCTCGACGGTGTCAACCGGTTCAGTCGCAACCGTCCGGCCAAGCCGGCCATCTGGGAAAGCTTCGCGCGGGGCGTGGAGTACCACCGCGGCGACTTCGACGATCCGGCCGCCTACGTCGAGCTGGCGAAACGCCTGGACCGCATCGACCGGGATCGCGGCACGGCAGGCAACCGGCTCTTCTACCTGGCCGTGCCACCGAGCCTGTACCCCGAGATCGTCAACCAGCTCGACCGCGCTGGCCTCGCCGCCAGCGGCCAGCGGCGGCGCATCGGCACGAACCGGGGCTGGACCCGGGTGATCGTCGAGAAGCCATTCGGCTACGACCTCGAGAGCGCCCGCACGCTCAACCGCGTGATCGCCGAGGTCTTCGACGAGGACCAGGTCTTTCGGATCGACCACTACCTCGGCAAGGAGACCGTCCAGAACCTGGCCGTCTTCCGCTTCGGCAACGGCCTGTTCGAGCCGATCTGGAACCGCCGCTACATCGACTCGGTCCAGATCACCGTCGCCGAGACCGTCGGCGTCGAGGGCCGCGGCGAGTTCTACGACGCGACCGGCGCGTTGCGCGACATCGTCCAGAACCACGCGCTCCAGCTCATGGCGATGTTCGCCATGGACCCGCCGGTCGAGTTCGCCGCCGAGGACCTGCGCGACGAGAAGCTCAAGGTGCTGCGCGGGGTCAAGCCGATGTCGCCGGCCGAGGTCGCCGCGAACACCGTCCGCGGCCAGTACGTCTCCGGCTGGGTGGAGGGAGAGAAGGTCTCGTCGTACCGAGACGAGCCCGACGTCGCGCCCGACTCCCAGACCGAGACGTTCGCCGCGCTGAAGCTGTCGGTCGACTCGTGGCGCTGGGCAGGGGTCCCGTTCTACATCCGAACCGGCAAGGCGCTCCCGAGCCGCGTCACCGAGATCAGCGTCCAGTTCAAGCGCGCCCCGCTGGCCCTCTTCGCCCGGGCCGGCGTCCCGCAGGTGGAGCCGAACGTCCTCGCCATCCGGGTGCAGCCCGACGAGGGCATCCTGCTGCGCTTCGGGGCCAAGGTCCCGGGCCAGGGGCTGCAGATCCGGACGGTCAACATGGACTTCCGCTACGGCTCGAGCTTCGCGGTGGACTCGCCGGACGCGTACGAGACGCTGCTCCTCGACGCGATGATCGGCGACGCCAGCCTCTTCACGCGCGACGACGAGGTCGAGCGCGCGTGGGAGATCCTCGATCCAATCCTCCAGGCATGGAGCAACGACGTCGGAGGCCCGCTGCACTTCTACGGCGCCGGCACGTGGGGACCTCCGGCCGCCGAGGAGCTGCTCGAGCGCGAAGGGCGCGCGTGGCGGCGCCCGTGACCGGTCAGCGAACCGAGGCCGCCGAGGAGCGAGCCGTCCATCGGCGGCTCATGCGCTTCGGCGAGCACGAGAGCCTCGCCACGCCGCTGTGGGAGCAGCGCGACACGAGCGTACGGGCCATCGCCGGGCATCTCGCCTCGCTCTGGGATGCTCCGGCGGCCGTCACGGAGGACGGCGAGGGCGACCGGCTGGTCACCGAGAAGGGACTGCCGCACGCGCGCGCGTCGGTCCTCAACCTCATCGTCACCGTCGTCGACGGTGAGGCCGCCGATCGCGTCGTCCACACCCTCATGGGGCTCGGCGTGCGGCATCCGTCGCGGGCCATCGTCCTCGTCCCGGAGCAGCACGCCGCGGCGGCACCGCTCGACGCCCGGATCAGCACGCATTGCCACGACGCCGGTGCGAGTGCCGATCGCGTCTGCTACGAGGAGGTCGTCCTCACCGTTCGCGGCGAGGCGGCGGCGCACCTCAACGGGATCGTTGCGCCGCTGCTCATCCACGACCTGCCGACCCACGTGTGGTGGCCG
>DATLGA010000053.1:0-18910 GCA_035540715.1 Candidatus Limnocylindrales bacterium | reverse complement strand
GAGCCCGTCCGCGCCCGGCTGGCGATCGGGCCGCTCTGGGTCGCCGGCACGGTCTACGTACCGGTCGGGAGCCGTCCCATCGACGGGCTCCTGAACGTGCCGGACCGCTTCATGCCGATGACGGCCGTCACGCTCACGTCGGCAGCCTACGAGGATCTCGACCGCTCCGCGCCGGTGGCCGCCGTTCGACGGGACCGCGCGCACGTCATCCTCTTCGAGGGCGGCGCATCTGCGGTCGATCCCACGGATTCCGTAACGTCGGCCGAACTCATCTAGGCAGGGTCCTGGTGCGGCGCCGTGCCGGCATTGATCACCCTGCTACAATCCGACGGCTGTATCTCAGGAGAGGGTCAACCTTTCGGTGGCTGCCCTCGGCAGGCGGTCATTTCCATTCAGGTCTGCAGCGCAACATCGGGGAGCTGACGGCTGGCCCGCGTGCGTGACAGACCGGAGTGGAGGTGACGTCCCGGGGCGCCGACAGTGGAGCCTCCGCCAGCGTCCGGCGAGTTGCGGCTGGCGTCGCGCGGAGTCTATGCTCCCGTTTCGATGTCCGGGTCCGCCCGCGCATCACGCACCCAGAGGAGAGGGAAGATCGATGACAGCAGGGATGAATCGATGACAGGATTGATGGAGAGGGCGTCATTCGTGCGACTCTTCGTCCTCATCGCGGTCCTCGCCCTAGTGGCGGCGGCTTGCGGGACGGACACGGCATCGCCGACCGACGACCCCGGAGACTCGCCCGGCGAGACGACAGACCCGGGCGCGACCGACGACCCGGGTGACAGCCCGGATCCGGGGACGGGCGGTGAGCTCGACACCTACACCTTGGGCATCTTCCAGGACGTGACCACCGACAACCGGTGGAACATGTACGACACCGCCGGCAACACGGTGTGGAACAGCTACTTCCTGGCCCCGATGGACGCGGGCGCGTACACGATCGCGATGCCCGGCATCGAGCTCCAGCCTGTGCTGGCCGATGGCGAGCTGCAGCCGGCCGAGCAGGACGGTGACGTCTGGGTCGGCACGATCACGCTTCGCGACGACATCCAGTGGTCCGACGGCGAGCCGATCACCGCCGAGGACTTCGCGTTCACCTGGCAGACCGCGGTCGACTTCCAGCTGACCGCCAACTGGCAGGACTTCGTCGACAGTGACATCGTCACCGCCGTCGAAGCCGTCGACGACCAGACCGTTCAGGTCACCTTCAACGCGCAGCCCGGCCTGGCCCAGTGGGGTCCCGGTACCGGCGTGCCGTTGATGCCGGTCATGCCGGAGCACTTCTGGGCGCCGGTGGTCGAGGAGGCCGCCAACGCCGAGGATCCGCGCACCGAGCTCATCGCCGCTTCGGGCGCCGATGCTCCGAGCTCCGGGCCGACCGTCTTCAGCGATCGGCAGGAAGGCTCATTCGCGGCGAGCGTCGCGAACGAGAACTACTACGACCAGGGCACCGAGCAGAGCTCGGGTGGCGTTACCTGGACCGAGGGTCCGTACGCCAGTGAGTTCCAGTACCCGCTGTACGGCGGCCAGGAGGCCGCGGTCCTCGCGCTCGCCAACGGCGAGGTGGACTTCCTCCTGAACCCGCTCGGCATGCAGCGCGGCTTCCAGGACCAGGTCGCGGAGAACGAGGACCTGACCGCCATCGTCAACCCGACGAACGGCTTCCGGTTCATGGCGTTCAACCATGCCCGGGCGCCGATGAGCGATCCGGCCTTCCGCGATGCGCTCACCGCGCTGATCAACAAGGAGTTCGTCACCGGCAACCTGCTCCAGGGCGTTGCCTTCCCGCTCTACGTCATCCTGCCCGAGGGCAACGTGGCGTGGTACAACGAGGAGGCCGCGGCCGAGCTGGCCGAGATCGGCTACGCCGGTCTCGAGGACAACGAGCGTCGCCAGATCGCGATCGATCTGCTGACGGAGGCCGGCTACACGTGGGAGACCGCTCCCACGATCGAGGACGGCACCTTCACCGCCGGCCAGGGCCTGATCGGCCCCGACGGTGAGCCCGTTGGCCAGCTGGAGCTGATCACCCCGACGGCGTCGTACGATCCGCTGCGGGCGACCTTCGGCAACTACATCTCCGGCGTCGCGCAGGAGATGGGGATCAACCTCGTGTCGATCCCGACGGACTTCAACAAGATCGTGGCCGACGTGTTCGCGACCGACGCGGACAACAACTACACGTCGGACTTCGACATGTTCATCCTCGGCTACTCGCTGGGGAACGCGGCGTTCCCGACCTTCCACGGTTCGTTCTTCGCCACCGGCGGGGACTCGAACAACACGCAGTACTCCAGCGAGGAGTACGACGCGGCTTCGGCAGCCTTCGACGCGGCTCAGACCGAGGAAGAGGCCTACGAGGCGATGTGGGAGATGGAGCGGCTGATCGCGATCGACAAGCCGCACGTCCCGCTGTTCGATACGGGCATCCTGGAGTTCTACAACAACAGGGTCGCGTATCCGTTCACCGAGACCCTTTCGGGCCTGCAGTTCATCTCTGGCGCTCCGGCAGCCGTCACGGCCCGGTAGCCAGAAGCTGACACCCGCGGCAGTGGGGGGCGGTGGCCATCACCGCCCCCCACCGCCTACACTCTCCCCCTTCGTTGTCGCTCGACTGACGAGAGGATCCAGGCGCTCGCATGTTCAAGTTCCTGATCAGCCGATTGGCGCAGATGCTGGCGCTGTTCGTCGTGTTCCTCACGCTGATCTGGTTCATGCTCCAGGCGATGCCTGGCGACATCAGCGACACGCTGATCGGCAACCCCGACATCCCGATGTCGGCACGCATCGAGCTCCGTGAGCGCCTCGGCCTCGACCGGCCGCTCCACGAGCAGTACTTCACCTACATCACGAACTTCTTCCGCGGCGAGATGGGCGTCAGCTTCAGCCGCTATCCGCAGGACGTCTCGACGGTCCTCTGGAACGCCCTTCCCCGGACGCTGGTCCTGTTCCTGACGGCGACGCTGTTCGCGTTCTGGCTCGGCTTCAAGACCGGCAAGCTCATCGCCTGGCGTCGTGGCGCCACGGTCGAGCAGGGCCTCATCACCACCGGCATCTTTCTCCAGACGGTCTTCTATCCGTGGTTCGCCATCGTCATGCTCTGGACGTTCGGCTTCTTCCTCGGCTGGTTCCCGATCGGCCGCTTCATCGATGCCCGGCTCTGGCAGGGGGCGGGCCTGAACGCGAACGAAGTCTTCCAGGAGATGATCTTCTCCGTCATCATCGTGTCGGTCCTCTACGTCGCCGCGCGATGGCTCATCCGGCGGTACTCGCGCAACCTCGTGACGCAGAATCGGCTCAACCAGGTCGCCGGGATCGTGTCGATCGCCGCACTGGTCGGGTTCTGGTGGCTGCATCCGAACACGACGTACGTCGCCAATATCGCGCACCACACGATGCTGCCGGTGATCACGCTCGGCCTTGTCCTGTTCGGCGCCACGATGCTGCTGACCCGCAGCGCGATGCTCGAGACGCTCGGGGAGGACTACATCCTCACCGCTCGAGCGAAGGGCCTGCCCGACTGGCAGATCCGCGACCGGCACGCCGCGCGGAACGCGCTGCTGCCGGTCACGACCTCGCTCGTGCTGGCGCTCGCGTTCGTCATCGGCGGCGGTATCGTGACCGAGACGATCTTCTCGTGGCCGGGCATGGGCCTGATCTTCCTCCAGGCCATCGGCGTCTCCGACATCCCGCTGGCCGTGGGCGCCCTGTCCATCACGGGCGTGCTCGCCCTGATCGCGCACCTCGTGGCCGACATCCTGTATGCCATGCTCGACCCCAGGATCCGTGTCGCATGAGAGGGCTCCGATGACGACGGTCGACAAGAAGAAGGCGTCGAAGGCCGAGCTCGGCGTGCCGGTCGGCGGCTCGTCCTCGCGCGAGCTGACGCAGGGGGCGGATCTGTCGAAGGTGCCGATGTGGAAGATCCGCCTGCGCCTCATGCGCCGCTCGTTCGGCACGACCTGGGGCCTCTTCCGCGAGAACAAGATGGGGATGGTCGGCCTCGCGCTCATCGGCATCTTCGCGATCATGGCGATCATCCACCCGATCCTGATGGCGACTGTCTGGGAGCCGCGCGTCTACGACCCGATCCGCGGCTACGACGCGGTCATGACCGAGTACACGGTGGTCGAGGGCGAGCCGACCGATCCGACCAGCGAGATCGGCCTGCAGCGAGCCCGGCTCCGCCTCAACCCCACGATCCAGGTCGGCGCGGTCGTCTCGATCCCGTCGCAGCCCGCCCCACCGACGATGGATGGCCCCTACCCGCACCTCCTCGGGACCGATCCGCAGGGGCGCGACATCCTCTCGCAACTGCTCTACAGCACCCGGGCGGCATTCTTCCTCGGCGCCGTGGCGGCGATCACGACCGTCCTCATCGCCACGACGGTGGGCGCGGTGGCCGCGTACTTCGGAGGCTGGATCGACGGCGGCCTGATGCGCTTCGCCGACCTCATCCTGCTCATGCCGCTGCTGCCCGTCCTGATCCTGCTCAGCGCGATGTTCGAGATCAACATGGTGATGCTGGGCGTCATGATCGGGATATTGAGCGGATTCGGCGGCGTCGCCATCGTCATGAAGTCGCAGGCGCTCGCGATCAAGGTCAAGGCCTACATCGACGCCGCGCGCGTCGCCGGCGGCAGCGACTGGCACGTCATCTTCAAGCACATCGTGCCGAACGTGCTCCCGCTCAGCTTCCTGTTCATGATGTTCGGCGTGACCGAGGCGATCGCGATCGAGGCCACGCTTTCGTTCTTCGGCCTCCTCAACGTCCCGATGACGTGGGGCATCATGATCAACACCGCCCAGACGAACGGGTACCTGCTGAGCGGCACCGACTACTGGTGGCTGCTCTTCCCCGCCGGCCTCGCCGTCTCGTTCCTTTGCTTCGCCTTCTTCCTCGTCGGTCGTGGCATGGATGAGGTCATCAACCCGCGTCTCCGCGCGCGCTGATCACAGAGGAATCGATGACGCTGTCCCTGGAGAACCTCGAGCAACGACAGATCGACCCGAGCAAGCCTCTCCTCGAGGTCGATCGGCTCGTCATGCGCTACAAGATCAAGGCCGGCGAGGTGTCGGCGGTCGAGGACGTCTCGTTCACCGTCCACCAGGGCGAGGCGGTCGGCCTCGTCGGCGAGTCGGGCTGCGGCAAGACGTCGATCGCGCTCTCGCTGCTGCGCCTGCTGCCCTCGAACGCCGAGTACGTGTCCGGCGAGATCCGGCTCAACGGCGAGGATCTGCTCTGGCTGAGCCCGGAGGAGATGCGCCGCCGCCGCTGGCGCGACATCGCCATGGTCTTCCAGGGCGCGATGAACTCGTGGAACCCGGTCTACCGGGTCGGCGACCAGATCCGGGAGACGCTCGACACCCACTACCGCGGCGTCATGAACTACGCCGAGCAGCGTGAGCACATGGAGAAGCTGTTCAGCGCAGTGGGCCTGCCGCCGTCGATGCTGGACCGCTACCCGCACGAGTTCTCGGGCGGCATGCGGCAGCGCGCGGTGATCGCCATGGCGCTGGCATGCAGCCCGGAGCTCATCATCGCCGACGAGCCGACCACGGCCCTCGACGTGATCGTCCAGGACCAGATCCTCAAGGAGCTGAAGCGCATCCAGGCCGAGATGGGGATGTCGATCATCTACATCTCGCACGACATCGCGGTCATCGCCGAGGTCACCGACTCGCTCGGCGTCATGTACGCCGGGAAGCTGGTGGAGTACGGGCCCACAGCGACCGTCTTCGCCCGCCCGAAGCATCCGTACGCGTACCTGCTCCTCCGCTCGACGCCGTCGATCACCGGGCCGCGCCGCCAGCTCGCGCCGCTCGAGGGCGAGCCGCCCGACCTGCTGCGCCCGCCGACCGGCTGCCGCTTCCATCCGCGCTGTCCGTTCGCCAGCGAGCGCTGCGTCGAGCAGGAGCCGCCGCTCGAGGACATCGGCGGCGGGCATCGCGTCGCGTGCTGGCACTACGACCAGGTGCCGGAGCTGGAGGCGGCGCTGCAGCGATGACGATGCAGGACCGGCCTCGCTCGGCCGCTTCGTGGTCGACCGACGTGACACAGCCCCTGCTCCAGATCGCCGACCTCGAGCAGCGCTTCCCGATCTCCCGCGGGCTGTTCCGCGCACCGACGGAGTTCGTCCATGCCGTCGACGGCATCAGCTTCGAGATCGCGCCCGGCGAGAGCCTCGGCCTGGTCGGCGAGTCCGGCTGCGGGAAGTCCACGACGGGGCGCATGCTCGTGAAGCTCATTGAGCCGACGGCCGGCAGCATCCTCTTCCGGGACGGCGACTACGAGCGCGACGTCGCGCACGTCACCGGCGGCGAGGTCAAGCAGTTCCGTCGCAGGGTCCAGATGATCTTCCAGGACCCGTACGAGTCGATGAACCCGCGACGGACGATCTACGACACGATCTCCGAGCCGCTCGCGGTCCAGAAGGTCGGAACGATCCCCGAGCGCGAGCAGCGCGTCCTCGAGCTCCTGCGCCTCGTCGGGCTGACGCCGCCGGAGAACTTCCTGTTCCGCTATCCCCACGAGCTGTCGGGCGGCCAGCGGCAGCGCGTGGCCGTGGCGCGGGCCCTGGTCATGAACCCGAGCTTCGTCGTGGCCGACGAGCCGACCTCGATGCTCGACGTCAGCATTCGGATCTCGATCATGGAGCTGATGACGAAGCTCGCCCGGGAGCTCGGCGTCTCGTACCTCTACATCACGCACGACCTCGCCGTCGCGCGCTACATGTGCGATCGGATCGCCGTCATGTACCTCGGGAAGATCGTGGAGATCGGCCCGACCGAGGAGATCCTCGCTACGCCGAAGCACCCGTACACGAAGGCGCTCCTGTCAGCGGTGCCCGTGCCGGACCCCTCCATCCGCCGGACGCCGGTGGAGATCAAGGGCGGGATCAGCAAGGCGATCAATCCGCCGCCGGAGTGCCGCTTCATCGAGCGCTGCCCGTTCGCGGCGGAGGTGTGCCGGACGAACCCCCATCCGCCGCTCGAGCCGAAGGGCGACCGCCACTACGTGGCGTGCTACCGGGCCGACGAGATCGCGGACGTCCTGCCCGTGCTCGAGCGCGAATCCGCCGCTTCCTGACCGCCGGCGGGCGAGCCGAGCCGTTCCGACGTCTCGAGGATCGCCTCGAGCAACCGCGCACCGACCGCGGGATCCAGGCGCCGGACCCGGCCGATGCTGTTCGCCCACCACGGGGCGTTGTCGCTCATGATCACCTCGTCCTCGGGCTCCTCGAGCACGACGCGTGCGGCGGAGTCGGGGAACGCGACCACGGGCCGCAGCGGCAGCTCGCCGAACCCTGCATCGGCGGCCCATCGCGCGACGCCGTTCGCCAGGGCGATGGCCTCGAAGCTCGGGTTCGTGCGGCAGCGGATCCAGCCTCGCCGTCCGCGTGCATCGAACTCCCAGACACGGCCGCGAACGCGGTATCGGCCCTCCCAATCCCGCAGGGTCAGCGCGCGGACGCCACCGGGCCCGACGAGGATCGCATCGAGCCGGTCAGCATCGCGGATCGGGAGGCGCGGCGCGACGACGAGGGTGTAGCTGTCATCGAACGTCGGCGCGAGGAGCGCCACCAGGCGTTCGGCCAGCCGCCGCGCGCGGGTCGGTCGAAACGCGCGCACCAGCCATGCCACGCCGACGCCCAGGCCGATGGCCGACGCTCCGGCCATGGCCCCGGTCAGCGGCGCGCTCGTCATCACCAGGGTCAGCTGGCCGGCGAGGACGCCGACGCTCAGCATGCTGAGCGACAGGAGGAGCTGCCGTCGGCGCGCCACAGGGTGGAGGGAGGCCGGCCGGATCACCCGCATCGTCGCACCGTCCGCTGACGTACCCTCTCGCCATGCCGATGACCGTCGTCGCCACCGTCGACCCGAGCCGGAGTCGCGTGCAGGCTCGCACGCGGACGGGTCAGCCGATCGAGATGGACGGGGATCCCCCCGACGGCGACGACAGCGCCGCCGGCCCGAAGGAGACGCTCCTCGCCGCGCTGGCCGGCTGCACCGCCATGGACGTGGCGAGCATCCTGCGCAAGAAGCGCCAGGCCGCCACCGCGTACGAGATCTCGGTCAGCGGCGAGTCCGCCGCCGAGCATCCACGCATCTTCACGTCGATCACCGTGGAGCACCGCGTGGCCGGCGCGGTCGAGCCCGAGGCGCTGCGTCGCTCGATCGAGCTGTCGGCCACGCGCTACTGCCCGGTGAACGCGATGCTCTCCACCGTCGCGACGATCGAGCACCGGTATCGTCTGACGACCGACGACGGAGACGAGCACGAGGCGCTGGTCGCGGTCACGGGCCCCGACGGCGCACGCGTCGTCTGAGCTCGCCACCGGCGTCATGACGCGTTGCGGAGCGCCTGTCCCGACTCGAGCGCCTGCTCGACGGCGACACGGAACGCCTCCAGGTCGAACGGCTTGGCGACGACCGGCCCGAGCGGAGCCAGCTCGGCGAGGCGTTCGCGGCTGGCGGCGCTGACGAAGATGGCCGGGATGCCCGGCCACGCGGTGCGGAGCAGCTCGGTGATGTCCCCACCGTCGCCGTCGGGGAGCATCACGTCGATGACCATGAGGTGCGGCAGCGCCAGGTCCATGAGGTCGCCGAGCTCGACGATTCTCGTGCAGGTCACCACCGAGAAGCCCATCTCGCGGAGGAGATCGGCCTCGAGGGCGGCGATGTCGGGGTCGTCCTCGAGGACGTAGGCGCGCAGGATATCGGCGGAATCGGTCATCGCGACCAGTGTCGCGTGAGCGGCCGGTGCGGGTCCATGGCCCATCGGCATGGTACGAATGGGTACGGATGTCCGGTGGCGGGCAGTTTGCATGGGCCGTGTATAGTCGTGCGCCCGCGCCTCGTCCGGGCACGACGAGAGCGAGCGGCCGCAACGGGAGCTAGAGACGTCCAATGGCGCGATCGATGTGGAGGGGGGCGATCCAGTTCGGGCTGGTCACCATCCCGGTCAAGCTCTACCTCGCCACGGAGCAGGGGGGCATCGGCTTCAACCTGCTGCACGCGACCTGTCTGAACCGGATCCAGATGAAGGTGTACTGCCCCCACCACGACGAGATCATTCCGCGCTCCGAGACGGTACGCGGCTACGAGTGGAGCAAGGGCAAGTACGTTGTCGTCACCGAGGAGGACATCGACTCGGTGCCGCTGAAGACGATGCGGGCGATCGAGATCGAGCTCTTCGTCGACGCCACGCGCGACAGCCACGGCGCGCAGTTCGTGAAGCAGGCCTACTACCTCGAGCCCGATCCGATCGGCGCCAAGGCGTTCTACCTCCTCAAGTCAGTGCTCGCGGAACAGGGCAAGAGCGCCATCTGCAAGATCGTCCTGAAGGACCGTGAGCAGCTCGCCGCCCTCAACCCGTACTCGAAGACCATGCTCCTGACGACGCTCCACTGGCCGGACGAGGTGCGCGCCATGGACGAGCTGAACCTTCCCGAGGACGAGATCGAGATCAAGCCGTCCGAGAAGAAGATGGCCGAGCAGCTCGTGGCGTCGATGACGGGCGACTTCAGCGCCGATGAGTACCACGACGACTACCGGCAGGCGCTCATGGCGGTCATCGAGCGCAAGGTAGCCGGTGAAACGCCGGAGCCGGCGCAGCGAGCGGAGGCCACCAACATCGGCGACCTCATGGCGGCGCTGGAGGCATCGGTGGCAGCCGCGCGCCAGGAGCGCCGCGCCGGCAAGGCGTCAGCCGATTCCGATGCCGATGCGGTCGCCGAGAAGCCCGCAGCGCGTCAGCGGCGGCGAAAGACCGCCTGATCCGGTTCGTGCCGGACGAGCAGCTCGACCTCCGGATCTCCACCGAGCGCGCGGCCGGCCTGCCGGACCGGGTGCCGGTCATGCAGCCGGGGCAGGGCGATGGCCCGTTCGATGATCCCGACTTCCTGTTCGAGCCGTGGTGGCCCGGCGTGCGGGCGCTCGCCTGGGTCGAGCACGGGCGGCTGACCCGTCTGCGCGCCGAGGGCATGGCCGAACCGATGCGTGGGTTCGCCGAGCTCGCCGACGAGCTCCCCGAGCGCCTCATGGCCGACGGGGTGGTGCTCGATGGCTGGCTGCTGGCGCTCGACGAGGGCGGATGGCTCGACGTCGACCTGCTCCGTCGCCGCGTGGCCGGAGATCGACGCGCCGGCCGCCCGGCCTTCGTCGCCGCGGATCTGCTCTGGACCGACGGCGCCTCGTGGACCCGGCGCTCGTTCCACGCCCGCCGGCGCCGGCTGGAGTCGATCCTGCTCGACGGCGATCGCTGCGTCGTCTCGCACGCGCTGCGCGGCGAGGGGACGCTGCTGGCGGAGGCGCTCGGGCGGTTCGGCCTGCAGGGCCTGTCTGCGCGCAACCTCCGGGCGCGGGTGCGCGCCGGCGTCGCGCCGGACGCCTGGCTCCGGCTGCCCATCGGCGCCGCGCAGCGGCCGATCGAGCGTCCGCGCCTGGCACTGATTCAGCGGCTGCCGCTCGACGACGGTTCGGCCGGCTAGGGGAGCGCCCGAGCGATCGTCCACGGGTAGGCGGGCGCCGTGCGCAGCCGCTCAGCGTCGCTGACGAACTCGTCTCGTGGGTAGCCACGCCAGCCCGCGAGCTCGAAGGTCAGGCCGGGCGGTCCGGACGATGGAGCGCGTGGCGGAAACCGGCCGCCGCGCAGGACGTGGTAGACGCGCAGCTCGTGCTCGACCGACTCGCCCCAATGGTCCCGCACGACGATCGCCACCTGCCAGGTGATGGGATCGTCGACGGCCGTCGCGATCGCGGTGTCGATGAGCTCGTCGGCCTCGGAGCGTTCGCCGCGGATCGCGTGGGCGAGGCCGCGCACGGCCGGGTGGACGATGAGCCCCGGCTCGATCGGCTCGTCCATCGCCCACCACGCGAGCAGCCGGCTCATCTCGAACTGTGCCCCGGTCCCCTCGCTCGGCACCGGATCGCCGATCACGACCTCCCGCGGCCACTCGAGCGAGAGGCCGGTGAGCCACTGGGACAGGAGCGAGCGGCGGTACGCATCGTCGGCCTCTTCGGTCATGCCGAGGGATTCGAAGGCCAGGGCAGCGTTGGCGAGCTCCAGGCCGAGGAACGAGGCCTTCGCCACCGCTCGGCTCGCGGCGGTTGCCTGGCACGCGTCGTCCCCCAGCGCGCCGCAGATGATCGCGAGGTTCGTCCACGAGGGCCCATCGCCCGGGTTGAGCGCCACCGCCGTGCGAGCCGCCTCGCGCGCGAGCTCGAGCTCGCCGAGCTGCTCGGCGGCGATCGCCAGCGCCTTGGGCGGGCCGGGGTGCCACGGATCGATCTCGAGCGCACGCCGGAAGTGCGCCGCGGCGGTCTCCCACCGCTCGTTGAGCCACGCCTCGGCACCCTGGCGGTGCGCGATCGCGCCCGCATCGGCCACCAGCGCTGCCGGCAGCACCGCGAGGCCGATCAGCCCGGCGCCGGCGAGCGCCGCCACGCGTCGCGAGCGCCCCCACGAGGCGGGCCGCACCCAGCGTACGGCGCCCGCGTCGGTCAGGGCGACCGCGAGGAGCGCGATGGCGATCAGGTTGAAGTTCGGCAGGAAGGTCAGGTCCTCGAACAGCCCGCCGACGCCCAGCCCGACGAGGACGAGGGCCGCCGACCGCCCGGTCGCCGTCCGGCTCCGCCAGGGGCCCGCGGCCATCGCGATCGCCACCACCAGCGCGACGGCGGCCGCGATCCCGACGAGGCCCGCGTCGCCGAGGATGCCCAATGGCAGGTTGTGCGAGTGCGGCTGCCGAACCGGGAAGCTGAAGTCGGGAGCCGCCGCCTGGCGGGCGAACGGCATGAACCCCGGGCCGATGCCCATGACCGGGTCGGTCCCCCAGGCGCGCAGCGTGTCACGCCAGAGGTCGGCGCGGTACACGAGGGACGTCACCGCGGTCAGCCGTGGCACGACGACGAGGCCGGCGATCACCGCTGCGCCCGCGAGTGCGAGCCCCGTCAGGACGTTCCGCGCCGTAAGCCGGTGGGCGAAGCGAAGCCGATGCCGCCGGCGCCAGGCCCACGGCACGCCGGCGACGAGCAGCGTCGCGGCGACGGCGAGCCAGGCCGAGCGCGAGCCGGACAGGATGGTGAGCGGGATGCCGACGGCGAGGAGCGCGATGCGCATCCCACGCCGCAACAGCGGCGGCTCGATCAGCCCCGCCAGGGCCCATGCCGGCCAGATGACGAAGGGCGGCACGGCGACCGACCCGAACGGTGTCCCCTCGCCCAGCAGGCGCAGTGGCGGCAGACCGGGGGCGCCGACCAGGACCCACTCCACCCGACGGATCACGAGCATGCCGAGCGTCGGGATCGCCATGGCCAGCACCGGCACCGACACCACCAGTCCGACCCACGTGGGCCGGTGCCGGACCGCCAGGAGCGCGGCCGGAAGCATCGCGCCGAACGCGAGGATGGAGCCCATGGCGCGCAGGCTCATGCCCAGGTTGAGCGCCGTGACGGTGGCCAGGGCGAACGCTGCGAGCAGGGCCAGGACGGGAACGTCGATCGGCGTGCGTGGCAGCGCCCCGCCTCGAATCGCGTGGACCGCCAGACCGGCTACGGCGATGCCCGCCACCATGTGCAGCGCGGCCTGCTGCCGGGCATCCCACAGCGGCTGATCCCATCCGAGCCAGCCGAGGACGAGGATCGCCATCCAGAGCGCGACGAGCTCCGGCAGCGACCTCGCGCGTACCCAATCCCAGCGCCCGGCCATCAGCGCCGGTCCAGCAGGTCCAGCGCGTGCTCGAGCTTCGTCCGCCGCTCCGGCTCGAGCCCGTCGATGGCGGCGAGGGCGGCGGCAAGATCCGCGAGACGCGCGGCATCGGCGGCGTCGGGTCCGGCGGCGTGAAGCTCGAGCTCCACGGCCTGGAGGATCCCGAGCCGCTCGTTGTCCGCCTCGACCTCGACGCGATCCAGGCTGAGGGTCCCGAGCGGCGTCCCGGCCCGGATGACCGGCCGCTCGGTACGACGCTGGCGCAGCCGGAACCGCTCACGCAGGGCCCGCTCACCTCGCAGACGGTCGAGCAGGTCACGGGCCGCGCTGGCGGGCCAGCGGGCCGGCTCGGGCTCGTCCGTCGCGGGTCCTTCCAGCTCCGGGCGCCGGTGCACGGACGTGGTCGCGGCGCCTTCCGGCGGCCCCTTCATCGAGAGGCGTGTGACACCGGCCCGCGTGCGAAGCCGGCATGCCCAGCGCGCGGCCGCCATGCGGCCGTCGTCCGTGTCGAGATACCGGTCGAGCTCGTCGTACGTGACGGGTGGCCCGAGCTCGGCATCGGCGAGGCTCGGCGTCTGCGCGAGTCGACGGAGTGGCTCCTCGCCGGCGGCGCGGAACTTCAGCTCGACCTCAACCGGCATAGCGTGCCGCGGCCTCGTGGACCGACGCCGCGACCGCATCGCGGAGCTCCGCCGGCTCGAGCACCTCGACCGCCTCGCCCCACGAGAGGATCCATGGTCGTATCTCGACCGTGCCCGCGACCGTCAGGGTCAGCTCCACGCCGCCGTCGGCAAGCTCGGTCAGCTCCTGCGACCGGTGCCAGACCGCCTCGCGCACCCGGTGCGCGACGGACGCGTCGAAGCGCAGCCGGATTCGGACAGGTGGCGTCGAATCCGACGACCAGATACCCCACGAGCTCGCGAGCCACCGATCCGGGTCGAAGTCGTCGGGAATCTCGTATCGGTCCTGCGTCAGCGTGGCCGAGCGGATCCGCTCGACCTTGTAGGTCCGCATCGCGCCGGCGGGCTCGTCGTGGGCGATGAGGTACACGCTCCGCAGCGCGGCGTCGGGCTCGAGAAAGTACGGCCGGACCCGGGTTCGCTTCTCGTCCCCGGTCCCCGGGTCGTACGTGATCTCCACGGCGCGTCCCTCTGCCCAACCGCGCGCCACGGCCGAGAACGAGCGGCTGAACGGCTCGTTCGGATCGTGCTCCCCGACGACGAGCATGGTCGCAGCGACGTGGCGAGCGATCGGCTGCGGCAGCAGGTCCGCCAGCTTCGTGAAGGCGCTCACCACGGCCGCGTCGTACTGGTCGCTCCAGCGCGCGATGAGGCGAGCCGCGAGGAAGAGGACGATCGCCTCCGGAACGCTGAGCCGCAGTGGCGGCAGGAAGAACTTGCGGTCGATCCCGTAGCGGCCTCGCCCGGCCTGGAAGACCGGCACTCCGAGCTCCTCGTCGAGCGCGTTGATGTCGCGATAGACGGTCCGGGTGGTCATGCCGGTGAGCCGCGCGATCTCGCTCACCGCCACTCCGGCTTCCGTGCCGCCGCGCGAGTACAGGATCGAGGCCACGCTCAGCAGCCGCGCGAGCCGGTCGCGTTTGCGGCCGATGCGATCGTCCGACCCCTCGTCCCAGCCGGACCAGTCGTCGTGCTCGCTCATGGCCGCTCTCCGGTGGCGACCGGGCGCGCGACGGCGCCCGGAACGTGCCCGGCGGCGTACTCGTCGCGACCGGGCCGCCCGGCGAGGGACCAGCGCACGTCGGCGATCCGGAGTTCGGGATCCCGGAGATGTTCGTGGAGCCAGTCGACATCGACGACGGGCCCCGGCAGGGTCAGCACGGGGCCCATGGTAGCCCGCACGGGGCCTCAGTCGATGAGCGGCCGCAGCGCCTCGAGCGCCCGGGCGTGGTCGCCCTCCGGCTCGATCACCGCTGCGGCGTCGGCGAGCATCCGTGCCTGCCAGGTGAGCGGGGCGTGGCGTGCCGGCGGCAGCGACCGGAGGATGCTCAAGGCGCGCGCCACGTGGATGACCACCGCGGGCGTATCGGCCCCGTAGCGTCGGATGGGATCGAAGGCGAGGCCGACGAGCTCGTCGAAGGTCGGGTACGGCACCTCCAGGCGAATGGTGCCATCCCCTTCCTCGAAGGCGCGAGGCGGGTCGTCGGCCAGCCCGAGGGCCATGAGGACCTCGACCATGCGATCGATGGCATTGATGGCGGTCGTGGGGTCGTTGGTGCTCGGCGACAGCGCCTTCGTCGCAACGTCGGCGAGCTGCTGGATGCCGAACGCGACGTCCTGCTGCAACGACCGCTCGTGGGCGAGCGTGATCCCGCGGCCGAGCCGGCGGGTGAGCTCATCGCGGTTCTCCCCGGTGAGGTCCCCACCGCGGTATGCCGCCAGCGGAGCGTCGCGCTGAGCCCAGGAGCCGGGTGCGATCAGGAGCCTGAGCCGCCCGTCGGCGTCGCGGGCCGCGTCGACCAGCGCGTCGATGTCGATGAGCTGGAGGTAGCCGCTCGCGCCGGCGTCGAGCAGCAGCTCGTCATCGGCTACGGTCGTGGCCGGGATGGCGCCGCTCGGGGGGACGGCGACCGGAGCGCCGGGACGCGCCGGCCGCCAGCCACGATCCTCGTCGGAGCTCCACCAGTCCCTCTGGCCTTCGTGGGCGGCCAGCGTCTCCTCCGCGACGCTGGCCAGGATCGTCGTGACCTGGATTCGCTGGCTGATGTGATGGATGAAGTAGATCAGCATCCCCACCGCCACCAGCGTCAGGAGGAGGGCGCCGGAGACCGCGATCGCCGGCACGAAGTCGTCGGCACCGTCTTCGGCCTTGATCGAACGCAGCACGAGGAGGGTGTACGTGAAGGTGGCGACGAACACGCCGAGGACCAGCTGGTTGCCGCGGTCGCTCATGAAGTTGCGCAGCACGCGCGGCGAGAACTGGGTGCTGGTCTGCTGGAGCGCGATGATCGTGACCGAGAAGACCACGCCCGCCACGGTGATGATCGACCCGGCGATGGCCTGCAGCATCGCCCGCGCCCCATCGGCGCCGGCGCCGAAGACGAGCGGCAGCTCGCCGGCGTCGAGATCGGTCTCCGCGCCGATCCAGATGAGGACGAGGGCCGCGATGGCGGCGGTGACCGTGCAGAGGGCCGGGACGAACCAGAGGCTGTGGCGAATCGCGTCGAGGGCTTCGCGCACCCTCATCCGCTCGCTCCGGGGGTCGGCGATGCCTCGGGAGACCCGCCGCGAGACCCGCCGGGGGACTGCGTCGGATCCGGGGTCGGCGTCGGGGCCGGCTCGCCGGGCAGCGCCGCGATGAGCGCTCGGTTCGTCTCGTCGTTCACGCCGATGAGCAGAAACACGAAGTCCCCGCTCGACCAGGTATAGATGATCGTGCCGGCAGCCGTGGCGTTGTCCTCGGGTCGAGCCCACGCCAGCGTCCCGTCCACGTCGACGAGCTCCCACGAGTCGCGGTCGAGGCCGGCGATGCCGACGTAGCGGCCCGCGGTGGCGAGGTGAGGCTCGAGGTCCTCGGTCGCGACCGGCTCGCCGTCGACCCGCGCGGCGTAGAGCGACAGCCTCGGCTGCTCGACATAGGCGAGGGCGAGCGACGCAAACCGGTTGCCGATCTCGCCGTAGGCGGACCCGAAGTCACCCGGCGTCAACGCGAACGCGTCGATGGGCGCCACCACGAGCGGCGCCCCGGCCACCGTCTCCGGGAGGAGGCCGGTGAGCTCGTCGTCAGGCTCGTTCGTGAAGCGCGGCGTGGGTTCCGGCGTGGGCGTGGGTTCGGGCGTCGGAGTCGGCTCAGGCGTGGCCGTCGCGACGTCGGTCGGCGTGGGTTCGGGTGTCGGCGGCACGTCGTCGGACGCGGTGCAGGCAGCGAGCGTCATGGTGGCCGCAAGCAGGAGGGCCACTGGCCCGGCCGGGCGCAGCACGGCGCGGCGAGAGGTCGTCATCGGCCCCGGGATGATACCTCAGGCGGCGCCGGATGCCTCCCGGTCGGCTGCCTCGCCCTGTCGGCGACGACGGCCGCGGTCGGGGCGCTGTCCGACGGCCCGCGCCAGCGCGTCGAGGACGTCGCTGCGGTACGTGGCCGGGTCGCGCCGCAGTGCATCGAGCGCCTCACGCCGTCCGAGGCGCTCGATGCCGCGTGCGCTGACGAGCCGGTCGTAGGCAGCCGCGGCGGCCACGACGTGCGCCCCGATCCGGCCGCGAGGCCGCGGGGCTCGCCGTCCGCGACGCGAGCCATCGGCCACGAGCCGCCGGGCGGCAACCAGCAGCGTCGCCACGTCGTGGAGGGACGGCACCTCCTGCAGGCCGGCCAGCGCTGCGTCGTCGAGCGTCTCGAGGCGCGCCGCCAGCTCCACGTCGCGCCCCTCGTCCTCGGCGATCTCGAGGTCGGCAGCCATGGTGGCGGCAAGGCGGGCGACGCGGTTCGCCTCCCGGAGCGCGGCGGCGAACGGGTGCGAGGAGCCGTCGATCGGCGTCTCCACGAAGTCCACCGGCGCGGAGAGCGGCGGCAGCGAGTCCGCGCGGACCACGCGGTCGCCGCCGCCTCGCTTGCCGTCGTACAGCGCGACGTCCGCGGCCGCGATGAGGCCGGCACGGTCGCCCGCCTTGGGGCCGAGAGCCGCGACGCCGATCGTGATCGTGACCGGGCATGCGTCGTCGACGGTGAGCCGGGCCACCGCCGAGCGGATTCGATCCCCCAGCCGCGCGGCCTGCGAGGCGGTGACGCCGGGCAACGGCAGCGCGAACTCGTCGCCGCCGTAGCGGTACACGCGATCGCCGCTCCGAACCGCGCCGTAGATGGCTGTCGCCACGCGGTGAAGCAGGGCGTCGCCGGCGGGGTGACCATACCGGTCGTTGTACGCCTTGAAGTTGTCGAGATCCATCATGAGGACGGCGAGACGCGCGCCGGGTCCCCGTGCCTCGGCGGCGGCCTCGACCGCACGGCCGAGGTCCCGCTGGAAGGCCCCGTGATTGCCGAGCCCGGTCAGCGCGTCGGTGTCGGCTCGCTGCTGGGTGGCGTGGTGAGCGTCGGCGTTCCGCAGCGCGATCGACGCCTGGGCCGCGAACAGCTGGACGAACTCGAAGTCGCTCGGGCTGAAGTAGATCTCCGGTCCGCCCACGCGTGAGACGTTCAGGGCGCCGATCGCCGTTCCCTCGGCGATCAGCGGCACCACGACCACCGCCTCGGGGTCCGGTGGGGTCCCAGGGATCTGGAGCGCTCGGGGGTCGTTGAGCGCGTCGTTGGCCAGGATCGGCTGGCCGTGCTCCACTGCCCAGCCCATCAGGCCGCGCCCGAACGGGATGATGTAGCGGCTGACCTGCTCCGCGTGGCGCTCGCGCGTGAGGACGGGGAGCATGGCCTGGCGCGTCTCGTCCACACGGTAGATCGAAAGGTTGTCGTAGGCGACGACGTCGCGCAGGCCGTCGGCGATGGTCTCCAACACGCTCGTCGGATCGAGGGTGGTGAGGAGCCGCTCGTTGATCTCGAGCAGACGCCGCTGCGACTCGGCTCGGCGGGCAAGCTCGGCAGAGCTCGCGACGAGTGTCTCGTACGTGGCCGCGTTCGCCATCGCCTGCGCGGCGTAGCCGCCGAAGATGCTCATCGTCTGGAGGTCGTCGGCGGTGAACCGGTCGTAGCCGAGCTGGCTCAGCACGATGACGCCGAGCGCCTGGCCCTCGTACAGCATCGGGACGACGAGCATCGACTCGGGAATGTCGTCGGTTCCCTCGATCGTCTTGCCGCGGTCGTCGTCGAGGGCATTGTTGATGAGGAGTGGCTCGCCGTGCTCGGCCACCCAGCCGGTGAAGCCTTCACCGATCGCGACGCGCAGGAGATCCTCCGCATTCTCGAGGTCGTCGAGGAGCATCTCGCGGGTGAAGGCGATCGGCTCGCAGACGCCGGCGCCGTGGTTGACGCGATACACCCGGATGTCGTGGTAGTCGGCGAGGGTGCGGGCCTCGGTCACGATCGCCTCGGCGATGGCACGCACGTCGGTGAGCCGGTTCAACCGGGCCGAGAGATCCTGGATCGAGCGCATGCGCGCCGCCTGCTCGGCAACGGACCGATACAGCCGGGCGTTCTGGATCGCGACCGCCGCCTGGTCCGCAAAGGCCTGGACCAGGTCCACCTCCTCGTCGGGCCAGATTCGATCGGCATCGTGGTACAGGCCGATGACGCCGA
>DATLGA010000052.1:0-2554 GCA_035540715.1 Candidatus Limnocylindrales bacterium | reverse complement strand
GCTTCGAGCGTCGAAGCTCGGCATCGGTCAGGAGCTCGACCACCGGCGTGTTGAACGCGACCGCCACCGCTTCGGCGGTCTCGAGGATCGCGCTCGCCTGGCGCATCGGCCGCTTCCATGCCTCGCCAGGCCGATACCGATGCCACGAGCCGCTCATTCGCAGGTGCGACCGCAGCGTCAGCCCGTTATCGAAGCCGATGAGGAGGTGCTTGCCGCGCGGATCCACGCGCTCGACCCTGGCCCCGACGAGCACCGTCAAGTCCGGCACGCGCCGGAGTCCCGGCCGCGGCTGCGCGCGCGCGGCCGTGATCACGCGACCGACCAGCGCGGCGCGCAGCACGTCGGCGGTGCGGTAGATCGTGTCGCCTTCGGGCATGCCCGCATTCTCACCGAGCGCCCGATAATCCGCCCGTAAGGGGCTGGTAATCGGCCATGGGGCACGCTGTCGAGGTGAACGCGCGGCGGCTCGGCCGGCTGGTCCGGGTCCTCCGGGTCCGGCAACGTCTGACGCAGACGGATCTGGCGGCCCGGGCAAGGGTCAGCCGGCGAGTCGTCTCGATGCTCGAGCGTGGGCTCGGCGAGGCCCTTCGCCTCGGTGAGCTCGAGGCCGTCGTCCTGGCGCTCGATGGGCGCCTGGACGTCCGGCTGCTGTGGCACGGGCCGGATCTGGACCGGTTGCTCGATGCCGGCCATGCGGCGCTGTCCGCATCGGTCAAGCGGCGCCTGGAACGTTGGGGCTGGCTCGTCCGGGTCGAGGTCAGCTACAGCCGATACGGCGAGCGGGGCCGGATCGACCTGCTGGCGTGGCACCCTGCGACACGGGCTGCTGGTGGTGATCGAGATCAAGACGGAGCTCGTCGACGTGCAGGCACTGCTCGGCTCGCTTGACGTCAAGGCACGCCTCGCCTCGCACGTGGCGCAACGCCTCGGATGGGAGGTGGCCGCCGTGGTTCCCGCGATCGTCTTCGCCGAGGATCGCACGACGCGCCGGCGACTCGAGCAGCTCGACACGCTGTTCGACGCCTATCCGGCTCGTGGCCGCGACGCCATCGCGTGGCTACGGCGGCCCGAGCTGGGGGCTCGGGGCCTTCTCTGGTTCGCATCCGTAGGCTCGGGTCAGGCGGCACCTCGACACAGAGTGCGAGCTTCGCGATCTCGTCATATGCACCCCCGGCGTGCAGTAGCCGCGGAAGGTGACCATGCGGGCGGTCGTCCGAGCGTGAAGCCGCCCGCCGAACCGCCCAGGACGTCGCTAACGCTCGCGGGCGGTGCAGATGACAACTCGGAGCCCGCGATTCGGTCATGTGCGCGCCGACGGGGCGTATGACACTCAAGCAGCCGCGAACCCCGCGCACTCCGCGAACCCCGCGAGCGTACTTCGCACTCCGCGAGCCCCCGCAGAGACCGGGCCCGCTCTCGGTATACTGCGCCCACCCCACCGACCGTCCAGCCAGTTTCGCAGTGGACCGATAGCGCACGCATGAAGATCGGGATCGACCTCGGGACCGCCAACATCCTCGTCTACGTGAAGGGCAAGGGCGTGGTCCTCAACGAGCCGAGCGTGGTCGCCATCTCCGAGGACGACAACCGCCTGGTGGCCGTCGGCGAGGAGGCCCGCGAGATGATCGGCCGCACGCCCGGCAACGTGCGCGCGATCCGGCCGATGCGCGACGGCGTGATCGCCGACTACGTGATCACGGAGGCGATGCTGCGCTACGTCATCAACAAGGTGGCGCGCGTCCGCATCTTCAAGCCGGACGTCATGATCAGCGTTCCCAGTGGCGTCACGTCAGTCGAGAAGCGAGCCGTGCGCGACGCGGCCCTCAAGGCCGGCGCGAAGGACGCCTACCTGATCGAGGAGCCACTGGCCGCGGCCATCGGCGCCAACGTCCCGATCAGCGGCCCGTCGGGCAACCTCATCATCGACATCGGCGGCGGCACGAGCGAGATCGCCGTGATCGCGCTGGGCGGGATCGTGGTCAGCGACTCGCTCCGCGTGGGTGGCAACCGGTTCGACGAGGCGATCGCGAACTACATCCGCCGCAAGTACAACCTCATGATCGGCGACCGCACGGCCGAGCAGGTGAAGATCGAGATCGGCTCCGCGATGCCGCTCGACGAGCCCCTGCGCATGGAGGTCAAGGGGCGCGACATGATCGCGGGGCTGCCGCGAACGATCCCGATCACGTCGACCGAGATCACCGAGGCGATCGAGCAGCCCCTGCAGGCCATCATCACGGCGGTCCGAAACGTGCTGGAGCAGACCCCACCCGAGCTGAGCTCCGACATCATCGACAAGGGAATGGTCATGACCGGTGGCGGCGCGCTGCTCCGCAACCTCGACAAGATGCTCACCCAGGTGACCGGCATCCCGTGCCACGTCGCCGACAACGCGCTCAACTCCGTCGCCGTGGGCACGGGGATGGCGCTCGAGCACTTCGGCCAATTCCGCAAGAGCCTGGTCAGCCACTCGTGAGGCCGATGTGACCGTCGCGACCTCCGTGTCCGACCTTCGCGCTGCCCTCAAGGACCGCCGGATCGAGACGACCGGCGG
>DATLGA010000051.1:0-19474 GCA_035540715.1 Candidatus Limnocylindrales bacterium | reverse complement strand
GCACCTGGATCGGGCCGAGCTCGAACGCGACGGGGTCGATCACCCGGCGATTCTAGCGCCCACGGCGGGAACGTCCGACCGCAGTCGGGCCGCAGTGCGGGTCGGCCATTGTGCGTCGCGACGGCGGCGTCCATGATGCGGACCACGCCAATCACTGACGAAGAGGTGTCAGAGTGACGCAGGCTGCCGGGGCCGCCACGACGCTCCCGCGTTCGGCGGGGGGACCGACTCGCGAGCTGCCGCTGACCCACCTGATCACCCTGTCGATCTACTGGCTGGGGATCACGACGATCTGGGGCGGACTGGACGGAGTGGTGATCCCCCGACGCCTCGACGAGATGGATCCGCTCTTCGCCGGCCGGCTGCAGGCGATCATCAACGCCGTCGGCGTCATGGCCCCGATCCTGGTCCAACCCACGATCGGCGTCATCAGCGACCACACCATCAGCCGTTGGGGCCGGCGCAAGCCGTACATCCTGATCGGCACGGTCCTGGACGTCGTCATCCTGCTCGCATTCGCCACCTCGAACACGTTCCTGGCCATGGTGGCGTTCTACTTCCTGCTGCAGGTCAGCTCGAACTTCGCCCAGGGCCCCTTCCAGGGCTACGTCCCGGATCTCGTGCCCGCGCGCCAGGTGGGCATGGCCAGCGGCTTCATGGGCTCGATGATCGTGCTCGGCCGCATCGTGGGGACCGGCGTCGCGACCATCGGCCTCACCGTGTTCGACAGCTTCTTCATCGCCACCATCGGCCTGGGCGTGGTCGAGGCGGTGACGATGGTGGTCCTCGTCAGCACCATCGACGAGGGCACCGCAGCGCCCCCTCGGCGGCAGTCGTGGCTGCGCGTGGCGCTGTCGGCGTGGGGCACGGACCTGCTGAAGGAGCGGAGCGTGCTGTGGCTGCTGGCCGTGCGCGCACTCTTCCTGGGCGCGGTGGCAGCGCCGCTGAGCTACGCGTTCTTCTACTTCCTGCGCTCGCACGACATGACGGCCAACGAGGCCACGACGATGGTGTTCATCGGGACCGGGATCGTCGGCCTCTCCACCCTGGTGGCGACGATCCCGGCCGCCCGCCTCTCCGATCGCGTGGGCCGCCGGCCGGTGATCTGGGTCGCGACCGCCATCGGCGCCGTCGGCATCACCGGGGTCGCCGTGGCGCCGAGCGCCGAGCTGGGGATCGCGCTGCTCATCCCCTTCGGCGTGGCGACCGGAGCCTTCCTGTCGGTGGACTGGGCGCTCATGACCGACGTGATCCCGAAGCACGCGTCCGGGCGCTACATGGGCATCCTCAACGTGGGGACCGCGATCGCCGGCCCCCTCTTCCTGGCGTTCGGCGGCACCACGATGGACCTGGTCGGCAGCACGGTGGGCTTCGAATACGGACCGCGCGCGGCGCTGCTCCTGGCGCTGGTCTGGCTGGCCGGAGCGGCGCTGGCCCTGATCCCGGTCGATCCACGGCGCCGCGAGCGCGACCCGGAAACGGTGGACCCATCCAGCGCGGCGCTCGAGTGAGCGCCACCGCCGACGCTCGCGCGCGCCGCACCGGCCCACGCGAGCTGAGCGTCACCGTCACGCGACGGTATCGGGTCATGTGGGGCGCCGTTCGCGTCCTGGTGCGCTCACTGTTCGATGTCCGGGTCAGCGGCCTCGAGCACTGGCCGCGTCCGCCATTCCAGCTCGTGGCGAACCATCACAACGGCTTCGACCCGATGCTCGTGCTCGCCGTCGTGCCGCTCGAGCCGCGCATCACCTGGTTCGGCCCGAAAGAGGCCGACTTCAGCCGCGGGTTCAAGAACCGGGTCATGGCCGTCTTCGGCGGGATGATTCCGTACCACCCCGAGCGGATCACGCTGCCCAGCGCCGTGCGGGCGGTTCGACGGGTTTTCGCCGCGGGCGGCGTGCTGGGCATCTTCGCCGAGGGACGAATCGGCTTTCGGGAGAGCGAGCTGCTCCCCTTTGAGGAAGGGGCCGCCGCGTTCGCGGCCGCCTCCGGCGTCCCGGTCGTGCCGTGCGCCATCGTCGGCTCGACGCGCCTGTGGTTTCGTCGTCGGATCGAGATCCGCTTCGGGCCGCCGCTGCGGACCGATGCCGTCCGGGGCCGCGAGGCCCGCCGCGAGCTGGACGCCCGCATTCGGGAGGCCGTCGCCGCCCTTCTGCCGCCTACCGAACCAACGCTGCCCCGCCGCCAGCCGCTCGCCTGGCTGACCGACCTGCTCAACGGCGCCGATGACGTCGCGCGGCGGCGCGACCAGCCCTGAATCCCCGCCTCCCGCCGGCGCAGTCACGCCCCAGCCGGTAGCATCGGCGCCGCATGCTTCCCGTCATCTGGACCGCCTGCGCGGTGCTCGCCGTCGGCGGGTTCATCATGATCGCCGCCTACTGGCTCGACGTGCAGGATCGAGCCGACCTCAGCGTCCGGGCTCGCATCGGCTGGTCGGCCGGCGTGCTCCTGTTTCCGCTCACGATTCCGGCGTATGCCTTCGTCGGAGGGGCCGAGTGGCCGGCGTTCCTGCGCGTCGCCAGCGTGGTCCCGGCGATCGCGCTCGCCCTGTTCTTCGCGTTCGTCTTCGGCGTCTTCGGCTGACTCAGCCAGCCGCCCGGTGCAGGGCGGTGACGGGCCATCTCATGGCTCGTCCCGACCCCGTACCCGGCCGCCGAGCAGGAGCGCGGCGGCGAGACTGGCCGCCACCAGGGCCACCGTGGCCGGGATGAGGAGCCGTGGCCACTCCCCCTGAGGCAGAGTGGTCTCGGGCGATGGACGGAACGGCAGGAGGTCCTCCACCATCCCGATCTCGCCGGGGGCCAGCTCGTCCATCCTCGTCGCGGAGCACACGCTGGTGGCGAGGACTCCGCCCTCGTTGTAGGCGGTCAGGAGCCAGCGCTCACCGGCGCCGAACGAGATGCCGCACGCACCCTCGTCCCCGCCCGGAGGAGCGGCGACGGCGAGGCGATCGGCGGTCTCCGCCGAGGCTCGCTCGACGGCGAAGGTCGTCGTGAAGCGCCGGCCGAGCTCACCGGCCTCGACCGGGCGTGGATCGGTGCCCAGCGCCGTGCCGACCAGGGCCAGCTCGGCCGGCTCGATCCACTCGCGGATGTCGTCCCATCTCATGCAGCTGCACGCGTTCGCCGGCGAGGCCGAAGCCACGCCGCCCGCGACGGCGAACAGGGTGGCGAGCGCGAGGCGGATGATCATGGAGGCGAGACGCGAGGCGGCCCCGGCCAGTTCCACCCGGCTACCATGGATTCATGACCAGCCAGACCGATTCCGCCGCGGCCGTCGACGCCGCGGTCGCATACCTCCGCAGGCACGAGGCCGAGCACCTCGCCCAGCTGGACGACTTCCTCCGTATCGAGAGCGTGTCGGCAGATCCGGAGCGGAACGGCGAGGTGCGGCGCGCCGCCGAGTGGATCGTCGAGGAGCTCACGCGCCTGGGCGTGGAGCGCGCCACCATGCACGAGACGAGCGCGCATCCGATCGTCACGGCCGAGTGGATGCACGCCGGTGCCGAGGCACCCACGGTGCTCGTGTACTGCCACTACGACGTGCAGCCGCCCGACCCGCTCGACGAGTGGGTGCGCCCTCCCTTCGAGCCGCGCCACGAGGATGGCCGGGTCTACGCTCGGGGTGCCGGCGACGACAAGGGCCAGCTGTTCATGCACCTCAAGGCGGTCGAGGCCTGGATGAAGACCGCCGGCGACCTTCCGATCAACCTCCGCTTCTTCTTCGAGGGTGACGAGGAGGTCGGGTCCGAGCCGATCGAGGCATTCATCGCGGAGCACGCGGACCTGCTCGAGGCCGATGTCTGCGTCGTCTCGGACAACGACACCTTCGACGACGACGGAACGCCGGCCATCGGCTACGGGCTGCGAGGGATCGCCTACTGGGAGATCCGCGTCCAAGGACCACGCCAGGACGTCCACTCCGGCCAGTACGGCGGTGGGGTCGACAACCCGGCGAACGTCCTCGTGCGCATGCTGGCCTCGCTGACGGACGCCGAGGGCCGCTTCACCGTGCCGGGGTTCTACGACGACGTCCGGGAGCTGACCGACGACGAGCGTGCCGCCTACGCGGCGCTGCCGTTCGACGAGTCCGCCTGGACCGATGAGACGGGCGTCCCGGCCCCGATGGAGGGAGAGCGCGGGTACACGCTCAAGGAGCGGCTCAGCGCCCGACCGACCTTCGACATCAACGGCATCTGGGGCGGGTACCAGGGAGACGGCGCGAAGACGATCATTCCGGCGTTCGCCGCCGCGAAGTTCAGCACGCGTCTCGTCCCCGACCAGGACTACCGGAAGGTCGAGCGACTCGTGAAGACGCACCTCGAGTCGATTGCCCCCACGACGGTCGGGGTCCAGGTTCGCGTCATCCACGGCGGCGCGCCGGTGATCACGCCGCTCGACCACCCCGGCATCGAGCCGGCGAAGCGCGCGCTCACCGCCGGCTTCGGGACCGAGCCACTCTTCCAGCGCTCCGGCGGCTCGATCCCGGTCGTGGCCGCCCTCGACGCGCAGCTCGGGCTGAAGACGCTCATGGTCGGATTCGCCAACCCGACCGGGAATTTCCACGCGCCGAACGAGTGGATGAGCGTGCGCAACATCCGCGACGGCATGGCCTCACTCGTGCACCTCTGGGAGGAGCTCGGTCGGATGCGCGCCGGAGATCTGCGCGGCTGAGTCTTGACGCTTCCGGCTCGCCGGGAGTACGTTGCCGGCGACATAGATTTCCGGAGGTTTCGGCTCGTGCCCGACGGCTCCTCCCGACACGACCCCGACGATCCCTGGCTGCCGCTTGGCGCCGCCTCCCGGCTCGTCGGCGTCGGCCCGGACACCCTCCGGCGGTGGGCCGACACGGGCAAGGTGCAGAGCTACCAGACGCCGGGGGGCCACCGCCGCTTCCTGCGGTCCAGCCTCGAGACGATGATCAACGCGCCGCGACGCCACCGGTACGGCATGGAGCGCCTGCCTGACTCCGCGCAGACGATGGCCGGCGATCTCCATCGGCGCGTCCAGCGCACGGGCTACTCCGGGCAGCCATGGCAGGCGCGGCTGAGCGCGGAGCAGCGAGACGAGTTCCGCCGCTGGGGCCAGCGAACGTTCCAGCTCGTCATCGAGTACGTGGCCGCGTCGAAGAAGGCGGAGCGCCAGCTGCTCCTCGAGGAGGCCGAGAAGATGGGCGGCCTGTATGGCGGGGAGGCATCGAAGGCGGGGCTCTCGCTGGCGGAAACCGTGGAGGCTTTCCTCTTCTTCCGCTCCCCGGTCCTGGACGCCATCACCGGCCACCTCCGCCGGCGGGCCGCCGACGTGGCGGACGTCACGACCGCCTTCCACGAGGCGAACGCGGCGATCGACCAGGTCCTCGTGGCGCTCGTCGCCTCGCACCGCGAGAGGCGCTGACGCCGCGCGTTCTCAGTCGACGAGATACAGCTCGGTCGAGCTCGCGTTGAGGCGCTCGCCACCGTCCGGCGTGCAGGCCACGATGTCCTCGATCCGCGCGCCCCAGGTGTCGCGGATGTAGATCCCGGGCTCGACGCTGAACGCGTTCCCGGCCACGAGCGGCTGCTCGTTCGAAGCCACGATGTACGGCTCCTCGTGGGTCTCCATGCCGATGCCATGGCCGGTCCGATGCAGGAACGCGTCGCCGTAGCCGGCCTCGTCGATGATCTCGCGCGCGGCGGCGTCGATCCGCGCGGCTGGCACGCCCGGGCGCACCGCGTCGCAGGCGGCGCGCTGCGCCTCGCGCAGCACGGCGTAGAGGGCGGCGAACTCGGCAGGCGGCTCACCCACGAACGCCGTCCGCGACGTGTCGCTGGCATAGCCGGCCATCACGCCGCCGATGTCCAGCACGATGGCGTCCCCGGCCTGAATCCGTCGCTCTCCGGCGCCGTGGTGCGGGCTTGCGGCGTTCGGGCCGGAGGCGACGATCGCGAACGTCCCGGCCTCGTGGCCGGCTTCGAGCAGCAGCGCGTGGATCCGCCTGCTGACGTCGGCCTCGGTCCGGCCGGACAAAACTTCGGCGGTGATGGCGCGCATCGCCCGGTCTGCAGCCTGTCCGGCGGCGCGCAGCCGATCGATCTCCTCCGGCGTCTTGACGGAGCGCAGCGCGCTCATCGTGTGGCCGGCCTCGACCAGTTGCGCCGGATCGAGGGCGGCCCGCAGGCGCAGCGCGAAGCGGGCCCACATCTGGTCCTGGACGGCGACGCGCAGGGCGGAGCCGACGACGCGCTGCACGATCCGGATCGGGTCCTCCGTCTCGTCCCAGGCGACCACCTCGATGGCGTCTGCAAGCTCGCCGAGCTCATGGCGCGCGAGCGGCTCCTCGAGGCGCGGCAGGACCAGCGTCACCGCACCGTCGGCCGGAACGACGAGACAGGTGAGGCGCTCCAGGGCGGGCGCCGCGTAGCCGAGCAGGTACGCGTAGTCGGGCGACGGCGTGATGAGCAACGCATCGACGCCGCGATCGGCCGCCTCCTCGGCGGCACGGCGCAGGCGGTCGCGGTGGACGGCCGCGGCGAAGCCGGCCGGCGAGGCGACAGTGGTCATGCCCGAAGCCTACACCGATGGGTCATTGCCGGCCGTGCGGGATGCGAGCACGCTGACCTCGGCGGCGTGCGACACTGTCATACGGCGTCATACATCGACGACGGGAGGCTGAACGCTGCATCACCGACCGAGAGGATCGGGCGCCTCGAGCCGCGTCGTCCTGCTCACGGCCATGTTCCTCGCCGGAACGCTCCTTCCGACGACGCAGGCACGCGCCGGCGAGCCGGACGCGGCGGCAGCCGCCCGATACCTGGCCGAGACCCATGGCGGGTCGCCGGGCGACTACCAGCTGGTCTACGAGCGCCCCGTATCGACCGACGCGGCGGGACACCGGATGTGGGCCGCCAAGTTCCTCGATCGGCGGACCGGCGAGATCCGGAGCGCGTACCGCCCCGGCACCGGTGCTGCCGGCTCTGTCGCGGTCCTCCACGGCGCGCTGGAGCAGGCCCAGCAGGGCCGCTCGGCGCTGGACCGCAAGGCCGACGCCGCGCTCGTCGCGGCAGTCGGCGAGGCGAGGCCGGCCAAGCGCCTGCCGGTGGCCGTGTGGCTTGACGTCGACACCTCCGGTGCCGAAGCGGCAGTCCAGGCGGCCCATCCCGAGGTGGAGTGGCTCGCCGGCCGGCCCCTCGCGGGAACGCTTGACCAGGCGCGGTCGCTGCGTGGCGAGCTGTGGGAGGCTCGCCGCCGCGTGTACGAGGCGGCGGCCATCGCATTCGAGGGCGAGATCGAAGCCCTGGGCGGCTCGGTCGCCTACGCCAGCACATCGGCTCCGCTCGTCTTCGTCGACCTGCCGGCGGCGAGCGTCGCCGAGGTGGCGTCGCGCGGGAAGGTGCTGAGCCTCGGCCTCGAGCAGGAGTGGCGCACCCACATGAGCTCGGCCGGCCCCACCGTCTCCGCCGACTGGACGAGCGGCAGCGGCGACCAGGGCAACGGCGTGCGCGTGGCCGTCATCGAGTACCACAACGCCGTCAACACCGGCGACCTTGCCGGCTCGGTCGTCCAGCGCTACAGCACGACGGGCACGATCGTGACCGGGATCCATCCGACCTGGGTCGCCGGCGCCATCGGCAGCCGGAGCGCCACGTGGCGCGGCGTTGCCCCCGGCGCCCACATCGTCAGCGCCGGGACCGGCGGCTACTCGGCGAGCCTGTCGACGGACCGTGCGATCATCGCCGCGGCCGACTGGGCCGTCTCACCCGGCGGCGGCAACGCCGACGTCATCAACGCCAGCATCGGCCAGGACACCGCCACGGGAGCCGAGGAGGCGCGACGGTACTTCGACTCCATCGGGTGGGAGGCGGGACGCCTCGTCGTCGCGGCTTCGGGGAACTACTCGACCTTCGGCAACTGGGACGTCGTTTCTCCGGGGACCGGCTACAACGTTCTGACCGTCGGCGGCGTGGACGATCGCAACACCGCCGGCACCGGCGACGACCGCATCTGGCACTTCCCCGGATCGAATGGCGCCGCCTACCGCGATCGCACCGATGCATCGTGGAACCGGCACGGGGACTACAACAAGCCGAATCTGTCGGCGCCGGCGGTGAGCGTGCGGACCGCGAACGGCACGACCGGAGACGGCACGAGCATCGCCAGCCCGATCGTGGCCGGCATCGCGGCGCAGCTCGTGGCCCGCGCGCCCACGCTCGCGAGCTGGCCGGAGGCGACGCGCGCGATTCTCATGGCCGGCGCGCATCGACGGACGCCGATGCCGAACGGCGGGTTCAGCCCCGATCACGAGGGCGTCGGCACGGCGTCGGCGGCCTGGTCGAACCGCGTGCTGGACCGCGGACCGTTCGGTGGCTGGCGCATGGGCTCGATGCGGCGGGGCGAGACCGTCGTGCAGGACGTCTCGGTCGTCAAGGGACAGCGAGTGCGCGTGGCGCTGGCCTGGAGCAGCCACACCTCCGGCAGCTCGAACACCGGGAAGTCGGACACGCTGACCGCAGACCTCGACCTGGTCATCCGTCAGCCGGACGGGCAGGTCACCGGCTCCCACTCCTTCGACAACTCGTACGAGGCCGTGACGCTCACGGCCGCGGCGACCGGGACGCTGCGAATCGAGGTGCGCCACGATCGCTTCGACGCGAGCGAGGAGCCATACGGCCTCGCCTGGGCTCTCTCGGGACCGTTCAGCGACACCGACGCGTCCAAGTTCTATCCCGACATCCTGTGGATCTACGCGAAGGGCATCACGACCGGCTGCGGCGGCACGAAGTTCTGCCCGAAGGGCAAGGTCACCCGCGCCCAGATGGCCACCTTCCTGCGACGGGCGCTCAACCTTCCGGCCGCCCCGCGGGACTACTTCACCGACGACGCCGGCAACAAGCACGAGAGCAGCATCAACGCGCTCGCCCACGCCGGGATCACGGTCGGCTGCGGCGGCACGAAGTTCTGCCCGGATCGTGTCGTGACGCGCGATCAGATGGCCACCTTCCTCGTCCGCGCGTTCAACCTCCCGCCGACGGACCGCGACTACTACACCGACGACAACCATTCGATCCATCACGCCCGCATCAACGCCCTCGCCGCATCCGGGATCACGCGCGGCTGCGGCGAGACGACGTACTGCCCCCGAACCGCCGTCGCGCGAGAGCAGATGGCGGCATTCCTGCGCCGTGCCCTCACGCGCTGACCGAGCCCTCGTCGTCGTGCTGGCGCTGGCCGTGGCCGGATGCGCCAACCCGACCGCCTCTCCGACGCCCACACCGTTGCCCAGCGGCAGCGAAGCGGCATCACCGTCGACGTCGCAGGTCAGCGCCTCGCCGGAGCCGACCTTCGAGCCGACACCCGTCGGCGTGGAGCTCCCGGAGCCGGGCCGGCCCTTCGAGGGAGCGGGCCTCCTGCGGGAGATGCAGTCCTCGACCCGACCCGGCGGCGTGCCCGATGCCGTGCAGACCCGGCGCCTGGCCGATGCCATCGCCGCGACACTGTGGACGGTCGACGGCTCCGCCTGGGACACGATCGCCGTCGGCGGCTACTGCGGCACGACGTCGTGCACCGTCGAGATCGCCGGGACGCGGATCGGTCGTGCCGGCGAGGATCTGTGGGTGCTGGAGGTCGAGCCCGAGACGGCGCGCGTCGCGGTGGTCGCCGCCGAGCTCCGATCGCTGCCGTCCGACCTGGTCGAGGAGCTCGACGAGCTCGTCCGCGATTCGGAGGCCGGCCGGTGGCTCGGCGACATGATGCTGACGACGGCCCGCTGGATGCCGCCTCCAACCGCCGAGCGATTCGTGCTGAGCTATCGGTCGGGGGGCGAGGAGGACTCGTGCCGCCGCGACGTGACCGTGGATGCCGAGCGCGCCGAGGTGCTCGAGACGACCGCAAGCGGCTGCTGAGTCACCCGATCTCGAGCGTCACCTCGCGGCTCACCGCGTCCTCGATCCGCCACGCGCGCATGGCTTCGGCGGCGTCCGCTCCGGGATCGGCCAGGGTCGCGAGAACGTAGAAGACGCCGGGGTATTGCGCGGCGCGCCGATCGGTGGCCGACGGAACGGCGGGCGATCGCACGTGCGAATGGAAGATGCCGACGAGATCCTCGCCGGCGTCCTCGATCTCGAACACGATCCGGACCAAATCCTCGGGATGCACGTTGTAGCGCAGGGGGCTGGCCTCGGCGTTCCGGGCCGGGTGGAAGGTGGTCGCTCGTCCATCGGCCAGGGAGCCGGCCACGAGTCCACACGCCTCGTTGGGCAGCTCGGAGCGGGCGTGGGCCAGCATCGCCTCGGCCACGGCGGCGGGGATCACGAGCCCGTCGGCGTCGCTCACCACAGCAGCGAGCCCTCGAGCTCGTCCTCGAGCTCGTCGAGATCGCGCGTCCACAGGTCGGTCGACAGGTACTTCCACCCGCCGTCGGCGAGCAGCACGACGACGCTGCCCGACTCGAGCTCGCGGGCGACGCGGAGCCCGACCGCGATCGCCGCGCCCGAGGAAAGCCCGGCGAACAGCCCCTCCTCGCGCAGCAGGCGGCGAAGCCCGATGACGGCGTCGCGGTTGTTCACGAGGTAGCGGTCGTCGAGCACCGACTCGTCGAGCACCGGCGGCACGAATCCCTCCTCGAGGGAGCGAAGTCCCTGCACCTGCTCGCCGGGGAGTGGCTCGGCTGCGATGATCTTCGCCGCCGGGCGCACCCGGCGCAGGTAGCGGCCGACGCCGGTGAGCGTGCCGCCCGTGCCGAGGCCGGCGACGAAGGCCGACAGCTCCGGCACCTGCTCGAGGATCTCGGGGCCGGTGGTCGACTCGTGCACGCCGGGGTTCGCCGCGTTGCCGTACTGGAACGGCATGAACAGGTCGGCGTCCTCGGCCGCGATCCGCTCGGCCATGCGCACCGCGCCGTTCGAGCCCTCGGCGCCGGGACTGAACACGATCTCGGCGCCGTAGAGCCGGAGAAGCTGCTCGCGCTCGGCGGTCGTGTTGTCGGGCATCACGATCCGCACCGGGTGCCCGAGGCGCGAGCCGATCATCGCCAGGCTGATACCCGTGTTGCCGCTCGACGGCTCGAGGATGGTCTGGCCGGCTCGCAGCGAGCCGTCGGCCCGTGCGGCCTCGATCATCGCCCGCGCGACGCGGTCCTTCACGCTTCCCGTCGGATTCGCGCCTTCGAGCTTGGCGAAGAGGCGAACGCCTCCGTGCGGGGCGAGGCGCCGAAGCTCCACCATCGGCGTATTGCCGATCGTCGCCACGAGGTCGGAGGCGGCGCCGGCCCGGGCCGGCATCGGCCTAGCCCCCACCTCCGGCCATGGCGGGGAGGAGGATGATCGTGTCGTCCGTTCCGATCTCCGTGTCCAGCCCGTCTCGATAGCGGACATCGCGGTCGTTCACGTACACGTTGATGAACCGCGACAGCTCCCCGTCCTCGGTCACGCGATCGCGAAGGGCCGGATGCTGGCCGAACAGGTCATCGAGGGCCGCCGCCACCGTGCTGCCGGCGACCTCCACGCTTCGGCTGCCGCCCGTCTCCTCGCGCAGCACCGGCGGGATGCGAACGGTGCTCATCGCGATGCCGCCGAGGCCGGACCCGCCGCCGCCACGCCGGCCTGCGCCGGCTCCGCTCCCTCGCCACAGGCCGGGCACGCCGGGTCGCGCCAGATCCGGACCTCGTCGAAGGTCGTGCCCTGCGCGTCGAACATGAGGAGCCGGCCGGCGAGCGTCTCGCCGACGCCGAGGACGAGCTTGAAGACCTCGTTCGCCTGCAGCAGGCCGACGATGCCCGGCAGGACGCCCAGGACGCCGGCGACCGAGCATGCCGGCGCAAGCTCCGGCGGCGGCTGGGTGGGGTACATGCAGCGGTAGCACGGGCCCTCGAACGGGACGAAGGTGGTCATCTGGCCGTCCCAGCGGTAGATCGAGCCGTGGACGACCGGCTTGCGCAGCCTCACGGCCGCATCGTTGAGCACGTAGCGCGTGTCGAAGTTGTCGGTGCCATCCACGATCACGTCGTACCCGGCGATCAGCCGCTCCACGTTCTCGGCGCCGAGCCGCTCGACGTGCTTCACGACCGTCGTCTCGGGGTTCAGGCCCAGGATCGTCATCTCCGCCGAGTCGACCTTGCGCATCCCGACCCGATCGGCACCGTGGAGCACCTGGCGCTGCAGGTTCGACTCGTCGACCACGTCGTCGTCGACGAGGCCGATCGTCCCGACGCCCGACGCCGCGAGATACAGGGCGATCGGCGAGCCGAGGCCGCCCGCGCCGATGAGCAGCACCTTCGCGTCCAGCAGCGCCCTCTGGCCCTCCTGCCCGACCTCGGGGATGAGCACCTGGCGGGCGTACCGCCGCTGCTGCGAGGGGCTGAGGAGCTCGGCCGGCTCGTCCCACTCGCCACCGGCCTGCTTCCAGCCGCTGATCGGCACCTTGAGGTTGACGACGTTGGTGTACCCCTGTTGCGCCAACCAGGCGGACGCGCGCGCGGACCGACCGCCGACCGCGCAATGCACGAGGAGCGGCTCGTCGCGGTCGGGCGCGACGTCGGCGATTCGCTCGGGCACCTGGCGAAGCGGCACGAGGGTCGCGCCGGCGACGTGGCCCGCGTCCCACTCGTTCTGCTCGCGCACGTCGACGACGCGATAGCCCTCCCGCGCGAGCGCCACGCCCTCGGACAGGCCGACCTCGCGGTACCCGCGCGCGGCGTCGGAGTCGTGGCCGTTCCGGCCGTTCATGGAGCGGAGCCTCCCTCGTTGGCGCCGGCGAGAACCTCCGCCTCGTCCGGCCATCGCGCCTCCGCGCCGATGACGGCGCCCTGGAGGACCTTGTAGGACAGGAGCGCGCACTTCAGGCGCGCGGGACCGATCGGCACGCCGAGGTTCTCGACGACGTCCCTGGGATCGATCGATCGCAGCTCGTCGAGGCTGAGGCCTCGGAGCTCGTCGGTCAGGATCGAGGCCGACGCCTGGCTGATCGCGCAGCCGCGGCCGGTGAAGGCGACGTCGTCCACGCGCTCCTTCGCCTCGTCGAGGCGCAGGGTCATCGACATCTCGTCGCCGCAGGTCGGGTTCGAATCGGCGAAGTGCAGGTCGTGCGGATCGAGCACGCCCGTGTTGTGCGGGTTGCGATAGTGCTCGAGGATGAAGTCGCGGTACAGGTTGTCCATCACGCCGTCCCGAACACGCGCTGAACGGTCCGGATGCCATCGACCAGCCGCTGGACGTCGTCGAGATCGTTGTAGACGTAGAAGCTCGCACGCGTCGTCGCCGGCAGGTCGTAGCGCTGCATGACCGGCTGCGCGCAGTGGTGGCCCGCGCGGACCGCCAGCCCTTCGCCGTCGAGGATGGTGGCCACGTCGTGGGGGTGCACGCCGTCGACCACGAAGGCGAGCACACCCGCGTGCTCGTCGGGCGAGTCCGGACCCATGCGGCGCACTCCGCCGATCCCCCCGAGCGCCGCCCAGGCGCGCTCGAACAGGACGCGCTCGTGGGCGCGCACGTTCGCCATGCCGAGGCCCTCGAGGTAGTCGATGGCCGCGGCCAGGCCGGCCGCCTCCGCGATGGCCGGCGTCCCGGCCTCGAACTTCCACGGCACCTCGTTCCACTCGGTTCCGTCGAGCGAGACGCGGGTGATCATGCTGCCGCCGGTCAGGAAGGGCGGCATCGCGTCGAGGAGCTCGCGCCGGCCCCAGAGCGCGCCGATCCCCGACGGCCCGAGCATCTTGTGGCCCGAGAGCGCCGCGAAGTCGACACCGAGCGCCACGACGTCGACCGGCATGTGCGGGACGCTCTGCGCCGCGTCGAGGATCGTCAGCGTGCCCGCGTCGCGCGCCATGGCCGCGATCTCCGTGACCGGGTTGATCGTGCCCAGCGAGTTGCTCACCTGGCTGAAGGCAAGCAGGCGCGGTTCCCGTGCGAGGCGTTCCCGAAGGTCGTCGAGGTCGAGACGCCCGTCGTCGGTGATCCGTACGTACTCGAGCGTCGCGCCGGTTGCCTCGGCAACCTGCTGCCACGGCACGAGGTTGGCGTGGTGCTCCATCTCGGTCGACAGGAGCAGGTCGCCGGGGCCCAGATGCGTGCGGCCCCAGCTGTACGCCACGAGGTTGATCGCCTCGGTGGCGTTGCGCACGAACACGACCTCGCGATCCGACGGTGCACCGATGAACGCGGCCAGCCGCCGGCGCGCGGCCTCGAACCGTGCCGTGGCGTCCTCGCTCAGCTCGTAGATCCCGCGGTGGACGTTCGCGTAGTGGTGCCCGTACGCGTCGGCGAGCGCCTCGATGACGGCGCGCGGCTTCGGCGCCGAGGCCGCGGAGTCGAGGAACGACAGCGAACGCCCGGACCGATGAGGCCGGTCGAAGACCGGGAAGTCGGTGCGCAGCGCGGCGCCGTCGAAGACGCCTGGCGGAGCCTGCTCGACGGCCATGGGTGCTGCTCCGATGCTCAGTGCGAGGTCACCGGCTCCGCGGCCGAGGCCTCGTCGCCGACGCCGGCCGGAAGGCCGACCTGCTCACGCACCCACTCGTAGCCGTTCGCCTCGAGCTGATGGGACAGCTCTTCGCCGCCCGACATGACGACGCGCCCGTCGAGGAGGACGTGGACGAATTGGGGCTTCACGTAGTTGAGCATGCGCTGGTAGTGGGTGATCATCAGCACGCCCATCTCCGGCGACAGCGTCGCGTTGATCCCGTCGGCCACGTTCTTCAGCGCGTCGATGTCCAGGCCGGAGTCGGTCTCGTCGAGGATCGCCATCTGCGGTCCCACGACGGCCATCTGGAGCATCTCGAGCCGCTTCTTCTCGCCGCCCGAGAAGCCCTCGTTGACGTAGCGGGTCGCGAACGAGGGATCCATCCGCAGCAGCGCCATCTTCTCCTCCATCAGCTTCCGAAACTTGGCGAGCGGGATCCCGGTGTACTTCACCGACTTCTCGCCGGTCTCGTCCGCGGGCTTCGGGTGGTGGATGGCGTTGTAGATGTTGCGGAGGAAGCTGGCCACCGTCACGCCGGGAATGGCGCTCGGGTACTGGAAGGCCAGGAACAGGCCGAGCTGAGCCCGCTTGTCCGGCGTGAGCGCGAGGATGTCCTGGCCGCGCCAGGTGACCGTGCCGGTATCGACGGCGTAGTCGGGATGCCCCATGAGCGTGTAGGCCAGGCTCGTCTTGCCCGAACCGTTCGGCCCCATCAGGGCGTGGACCTCGCCCTGACGGACCGTCAGGTCGAGCCCCTTGAGGATCTTCTTCCCCGCGATGCTCACTTCGAGCCCGGAGATGACGAGTTCGTCGGTCATGCGTTCCTTGCTTGCTGCTGCGTTGGCTGGGATGGCTGGGATGGCTGCGAATGGGCCGATGCGTGCGCCGCCGCGTTCCGGCGGCGCACCTGCGGCGGGTAGGGCGGGCCGCCGGCGGTGGCCGCCACCTCGGCGAGATTCGTCGCGCCGAGGGAGCGCGACAACGACTCGTACACCCGCTGGAAGATCTCGTGGACGCTGCACGGCTGGGGTCGGTCGCAGTGCTCGAGATCATCGGCACCCGCGCACGGCATCTCGAGCAGCGGCCCGTCGAGCGCTCGAATCGCGTCGGCCATGGGAATTTCGTCGGCCGGGCGCGCCAGCCGATACCCGCCGGACTGGCCGCGCGTCGACGTCACGAGGCCGGCGCGCCGCAGGTCGCCGACGAGCTGCTCGAGATAGGCGTGCGGCAGCTTCTCGCGCCGTGCGATCTCGGCCAGCGAGAGGCACGCGCCGTCATCGGTCCGCGCCAGCGTGACGAGGACCCGGATGCCGTACTCGGTGCGCGTGCTGATCTTCATCGGTCTAGTCCAGCCTGACCCGGACCTCGTCGCCTTCGACGAAGGTCTCGTAGGCGGTCACGGGGCGAACGGCCGGCAGCGCGAGCACCCGCCCGGTGAACAGGTCGAACCGGGCGCCGTGGCGCGGGCACTCGACGCCGGTGTCGTCCAGCTCACCCTCGCCGAGCGTTCCACCGTCGTGGGTGCAGACGTTGTCGATCGCTCCCCACTCGCCGTCCTCGGTCAGGCCGATGCAGAGGGAGCGCCCATCGAGCTCGACGACGCGCACGGTTCCAGGCGCCACGTCGGCGGTTCGGGCGACCGTCACGAAGCCGCCCGTCGCGTGCTCGAGCGCGCTCATGCGAACCCCTCCGTCGTGCCGATGCGCCGCGCCAGTGCGGCGAGCACGCGCTCCCGGATCATCTCGTCGTCGACCTGGGCCACGACCTGCTCGAAGAAGCCCCGCACGATCATCCGCTCGGCGGCGTCGGCGTCGAGGCCACGCGTCTGGGCGTAGAACAGCTGGATCGGATCGATGGCGCCTGCCGTGGCCCCGTGCCCGCAACGCAGGATGTCATTGGCCTTGATCTCGAGGACCGGGATCGGCTCCGCACCGGCGTTCGGCGACAGGAGCAGGTTGCGGCACTCCTGGTAGGAGGCGGTCTGCTTCGTCCCGACCTCGACGCGGGTGACGCCATAGAAGGCTGCCCGAGCCCGATCGTAGAGCGCGGACAGGTAGAGCAGGTCGCTCGTGGTGTGGTCGGCAGCCAGATCCTGGTGCGCGTTGATGTCGATGTGCTGATCGTCGCCGGCTGCCAGCATGCCGAGGACCTTGCTCGTGCCGCCCTTGCCGGTCATCTGGACGTCCACGCCCACCTTGGTGACCCTGGATCCGACCTCGGCGTTCAGCGTCGTGACGGTCGCGTCCTGACCGACCTCGACGCGCTGCGCGCCGATGTTCCAGGCGCCGTCGCCGAGCTGCTGCAGGTTCGCGTAGCGCACCTGCGCCGCCTGCCCCGCGCGCACCTCGACGATGCCGCCGAACCAACCGGCGTCGCCGTCCGGCGAGGCAACCTCCTCCAGAACGGTCACGATGCTGCCCTCCTCCGCCACGACCAGCGTCACGGGAAGGTACGTGACATCGGCCCGATCGAGGGTCGTCCGGGCCACGATCGTTCCGTCGACGGCCACGCCGCGCGGGACGTGGACGAACAGGCCGCCGGTCCAGCCGGCCTGCGCGAGCGCCCAGAAGTGGGCGTGCGACGCCTGTGCCTCGCCCCGGCCGAGGTATCGACGCACGAGGTCCGGATGATCACGAACGGCAGTGCGGAGGTCGCTCACCACGACCCCGGCGTCCGCGGCGCCCGCGGGCAGCGAGACGGCGACCGCCGGGGCGTCGACGAGCAGCTCGGCCCGGCGTGGCAGCGGTCCGAGGTCGGTCCGGCGCCACTCCTCCTCCTCGCCGGTGGGAGGAGGGGTCGCGCTGGCCCGGTCCCACCAGGCGGCGCGGAGCTCGCGGAGCCAGTCGGGCTCGTCGAGGTGGTCGCTGATCCGGGCGATCGCCGCGGCATCCAGGGTCTGCGGGTTCGTGGCCAGCGTCACCCGACCGCGCCCTCCATCTGAAGCTGGATCAGGCGGTTCATCTCGACCGCGTACTCCATCGGCAGCTCCTTCACGATCGGCTCGATGAAGCCGTTCACGATCATGGCGCTGGCCTCCGCCTCGGACAGCCCGCGGCTCATGAGGTAGAACAGCTGCTCGGAGCCGACCTTGCTGACGGTCGCCTCGTGGCCGATGGTCACGTCCTCCTCGTCGATCTCCATGTACGGGTACGTGTCGGAGCGCGCCTGCTCGTCGAGGATGAGCGCGTCGCAGCGCACGGTCGACTTCGACTTCTCGCAGCCCGGGTAGACCTTCACGAGACCGCGATAGCTCGTCCGGCCGGTGCCCTTGGAGATGGACTTGGACGTGATGAGCGAGGTCGTATTCGGCGCCGCATGGATGACCTTGCCGCCGGCGTCCTGGTGCTGGTCGTCCCCGGCGAAGGCGATCGAGAGGACCTCGCCGTGGGCCCGCTCGCCGAGCAGGTAGATCGACGGGTACTTCATCGTCACCTTCGACCCGAGGTTGCCGTCGACCCACTCCATCACCGCGTCCTCGTGGGCCACCGCCCGCTTCGTGACGAGGTTGTAGACGTTGTGGCTCCAGTTCTGGATCGTCGTGTAGCGGACGCGGGCGCCCTTCTTCACGATGATCTCGACCACGGCGCTGTGAAGGCTCGCGGTCGAGTACGTCGGGGCCGTGCAGCCCTCGACGTAGTGCACGCTCGAGCCCTCGTCGGCGATGATCAGGGTCCGCTCGAACTGGCCCATGTTCTCGGTGTTGATCCGGAAGTAGGCCTGCAGCGGCAGCTCGACGTGGACGCCCTTGGGCACGTAGATGAACGAGCCACCCGACCAGACGGCCGTGTTGAGCGCAGCGAGCTTGTTGTCGTTGGCCGGGATCACCGTTCCGAAGTGCTCGCGGAAGATCTCCGGGTACTCCTTGAGCGCCTGGTCGGTGCCGAGGAAGATCACGCCCTGCTTCTCGAGGTCCTCGCGGATGTTGTGGTACACGACCTCCGAGTCGTACTGCCCGCCGACGCCGGCGAGGTACTTCTTCTCCGCCTCGGGGATGCCGAGCTTGTCGTAGGTGCGGCGGATGTAGTCCGGCACGTCGTCCCACGACTGCACCGCCTTGTCGGTCGGCGCGATGTAGTAGTAGATGTCCTGGAAGTCGATCGGCGCCAGGTCGGCGCCCCACGACGGCATCGGCCGCGCCTCGAAGTGGCGGTATGCCTTGAGGCGGAGCTTCGTCATCCACTCGGGCTCGCCCTTGAAGCGGCTGATCTCCTCGACGATCTCCGCCGACAGCCCCTTGCGCGCGATGTTGATCGGCCGCGCGTCGGCGTCGTGCCAACCGTACTTGTAGCTGTCGGGGATCTGAGTCAGGGCAGGGTTCGGAAGGGCCATGCGCTCCTCGTTGGCTTGCTCTCGGGGCCGATGCGACGGAATCCCGACTGATTTGGTCGGTCTTACGCCGCCATTGTCCTCCACGGGCCTCCGAGGGTCAACTCGGCGACCGCCTGCGGCGCGGGCGAGCGGCCATCCCAGGTCACGAAGGTGTCGCTGCTGTCAGATTTGACTCCCCGCTCACGGTAGGCACTGATTCGGGCCGCCGGGGGCTCGCGAGGACCTCTTCTTCGGGCGCTCGCACGCTCACATCCCGGGCCGGGCACCCTCGGTGCCGGCACTCCGCCTGCCTAACGTTCGTGGGACGCAAGTCTGGCAGCATCGCCCGCCGCCACCAGCTGCCGAGCCTCCTCCACCGGCATCGCGCCGTCGATGACGGCGAGCCCGATCAGCCGCTCCCCCTCCGTGTACGCCAGGACCCGATCATCCACCCAGCGCTCCTCGGTCCACGGCTCGACCGCGCCGATCACGTCGACCGAATGGCCGGCCACCTCGGAGAAGACCCACGGCGCGGGATCGGGGTCGAGGTCGAGCCCGAGCATGGAGCGCGCGGCCCGCTCTCCACCCTCCCTCGCGGCGTGCCAGTGCTCGATCCGCGCGCCGGCCCGCCGCGCAACGTCACCCGCCGCCCAGACCGATGGATGGCTGGTCCGATGCGCCGCATCGGACCAGCCATCCATCGGTCTGGGCGGCGGGCGACGTCGCGCGGCGGGCCG